>NZ_JCBDGG010000019.1:0-6218 GCF_059833835.1 Vibrio sp. R15-SG3-ISO1B | reverse complement strand
AGCAAGCCCGTGAATGCCTTTGTTGAGTTGCTGTCGTCAGAGCTTATTTGGCAAGAGGGTCAGCAGCACGAGTTATTGATCGAATCTGGTATCGTGCAGCTTGAGCCGAAAGAGCAAGGCTGGCAAGTGAATGCTCACTCACTTCAGTTTTTAACCGACAATACCCCTTGGCCAGAACTCGATATCGCCTTTGCTTGGCAACCGCAGCATTGGCAACTCAATGTCTCGCAGCTGGATATCCAAGCGCTAACCCCTTTGATTAAGTTGGCGCCAGACTCCGCCGCCACCACCGACATGATCGAGACGCTGGCTGTGGGCGGCTTAGTGGAAGACTTACGTGTGTCCGCATATGGAGATTGGCAGAGCCTGACCTACTCGGCCGATCTTAGCGAAGGTAAAATGGCGCAATGGGAACTCTTGCCGGGGCTGCACTACTTGACGGCGTCGGTGAGTGGCGATCTTCATCAAGCGCGCGCGCAAGTGAGTATTTTTGACGATGTCTTACCTTACGGTGAGGTGTTTCAAGCGCCGCTGAACATCAAACAAGGCCATGCGGATGTCGTTTGGCAGCGCGATGAGCAAGGTTGGTCTTTGTGGGCAGACAAGGTCACCGCGGCGACGCCAGATTTGCAAGTCTTAGGCGCCTTTCGTCTCGACTTTCCCAACGGAAAAAGTCCCTTTCTTTCGTTTTACAGTGAAGCGGATCTATACAACGCAGGCGAGACTTGGCGCTATTTACCGACGTTAGCCCTTGGGCGCAACTTGACCGACTATCTGTCGACCGCGATTCAAGCAGGGCGGGTCAATACGGCCAAGCTGCTTTGGTATGGCGAGTTGGGCAATTTTCCCTACCACCAGAATAACGGTATGTTTCAAGCCTGGGTGGGGTTAAAAGAGGCCAAGTTCAGTTTTGACACCGCTTGGCCACCCATCACCGATTTGCAGTTGGATTTGCTGTTCCAAAACGATGCGATGTATCTCGATTCTGAAAGTGCAACCTTGATGGATGTCGAGGCGAAACGCATCACAGGGCGCATTCCTGCTTTGGCGCCCAATGGCCATATTGAGATAGAAGCGCACGCGGTTGCCCAAGGCAACGCAGTTCGTGACTACATGACCGCTTCGCCATTGGTTGATTCTGTCGGCGCGGCGCTGACCGCCGTGCAAGTGGATGGTGAAGTCGACTCACAATTCCAGTTGATGATCCCATTTCACGGCGGCGCAGAGGCGCGTGCTTGGGGGTACGCGGATCTCAAGCAGAGCCACGTTACGATCAATACGCCGCCAATGACACTCGAAGCCGTCAGTGGCCGGATAGAATTTGATAATGACGTAGTGCAAGCCGCGGGGCTCTCTGCGGAGCTATTGGATCAGCCCGTGTGGATTGATTTCCATGGCGAGAATGTCGCCAAAGGCTACGGAGTCGGCATTGATATGGTCGGTGACTGGGATGTCAAACCTCTGGTGCCGTACCTTGGTGAACGTTGGTTAACCCCATTATCTGGCCATGCGCAGTGGCGCAGTGACATTGATATTCAGCTTAATGACGTTGGCTTTACTTATCAGGTTGAAACCGAAGCAGATCTCAAATACCTTGTCAGTGACTACCCTTACCCACTCAATAAAGCGAGTAAAGTGGAGGGCAAAGCCCTGCTGCAAGCCTCTGGCAATCAGCAGAGCATCAGTGCCCGATTGCAATTGCCGCAAGTGAAATATCAGGCTGAGATTGATATCACGGACGATGTGCCGCAGTTGCAAGCGACCAATTTCGTGGTCGGGCGTGGTAGCTACAAGCTCACGCCGTTCGCTGGCCATGATGCGTCAATTCGGATTGATAAATTTAGCCTAGACCAATGGTTAGACGTCGCGTTTAAGCCAAGCGAGTCTACTTCTGAAGGGGTCATCAGTCAGATGAGCATGCCACAGATCCCCGCGCTACAACGGGCAGAGATCAAGGTCAAAGAGCTCGAACTGGCAGGGATCAAATGGAATGACGTCGACTTCTCCGCCAAGCGCAAGAATCTCGGTTGGCACATGACCATCGACAGCCAAGAAGCACTCGGTGAGGCGAACTATATTGAGCCCTACGACCTCTCCGTCGCCTTTGAACGCTTGCACATCTACGTGCCAGGGTTAGAGGAGTCCTTGAGCCAAACGCCGGAGCCTCTGCTCGAGCCGCTCACCCAACCGCTAGAGAAGGCGCCGCTCATCACCGATTTTGAGCGCGCGTTGCATCGCCAATTGCCTAATATTACTCTAGCGATTGACGACTTTTGGGTGCAAGGCTACAAAGTGGGTCGTGCGCATTTGGATCTTCAGCGCCGTGACAACAAGTTAGAGTGGAAGAAGCTGTCGTTCCAAAGCGGGGACAACCAGGTCGATGTGAGTGGCTGGTGGGCGTTGGACGGCGATCAAAGCCACACACAAATGACGCTGGCGGTCTCGGGCGAAAACAACAGTGATGTCATGGAGCGATTTGGTATCTCCTCGGGCATCCAACGAGCGCCGTTTGATATTCGCTCTGAGGTGGAGTGGGATGGTTCTCCGTGGGCCACACAAGTGAGCACCATGGAGGGGGAGGTCAATGTGAAGCTGGGCAAAGGAATGATCTCCGATGTCAGTGGCGCGGCGCGTCTGCTTGGCCTCTTTAGTTTGGATTCGATCATCCGCAAAATGCAGCTCGACTTTACCGATGTGTTCGACAAAGGGATGGCGTTCAACTCCATTACTGGCTCTGGTCAGATTAAAAATGGCGTTTTCCTGACCAACGATATTCGGATGGATGCGGTGTCGGGTGAAATGACCATCAAAGGGTTAGCCAACCTCAATACGCGCACGGTGGATGCCGAGGTGAATTTCACCCCAGACATTACGTCAGGCATTCCCGTCTTAACTGCGTTTGCAGTGACGCCGCAGACGGCGCTGTATGTCCTCGCCATCACCACGGTGATTTCACCGGTGGTCGAAGTGTTCACTCAGGTCAATTATGAAGTGAAAGGACCGATGGATTCACCGGTCGTCAAAGAGCTGTCTCGCAGTAAAGGGGAATTCAAATTGCCAGAGCGCTTACGCGACGCGGTTAAATAAGGAGAAGACTCATGGAACGAGTTGCACTGATTCAGATGACCTCAGGCCCGAATCCGCAAGACAACTTGGCCCACATCGCCAAGCAGGTTGAAGCGGTAGCGAAAGCGGGGGCGCAGCTTGTGGTTACCCCGGAAAACGCACTGGTGTTTGGTCAGCGAGCGGGTTATCACCGCCACGCTGAACCTTTAGGGGATGGCCCGCTACAATCGGCGCTTGCCGCCATGGCGCAGCAGTGGGGAGTGTGGTTAGTCATTGGCAGTATGCCGATCCGCACGGCCAATGGCGTGACCACGACCTCTGTGGTGTTCGACCGCACCGGACGCCTTGTCGGCCACTACGATAAACTGCATATGTTCGATGTCGATGTTGCCGATGGTCACGGACGTTACCGCGAATCCGAAACCTTCACGCCCGGCGAGGAGATCGTCACACTCGACACGCCCTTTGGCCACCTCGGCTTATCCATCTGTTATGATGTACGTTTTCCCCAGTTGTATAATGAGCTTGTCAGACGCGGCGCGACGCTGATTTTAGTCCCGGCGGCGTTTACTGCCGTGACAGGGCAAGCGCACTGGGAAGCGCTATTGAGAGCCAGAGCGATTGAAACCCAATCTTGGGTACTGGCGGTCAATCAGACGGGCACACATGAAGGCGGCCGAGAAACCTGGGGCCATTCTATGGTCATCTCCCCTTGGGGCGAAGTGGTGGCGACGCTGGCGCGTGAGGTCGATAACTTGGTCGTCGAGATTGACATAAAACAGGTCGCAAGCTGTCGAAGCGCGATGCCCGTTGGGCAACATTCACGATTCGACAATCAATTCATTCCGGTTCGATAAGCGATGCCTATCGACTCGTCAAACCATTAACGTTAAGAGCGAAGTATGACCATTAACCTTGTAGAAGATGCCTTGTTGAAACCAGCTGGGCTGAGCGAAAGTGACGTCGCACAGACGCTAGCGAGCATCGCGACTCGTCAAATTGACTACGCCGATATCTACTTCCAATCCAGTTGGCATGAGTCACTGGTTTTGGAAGACAGCATCATCAAAGATGGCTCATTTAACATCGATTGCGGTGTGGGTGTGCGAGCGGTCTCAGGCGAGAAAACCGGTTTTGCTTACTCCGACCAAATTCAGCTTGAGGGCTTGAAACAGAGCGCGGTTGCAGCGCGCGGTATTGCCAAGCAGGGGCAAAATGCTCAGGTACAAGCGTTCAAGCGCAGTGATAACCAACACATCTATGCAGCGGTCAATCCGCTAGACAGTTGGGAGAAAGAGCAAAAGACGACGCTACTTAAACAGATCGATGCCTACATTCGTACCAAAGAGCCACTGATCAAAGAAGTGTCGGTGAGCCTGAGCGGTGTCCATGAGCAGATGCTTGTCGCGGCAACAGACGGCACTTACGCTGGTGATGTTCGTCCGTTGGTGCGCCTGTCAATCAGTGTACTCGCGCATCGCGGCGAGCGCCGTGAACGAGGCAGTGCAGGCGGCGGTGGCCGATTTGGTTACGATTTCTTCTTAAGTGACAGCGATGGCGTGCAAGTGGCGTATCAATACGCAGATGAAGCGATTCGCATGGCGTTGGTCAACCTAGAGGCGGATGCCGCGCCTGCGGGTATGATGCCGGTGGTGCTGGGCTCGGGTTGGCCAGGAGTGCTGCTTCATGAAGCGGTCGGTCATGGCTTGGAAGGTGATTTCAACCGCAAAGAGTCATCGGTCTTTAGTGGCAAAGTGGGCGACAAAGTCACCTCGGATCTTTGTACTATTGTTGACGATGGCACGCTGAAAGATTTGCGTGGGTCACTCAACGTGGATGACGAAGGTGTGCATGGTCAATACAACACCTTAATTGAAAACGGCGTATTGAAAGGTTACATGCAAGATAAGCTCAACGCACGTTTGATGGGTGTAGCGCCGACCGGTAATGGTCGCCGTGAGTCTTATGCTCATCTACCTATGCCGCGCATGACCAATACTTACATGCTACCGGGTCAGCACACGCCTGAAGAGATTATCTCAACGGTGAAAAAAGGCCTTTACGCACCAAACTTCGGCGGTGGTCAGGTGGACATTACCTCGGGTAAATTTGTGTTCTCCGCATCGGAAGCGTACTTGATTGAAGACGGCAAGATCACGCGCCCAGTCAAAGGGGCGACGTTGATTGGCTCCGGCATTGAAGCGATGCAGCAAGTCTCCATGGTCGGTAACGATCTCAGTATCGACCGTGGCGTTGGCGTGTGTGGCAAAGCGGGGCAAAGTGTGCCGGTTGGCGTTGGTCAGCCGACGTTGAAGCTGGATGCGTTGACGGTTGGTGGGACGGAGTAAGATGAGTGCCTAGTTTCTAGATCCTAGTTCCTAGAGAGTGGTTGGGTGCCTAGTTTTGAGAGAAAATCTCTAAAACTAGGCACTTTTGTTTGGGGCGGATTTAAATGCCGTCACGCTCGATTGGGCAGCTCATGCAGCGCGCTCCGCCGCGGCCGCGGCCGAGTTCATTGCCGGGAATGGTTAACACTTCAATGCCCGCCTTGTCGTACTTCTCATTGGTGTAGACGTTGCGCTCGTAACCGATCACCACGCCTGGTTTCACCGTCAAGACGTTGTTGGCATCATTCCACTGCTCACGTTCGGCTTCATAGCTATCGCCGCCTGTGGTGATGATTTTCAGATAATCGAGCCCTAACGCTTGTTCAATGGCGTGAACGAAACTCGGTACTTTCTCGACCTGCATCTCGCCATCGTCTTTGGCACTTAAACGCCACGTCTCCAGATCTTTGCGCATGATCTCTGGATAGACAGAGAAGGTATCAACATCCATATGAGTCATGACGGTGTCGAGGTGCATACACGAACGATGTTTGGGAAGATCAATGGCGATCACTTCTTTGGCTTGGCCATGTTTAAACAAGGTCGCCGCTAGGTTCTCAACCCCTTGTGGTGCCGTGCGCTCAGACATGCCAATCAGCACCGCGCCTTTGCCGATCACCAACACATCGCCGCCCTCAATATTGGCGTTGTCGTAATGAAGATCTTCATCACCGAAGTATTTAATGAAGTCCTGCCCCGCAAACACTGGATGCCAGCGGTAAATGGCACGCAGGTGGTTGGTTTCACGCTGACGGGCTGGCTTCA
>NZ_JCBDGG010000018.1:0-15651 GCF_059833835.1 Vibrio sp. R15-SG3-ISO1B | reverse complement strand
AGCAGCCGAACAGTAATCGCCACCAAGCTTCCGATTGCCGCCCCTTGTACCCCAACGCCTTGCCATGACCCCATACCGTGAATCATCGCGTATGAAACCGCGACATTAATGGGCGCTTCAAGTAAGTACCCTTTAAACGGCAACTTGGTTTTCCCCAGTGCGTTAAAGAGGGCAATCATCACCTGCGTCGCCGCGTTGATGACCACAATGTACTTCGCCACCGATAAGTAACGCGCGGTTTCTTGCTTTAAAAGGTCATCATTGGTCAGCGCACTAATAAGCGCACTGTCTGCGAGCGTCAACAAGGCTAAAAACAGCACAGCAATACAGCCATTAATCAAAATCGCCGCCCAGAAGCCCTTATTCAGCGCACTCTCTTGACCAGAGCCAAACGCGCGACTGAGCACCAATTGCGAGCCATTGGCAAGAGAGATTTGAATCCCGAGCAAGAAAGAGACGATGGTAAACGCGATCCCCATCGCCGCTAGCGATATCTCACCAAGCGGTGACACCAACAAGGTGTCGATCATCAACATGGATTGCATCAGCAATGCATTGAGTGCTAAGGGCCAAGCAAGCGATAGGTTTTTGCGAACGTAAGGGTTAAGGGTCATGGTGACGACTCAATTTCCAATGCTTAAACAAACGAAAAAACGTCACCGAAGCGACGTTATTGGGGTGATTCTTTTTCAAACGACTTGCGCTAAACGCTGGTTCTCATCATTCAGTAGCGTTTGAGAGGCGAGACGCGCCGCATCCGATTTTCCTGCCATGATCGCATCGTAAATGCGTTGGTGCTCGGCTAAACAAAACCGTCCGCCTTCTGCCGACTCATCAATAAACTCGCGGAAGATAGTGGAGAGGATATTGCTAAACGGCAAGAAAAACTGATTACCTGTTGACTGAAAAATCAGTTGGTGAAATAAGTGATCGTTTTCTGTCCACTGCGCCATGTTGTGGCTCTGTGCCGCAAAGGTCATGCGCTGAAACACAATAGACAGATCTTTACGCTGAGCGACCGAGGCATGTTTCGCGGCAAGGGCGCACGCTTCTGGCTCAATCGCTTTTCTCAGTCCGAGGAACTGCGCAAGAAAACGTTGATTATCCTCTAAATCTTGGATCCATTCCATCAACTGAGGGTCAAGAAAATGCCAATTATTACGCCCTTGAACTCGCGTTCCTACCCGGGGTTTGGACTCAATAAGTCCTTTGGCGGACAAAAGTTTGATCGACTCACGTAATGAGGTTCGACTGACACCAAAAATGTCACACATCTCCAGCTCACAAGGCAACTTTTCCAGAGGCTGCAATCCCCCCGATAAAATGCGCCGAGCGATCTGCCGCGCGACTTGAACGTGAATTTTACGGCTTGAATCCTCGACTGAGGTAAATGTCGCCATACAGTACTCCCGATGCACCCAATGATGACCAGGTTCACGACAAGGCCATAGTGAGCACAGACACAATGATATAATCGAAACACTCTCAGCGAGAAGAACGCTTGAATTATAAAAAGCCAGTCAGCGTCGGCTTTTGGGTCAGACGAAGGATTGCGTGGAGAGAAAAACACACCAAACACCATTAATAATACAATAATATCAATTTTTAACAACTTAATTTCTCAGCAAAATAATCACCAAACAAAATAAACCCTTGTTTCATTTAATATTTGTGAACCAGTTCAAACTCAAGAAATAATGCGCCGATTTAACACGCATTTAGTCACAAAAAGGCGCAAAAAACAGACACAAATCGACCCTCTCTACGTGCTAGATTGAGCCTTTTGAGTGATCGCGCGAGCCTTTATGGCACAAAGAGTGTGAGTCAATCGCGCTTTGCAAAAGCAATGGTTGGTCAACGGTGAGAAGAGTGCTATATTTAGGCTTAAATAATACTTATATTTTTAATTGAAACAGGTCGAAGAAGTAGCAATATGATGACTGGAGCTTTTAACTCAATCGCAGGTTCAAAACGTAGCCTGCACGTACAAGTCGCGAGAGAAATCGCTCGAGGCATTTTATCTGGCAAATTGGCACAAGGCTCTATTCTCCCTGGTGAGATGGAATTATGTGAACAATTTGGCATCAGCCGCACTGCCCTGCGCGAAGCCGTCAAATTGCTGACCTCGAAAGGCATGCTTGAGTCACGACCTAAAGTCGGAACCAGAGTGGTCAATCGTGCCTACTGGAACTTCCTCGACCCTCAACTGATTGAGTGGATGGATGGACTAACAGACACTGACCAGTTCTGCTCACAGTTCTTGGGTCTGCGCCGTGCCATTGAACCCGAAGCGTGCGCACTTGCCGCCATCCATGCGTCGGCTGATGAGCGCATTGAACTTTCTGAGACCTTCCAACAGATGGTTGAGATTGCCGAAGCTGACGTGTTTGACCAAGAGCGCTGGATGGAAGTGGATACGCGATTCCACAGCCTGATCTTCAACGCAACCGGTAATGATTTCTACCTGCCTTTTGGTAACATTCTGACCACCATGTTTGTCAACTTTATTGCGCACTCGTCAGAGGAAGGCAGCACTTGCATCAATGAGCACCGCCACATCTACGATGCGATCATGGCGGGCAACCCAGACAAAGCGCGTCAAGCGTCTATCGTTCACCTGCAAGATTCGAAGCACCGCCTCGCAGCAGTGAACTGATCACTAGCACATATCAAACTCAAAGCCCTCGCCGATGCGAGGGCTTTGTCATTTTCAACACAAATCATCCAACTTACTGCAAGCCTAGCGCACTTCTATCTCGCCTAACCTCCCAAAATTTCGGCAAAATCTGACTTAAATTTGGACTTCACCCAACAATAGGGGCTATCATAAGACAATTCATTTTGACTCGTTGACTCACATCGCTCATGACCGAATCTTTACTGCCCAATATTGTCCAATTTATCGCGCAAATTGACCCTTTTGATAAGCTGCCTAAAACCGCTGTTCGTGAATTGGCTGGGAATGTTCAGATTACCTATTTGTGCAAAGGAGACACCGTGGATCTATGTAAGGAGGGCAAAGAAAAATCCCTCTACATGATCCGCACCGGCTCAATGGAGCAACGTAAAAAAGATGGCGTCTTGCGCGCCAAGCTCGAAGCTGAAGATATTTTTGGTTTTACCTTCCTCTCAAAAGATGTCGATAGTAACAGCGATAAAGGCTACAAAGCGATTGCGCTAGAAAACACCCTGCTCTACATCGTGCCTCACTCAGCCCTGAAGGCTCTGTTTAAGGCACACCCTGAATGCGCAGAGCACTTTGCTTCCCAAGCTCAAGTGCGGCTTAAATCTGCATTAGATGTGGTGTGGTCAAACAAAGAGAAAGGCATCTTTATCAAGAAGGTCTCTGAGGTTGCCAGTGGTCGCGTTGCGATTGGTGATGCTAAAGATTCCATCAAGAAAGTTGCCAAAGAGATGCTGATCAAACGCTCGCCGTGTGCGGTGATCTACGAGGACGAAAAAATTGTAGGTCTCATCACGGACCGTGACATGACCAAACGCGTCATCGCACAGGACGTCAGCACCGATGAGCCGATTTCCAAAGTCATGACACTGTCGCCGCTGACCATCAGCCCAGATGATCTTGTGATGCACGCTGCCTCTATGATGATGCAGTTCAACATCCGTAACCTGCCTTTGGTCAAAGGCAACAAAGTGGTCGGTTTGCTTACCACCACCCACTTGGTGCAAAACCACCGCGTGCAAGCCATCTTCTTGATTGAAAAGATTAAATACTCAGGCAGTATCAAGACATTGGCCAGTTACACACCGGAAAGACAAGCAATTTTCGAAGCTCTGGTCGAGGGCCATGTCGCACCAGAAGTGATCGGTAAAGTCATGACAATGATCATGGATGCCTATACGCGCCGTTTGATTCAAATTGCTATCGACAAATTGGGACCGCCGCCGTGTGAGTTCTCTTGGTTGGTGGCCGGGTCTCATGCACGTAATGAAGTTCACATGCTGTCGGATCAAGACAGTGCGATCGTTCTCGCCGACGACGCCACCGACAGTGATAAAATCTACTTTAAACACATGGCGATGATGGTCTCCAATGGATTAGCGAGCTGTGGTTACCCCTTATGCCCTGGCAAGTACATGGCCGCGACGCCCAAATGGTGCCAGCCGCTGAGCGTTTGGAAGCACTACTACAAAAAGTGGGTCGCGAATCCAGAATATGAGCGGCTGCTGAATATCAGCGTGTTCTTAGAGATTCGCTCCGTCTACGGCAACAAAGAGTTTGAGCAGATCCTCCGTGATGAGTTGCATCGCAACATCCGTGATAACCATGCTTTCTTGAGTATCCTCGTCAATGATTCGGTGCAAACCAACCCACCACTCGGCATCTTTAACAAGCTCGTTTTAGAAAAATCTGGCGAGAACAAGAAAACACTCAATATTAAGAAATACGCCATCAACTTGATCATTGATTTGGCACGTATCTATGGATTAGCAGTGGAGTCCGATGTCTCTGCAACCGACGAGCGTTTTAAAGCCGCGTTTGAAAAAGGCATCATGAGTGAAGATTCGTATAAGAACATCTTGCGTGCCTATCAGTTTATTCTCTCATTTCGCTTTAGCCATCAAGTGGAAGCGCTCAAACGCGGTGAGGTGGCAGATAACCACATCAACCCAGACAGCTTCGGTAGCTTTGAGCGTAATCACCTAAAAGATGCGTTCCGTATCGTTTCTGAGCTACAAGACGGGGCGAAGATAAGGTTTGGCTCACGATGATTCAGCTCTTTAATCGCTATTTCCATCCGCTGTCCCATCACATTAAAGCGCGCGAGCATTACCTTGCGAATGTTCGTCTCGCCGATGTGTTTTACCCGTTGGTGAAACAACCTGAACTCAATTTGTCGACGCTTGCAAGTGACTACGACTATTTGGTTGTCGACCTTGAGACGACGGGCTTAGACAGTGAAGTAGATAGAATTTTGTCGATTGGTTGGGTCACGCTCTCCGCCGAGTCTATCGATATGACCTCGGCGCACCACTACTATGTTAATAGCCGTTCGCAAATCAAAGCCGAGACAGCAGTCATCAACCACATTACGCCACAAATGCTTGAAGATGGCATTTCGATTCATGATGCGATGAACACCTTCTTTGAAGCCGCACACGGCAAAATACTCGTCGCGCACGGTTGTATGGTAGAAAGCAATTTCATCAATCGTTACTTATCTAAATCATTTGGCCTGAACGCTTTTCCTCTCACCTGGCTCGACACCTTGTGTATCGAAAAGAAGATGGCAAAAGCGATCAATCACCACGAAGAGATCGACGTGTCGCTCTCAGCCACACGACAACGCTATCAACTACCCGAATATTTCGCCCACAACGCCCTCACGGATGCGGTCGCCACGGCAGAACTTTTATTGGCGCAGAAAAAACGCATCGCTTCCCACAAGACGGTGACGCTGAGCCAGTTGTATAAACTCAGTCATTAACTCGGTTTTCCCGCACCTTAAACACACTGTATGAAAAAAAATGATGTCTCGTTCGCCATCTTCCTGCTGGTTGGCGCAAACTTACTCGCTTCACTGTCTGATGTATCGTTAAAAATCCTCAATGGTGAAGTCCCGACATTTCAATATGTCTTCCTCCGTCAATTGATTAGCCTCACTCTGCTACTGCCCTTTTGGTGGTCATTCCCCAAGCAGCGCCGTCTAATGGGCTGTGATGGCATTACCTTTTGGCGCGCACAATTGATTTTATTGGGAAGCGCATGTGCCATGGTGGCCATTACTCACCTGCCCTTGGCGACCGCGAATGCGATTTTCTACGTTGGGCCACTGTTAGTGTTGCCGCTTTCCATCGTATTTTTGGGAGAGCGCCCTTCCGCGGGCAAAATTTTTTCCACGCTACTGGGCTTTATTGGCGTTTTGATTGTCTTGCGCCCGGAGCACTTTCACTGGGCGGCCATCATCGCGCTAGGCAGTGCACTCGCCATGGGGGTGGGGAATATTCTCATCAGACGTATGCCTCAAGAGCAACCCTTGGTGTGCACTCTGTTTTGGACCACCTTGATGACTCTACCCACCGCCGCCGTCATTGCCTACCTTGAGTGGCAACCTATCGAATGGCACCACGTAGGCTGGATTGTAGCGATCAACCTGTTTGTGCTGAGCTACCATGCCCTTGTTGTACAAGCCTTTCGCCGAGCCCCCGCCAGCCAAATCGCGCTCGCCGAATACTCTGGCCTTGCCTTTGTCACTCTGTTTGGCGTGATGTGGTTCGATGAAATCCCTGATTTGTTCACAGCGCTAGGCATAATACTGATTATTGTTCCAATGATGCCAATACGTTGGAAACGGTGGATAAGAGGAAAGAAACGCACAGTCACCTCCGCTCAGCCCGAAGTGTAAGCATCAAACTCCTGACAAGCATTGATATATTGTGGCTCTCTACAAAAAGACCTAGCACAAACGCTAGGTCTTTTCACTATCTACTATGAGGAGTTAGAAGCTATACTTCACACCTACACGGTAACGTAAAGTGTAATCTTCTTTATAAGCGGAACCGTCGTCCTTGGTCGTGATGACACCAAGTTCTGCAAACGGTACCCAACCACTTTCCAGACCTTTGTACTCACCGAAGAAGTTTACGAGATGATCTGAACCTTTGTTTTTCCAACCACCACTCTGTAGATCTTTATACTCTAAATCGACGCCAAAGCTGCTCCAACCTAAGTTGTAGCTGCTCACTAGATTATATTGATGGTAGTGACCGTTACTATCCGAACGATTCGCTTTTGCTTGGTAACCATAACGGTAGCGAAGACTAGTGGTCCACTCGTCAGTAATTTTTGCGATACCACGAATGTTGAACTTATGTGTCACTTGATTGGCGTTGTTGCTTGCATCTGCCGCGTAGGAAGGTTGTAGAGTGAATGTATCATTCAACTTGTGGTTGTAACTTACCCCTACTTCATGACCGTTGTTAATGAGACCTTTTTGTTTATCACTATCTTGATAGCGCCATTTTGCTTCCGCTGAGAAACCAATGCCGTTGCTAAAACGGTGAGAGACCGAAATACGATCTGCATGGCTGTAGTCCGCATCGTCACGATCAATGTATTCGTGACGCAAGTTAATCGTCGTGGCGGATACCGCAGTTGTTGCTAATAGAGTGGCCACCGCGAGTGAGGTTTTAGTCAGCTTTTTCATTTTTAGACCTTATTATGTGTTAATGTAATACAAATATAATAACTAAAAACCACAATCCCTTTCTGTGACTTTCATCACCTGGTTTGTTTTTTAACTAAAAGCCAATCCAGAGAATAAATTTAATACTTTGTTTTATAACGGATTTATGTAAAAACACTTTGAAAACCTATTGTTGAGCGTGTGATCTAAAGCTGTCGTTTACAAAATGAAATAATTTATTTTGTATTACTTTTAAAAAGTAATTATCATATCACTCATTCACTCTATCCATACTTAGTGTTGGACATGAGGCAACCAAAAGACCTCCGAAGAGGCCTTAAAAGGATTAGTAGGTAGAATAAAGCAACTCTATATCTCTCTGAGCCCAGACCTCAGCGAGATTTTTCTTGACCGTATAGGCATCAAAGTTCGTTTGTTTGGCGAGGTTGACCCACTCCTGGTTGCCCGTGGCGATGCCGCCTTTGAGGTAAAGGGGGTCATGCGCTCAACACGTCGAGGAGCATCTTGGGAGGTGTCATTCTCTTATCGACGACTGTAAAAAGCCCATCTTGCATCGCAAGACCCGCTTCTTACAGTAGACGTTGATACGCCACTTTCATCGAATGCGGTGCCTCTTGGGAATGGAGAACGGCGCGATTTTTTTCGATGACATTCTGATCCAAAAAGACAAAATTCGCTGACAACGCTTGGCTGCTTAACAGAGCCGTCGACACGATAGCGGCAAGACGTAGAGGTTTCACATTAAATTTCATGTTTTTCCTTGCTTTTCACTTATTTGTAGTATTAAAATACCAGTAAGGAAATAAAATGTTTCTGTGATTCATTTCCGATTTTGGTAACAAAGCAGTGACAGGCCCTTCATCATTTGGGCTTTGATTTTGCTAAATGACTGATTGTACGGGGTGATGACAAGAAGTGGCGAATCGTCACTGAACACAAAATGTGCGCTTGATTTGATTTTTATAAAAAACAGTTTCATTTTTAATAGTCATACATTACTATACGCAGCGTTGGATGTTGAACAGTTAGCAAAAAAGACGACTGAACAACGCACTAAGGCAGGAATAGCGACCAAACAATGCAAACTTTGACCACCATGCTCAAAGCAAGTTCGATTGGAACGCTGGTATTAAGTGCACGTGTGTTGATGGTCGCAACAGTATTATTGCTGTTTGTTTCGAAGGTGTTATTGGCATTGTCGATGCTCTCTACTCAGTGAAACAAGCAGCGAAGTGAGTTTTAAGTTCGCTCCCAACCTAATTAACAATAATATTTTCTGGACACAGCCTCGCTCCGGCAGCTTAAACGCTCGAAGATCTGGTGCTGCAATCACGGCTCAAAAGACAGGACATCGCTCACCCCCGTTCCGTCTTTGCGTCTTGATGTGTATCACTGGTTTAAGTGTAACGACGATGGTGATTATCCAGACGGTACCCATACCGTTTGCGCCCACATATTACAGGCAATATGTGGGCGTTTTTTTATCCTATTCCCCCCCTAATTTAAATCATACAATTAAAACACCGTTTTAATTTAGCTCCAATGGAGCAACCTCCAACTCTATCGCGATCATTGAATATTTAGAGATTCGATCTCGATCACTTGTATGATTTATTAATCCATCACTCTTCGATCATTGGTCACATTTTTGAGTTATTGTAGTACAAATAAACAAAGAGCTAGATAACATAGTGAGGTGACATTACATAACATTACAAAGGTCAAAAGATGGAACTCAATACAATTATTGTTGGCATCTATTTCCTATTCTTGATTGCGATAGGTTGGATGTTCAGAACCTTCACTAGTAACACCAGTGACTACTTCCGCGGGGGCGGCAGCATGCTGTGGTGGATGGTCGGCGCGACCGCGTTTATGACGCAGTTCAGTGCTTGGACCTTCACCGGTGCGGCGGGTAAAGCCTACGCAGACGGTTTTGCGGTAGCCGTTATCTTCCTTGCCAACGCGTTTGGCTACTTGATGAACTACCTCTACTTTGCACCGAAATTCCGCCAACTTCGCGTTGTTACGGTAATTGAAGCGATTCGCATGCGTTTTGGTAACTTCAACGAGCAAGTCTTTACTTGGTCTGGTATGCCAAACAGCGTTATTTCAGCCGGTATTTGGCTAAACGGCCTAGCGATCATTGCTTCTGGTATTTTCGGCTTTGATATGACCACCACCATTATTATTACTGGTCTGGTTGTATTGGTGATGTCGGTCACCGGCGGCTCTTGGGCGGTAATTGCCTCTGACTTCATGCAGATGGTGATCATTATGGCTGTGACCGTGACGTGTGCGGTTGTAGCGGTTATCCAAGGTGGCGGCGTGAGTGAGATCGTCAGCAACTTCCCGGTACAAGAAGGCGCGTCGTTTGTTTCAGGTAACAACCTCAACTATCTAAGCATCTTTGGTATCTGGGCATTCTTTATCTTCTTCAAGCAGTTTAGCATCACCAACAACATGTTGAACTCTTACCGCTACTTGGCGGCAAAAGACTCCAAAAATGCGAAGAAAGCCGCTCTACTGGCGTGCATTTTGATGACAATGGGTCCACTGATTTGGTTCATGCCGTCTTGGTTTATTGCCGGTCAAGGTGTCGACCTAGCGATGCAATACCCTGAAGCAGGCAAGAAAGCGGGTGACTTTGCTTACCTTTACTTTGTCCAAGAGTACATGCCAGCAGGTATGGTTGGTCTACTGATTGCGGCGATGTTCGCTGCGACCATGTCATCCATGGACTCTGGCCTCAACCGCAACTCTGGTATTTTCGTTAAGAACTTCTACCAACCGATTTTGCGTAAAGACGCGACAGAGAAAGAGTTGGTGCTTGTATCGAAACTGACTTCTACCTTCTTCGGTATTGCGATCATTCTCGTTGCACTATTTATCAACTCACTCAAAGGTTTGAGCCTGTTTGATACCATGATGTACGTAGGTGCTTTGATTGGCTTCCCAATGACCATCCCTGCTTTCCTTGGCTTCTTTATCAAGAAAACTCCGGACTGGGCTGGCTGGGGTACGCTGGTTGTCGGTGCTATCGTCTCTTACTACGTGGGCTTTGTGATCAATGCAGAAATGGTCGCAAACTGGTTCAACCTTGAACCACTAACAGGTCGTGAATGGTCTGACTTGAAAGTGGCGATTGGTCTGATTGGACACCTAGTGTTTACAGGCGGCTTCTTTATCCTCACTACCCTGTTCTACAAGCCTCTTTCTGAAGAGCGCCAGAAGAACGTCGACAAATTCTTCGAAAACTTGGCAACACCACTAGTTTCTGAGTCAACGGAACAGAAGAAACTCGACAACAAACAACGTCGTATGCTGGGTTCTCTTATCGCAGTAGCGGGTGTGGGTGTGATGGCGATGTTCTTACTGCCTAACCCGCTATGGGGACGCTTCATCTTTATTCTCTGCGGCGCCATTGTCATGGGTGTTGGTCTACTGCTGGTCAAAGCGGTCGATCAGAGCATTGAAGACAAGAAAGAGTCAAAATCTGCGACAGCATAAACGCTCTCTTTCGGCGTAACTCTCTTAATCAAGGCGGCTTCGGCCGCCTTACATACTCAAGGCGTTTTGTGTCACCCCCATTTTGCTCCATCACATAAGACGCTTTGAGTATGTTTCCTTACCTAAGTAGACGAGTTCAACAATGAAAAAAACTCTACTGGCGGGCGTGATTGCCACCTCTCTTTCTGTTGTTACTTTGACAGCATGCACGACCACACAATCAAATGAGCTAGCCCTAGATGCACCCACACCCGCCACGGCGGATATCTCTGCACATACACTGACCCGAGACTACCTTCTTTCAACAACGAGACTCGATATCGTTGACGGCAGTGCGTTGATTGAACATTCAGCGCAAGAGACCGCGAAACTCAAAGCCCAACTGGAAAATGCAGCAGATGGTGACACTGTCACTCTACCTGCTGGCAAATATGCAGATCTTGGTGTCGTCACGATTTCTGCCAACAATATCACCATCAACGCAGAGCAAGCAGGTAGCGCGTGGCTTACAGGCTTAGTGCAATTTGTCCTTGAAGGCGACGACATCACTCTTGATGGCCTGGTCTTTACAGAGGGTGGTCCAGCCGAGCGCTTTGGTGCAGTGCGTATGATGGGCGATCGCAATACCTTGCAAAACTCAACCTTCTACTACTTCAACCATGATTACGCGTATGAGCCAGATGAACGTCGCTCTGAGTACCCGAAGTACCTATGGTTATCACTGTGGGGCAAAGACGGTAAAGTCATCAACAACCAATTTGAAGGTAAGCAAAAGCGTGGCACGTTAATCGGCGTTCAAAAAGACGACACGCCGGATAACCACCTGATCGCACATAACATTTTCCTCGATCAGCAACAGAATCAGTTCAATGAGTTGGATATCAAAGAAGCCATTCGCTACAACGGCAATAGCTGGGAAGCGATTCGCATTGGTGATTCTAAATCGTCTCAGTGGCCTTCGAACTCTCAGTTTGTCGATAACCTGCTGATCAATATGGATGGTGAGCGAGAGCTGATTTCCATCAAATCTGGCGGTAACACCATTGCGCGCAATACCATTTTTGAAAGTGCAGCACTGATCTCGCTGCGTCACGGTAAAGCCAACACTGTCGACAGCAACATCATCGTCGGTAATGAGAAATTGCTGACTGGCGGCATTCGCATTTATGACGAAGACCATGTGATCAGCAATAATTACATCTCAGGTACCCGTGGACGTGATGGATTGATAGAGGGCAATGCCGATTTGCGCGGCGGTGTCGTGATCAATACGGGCATCATTGATGTGGCGAACGGTGAAGTGCTGGATCAAGCGGTCAAAGGCAAAGAGCTCAACAAGCAGTGGACACCGAAAAATATTCAGATTCACCATAACACCTTAGTGGATACTGAGTGGGGTATGGTCTACGGCAATCAAACGCACCGCGTGAGCCTGTTTAACAATGACGTCGTCGATACTATCTACACAGGCGTAGATGTCGACTTCGACTCAAACGTGGTAGACAATACGCGCAATCCAGAATTTGTTAGTGTACGAGCGACTGATGAACACCCACTGGTCAACGCGACCTATCACAATGAATTCTACGCCGGCACAGTCACGGCTAAAGAACAGATCAATGATTACAGTGCGACGCTACCAAGCAAAACACAAATTGGTGGTTTTTATGCCTACGAAGGTGCAGGTGCGAACGTCGAATCGCTGAGCGTGATCACCGCTGAGGTCGCAGGACCGAGCTATCGACTCATCAATGCGGTAAAGCTCAAGTAACCCATATTGAGACACTCAAGCAAACAAGCTGCGCCTAACAAGCCTGGTGAGAACACCAGGCTTGACTGTTTTTCACCTTGGTAAGATGTCGCTATTGTGATCTCGCCAACTAATCGCTATGTTGTGGATTCTTCGCCACTTATTTCTTCATAATCGGATCACGCATGGACGCCATTGTTAGTCAGTTACAGTTCTCACTTTCCATTACCGGCCCTATTTGCTTGATGCTGGTATTGGGTGTGGCGTTTAAGCGCATCGGTTTAATCAACGACAATTTTATCGATGTCGCGTCAAAGCTGGTGTTTCAAGTCTGCCTACCTGCCATGCTCTTTTTGAGTATCGTCATCTCCGATCACGACTTCGTCTCAGCCGGGCGATTTATCGGCTTTGGTGCCATTGCCAGTGTGGCATTTTTCATTTTCACCACACTCTCCGTCAACGGTGCTTTTGCTGGCTCAGCGGATAAAGGGGTGATTGTCCAAGGTGGCTATCGCGCCAACACCGCCATCATAGGTATCGCTTATGTGGCCAACGCCTTTGGCGATCAAGGCGTCGCACAAGCCGCGCTCTACGTCGCTGCGACAACCTTTATCTATAACGTTCAAGCGGTGATTTGCTTAACCCCTCGCGGGCAGACGTCTGGCACCCAGGCAGCAAAAGTGATGGTCAAAACCCTGACCAAAAACCCACTGATCATCGCTATCGTCACCGGCGTGGTGTTCTATCTATTATCCATTCCCGTCCCTAAGGTCGCCGTTGACGCAGGTGACTACTTAGCGCGTATGACACTCCCTTTGGCCTTGCTCTGTACCGGTGGGTCGCTCAATCTCTCGTCGATGAAGAGTGATCAAAAGCCAACCTGGTTTGCGACCGGCTACAAACTGGTGCTCGCCCCTATCGCCATCACAGGTGCTGGCTATTGGTGGGGATTTCGCGGAGTAGAGCTGGGGATACTGTTCTTCATGAACGCCTCTCCGGTGGCCGCCGCCAGTTATGTAATGGCACGCTCAATGGGAGGTAACGCAACACTTGCTGCCAACATCATCGCCTTGACCACCGTCGTCTCAACGTTCACATGTACCCTAGGTGTCATGATTCTGATTGGCCTTGATGCGTTTTAACGCCGTTGCCAATGAGACTTATAAGGTGACGCTCTCTAATCCCCAACCGTGCTCATGCGCTAGGCGGCGCAGCAGTGCCCTCTCTTGCTCTGTTTGTGCCACCAGCCACTCCAAGATTTCTTGACTTAATGGGTCATCTTGATTCCGGTAACAAAAGTAACACCAATGACTATGTTGCAGCGCCAACCCTTCGGGGCATTGTAAAAAGCCACGCTGCAGCTCCGGCAAGACCAACAACAAATCCGTGACGGTCACGCCTTGACCGGACAAGCAAGCACTGAGGGCCAAATCCAAACTAAAGAACACGGTATCGCGACCTTGTTTCTCGCCATTTAACCTCGCGTTGTTCAGCCAGATATTCCAATCTTGATGCTCCAATGTGGCATGAAGGTGGGGCAAGCTGAGTACATCCTGTTGGGTGATCCTATGCTCTGACATCGATTGTGCATAGACAGGTGCCATGTATTCATCACGCAGGAAAGTCACCCCTTTCTGACCCTGATACTGCTCACGACGCTGGGTGTTGATAATAAGCAGATCGCAATCTTCATGGCTCAAGTCTGGGTCTTCCTCAATAGAGGGAATGATCACCACCTCATGATCGGGGTAACGTTGATTGAGCATCTCCACCTTGGGCAGTAAGACGCGCGTTGCGTAGCTGAGCGCACTTTTAATCACAATTCGTTTTCTTGTCGGCGCCTGCCAAGATGCGATCAAATGAGAGAGGGACTGGTAGTTTTTACGCAGCACCTCAAACAACTCTTTTCCGCGCGGCGTCAATGATATCGCCCGATGCTCACGAACAATTAAGGATGAATTGAGATCATCTTCCAGTTGCTTGATTTGACGGCTTACTGCACTTTGCGTCACATGCAGCTCTTGCGCCGCTTTGGTAAAGCTCATCAACCTTGCCACTGACTCAAACACTTTCAGCGCGTTATGAGAATACGGGAGATTCGGGTAAGGGTGCACACTCTTTACTCGCATGATTTCAGATCATAGCAGAGTGACATAAATGTCATTTGAAAACCAGATCAACAACCACTAACTTAACGTGATAGAGATCACGAACAAAATCGTGACAGCACACAGCCAAGATCGAGAACATTATGAATACCATTTTAAAACTGGCGCTGCCCCTTATCGTGTCGCAACTGATTGCGATGGCACTGGTATTGACGGATGTCTGGATGATGTCACGCCTGAGTATGACCGCCATCGCCGCTGGCGGTTTAGGCGCGTCGGTCTACTCGTTTGTTTTTATCGTCGCCAGCAGTACCGTTGGATGCGTGGCAAACCTGATTGCGATTGCTTATGGGCAAAGAATTGCGCGCCCGGAGTATGGCAACCAACAAATTCGCTTCGCAGTGAAAGGCGCGGTGCTGCTCTCGCTCACGCTCTCTGTGCTATTAATGGTCGCCTTCCAATGGGTACCCTATTTACTGAGTTACGCCAAGCAGCCCAACGAACTGGTTGAGCTCGCCATGACTTACGTGAATACCTTGAAATGGGCGATGCTGCCCTCTTTGATCCTCCTGGTACTGCGTGGTCTAACAAGCGCGCTCGGCAATGTGCGTTCAATCATGGTGATGTCTCTGCTCACCGTCACGCTCAATGTGCCCATGAGCTACCTCCTCGCTTTTACCTTCGATTTTGGTCTCGCTGGTCTTGGCGCAGGCACGGCGCTCTCTGCCTTTAGCGTTATGCTTGGCTATGGCTACTGGGTCTTTAGCAGCGAAAAATATCGCCCGTATGCCCCTTGGCTAAATCGTGATGAGTACTCGCTCAAGCTCATGATTCCCCTACTCTCTATGGGATTGCCTATCGCCATTGCAGCCTTGCTTGAGCACGGCTTGATCTATGGCGGTACCTTGATGGCAGGCGCCATCAGCATCAGTGCTCTTGCACTGCATCAAATTCTGCTGCAATGCTTGAGCTTTACATGGAACGTCAATTTCGGCTTCTCCCAAGCCGCCGCGATACTGGTAGGCCAAGATTTTGGTGCGCAGAACTATAGCGGCATTAAACAAACCGCCATACGTAGCTTTACGATCACCACCCTGGTTAGCGTCATTCTGGC
>NZ_JCBDGG010000017.1:0-44992 GCF_059833835.1 Vibrio sp. R15-SG3-ISO1B | reverse complement strand
GGGTATGCGGTCAGTACCTCTGAAATTGATCCCGGTGTGTCTGGTATTAGCGCGCCGGTGTTAAAGGGCAGCAAACTTGTTGGCGCTGTGTCGGTGATGGCACCGGCTCATCGCGTTGAGATGAACGAGCAAAAAATTGTACTTCATGTATTGCAGGCAGCGAGAGCTCTGCCTCCTGAAAGGTAAAGGATATGTTTAGGCTATTTCAACGGCGCAAGCTACACAGTATTACTGGGCTCTGTTGCGACAAACTCACCTTGCTCAGTGTCAGTGAACAGATCAAACCGATGAGCCAAGTGGAGTTTGATATGGCCAACCAGAGCTTGGAAGAGCTCTACGATTGGCTGGCAGATAAAGTCTCGACCAATATTGGCTATGGCGGTCATTTCAATCTCCAACAAGGGGCCAAACATCGCTTGCTTGATAACGTTGCCGCGTTGATGGAATCGGCCAGTTTACCTGTGCTCTTTGCCAATGACGGTGAAAGCTTACTGCATGCGCTGCCGATGGTGGCGAGTCAAGGCAGAGAGCTGGGGTTTATCCATATCAGCCGCAGCTTGGATATCAAACCGACTCTAGAGCCTGAGAAAGGCTCGCTGTTTCATTTTGTCTTGCAGCGCAGTCAGCAAAGCCGCTTGTTCTGCCTTGGTGTGGACTCGGACAATCAAGATCCGAAGCTGCTTGATTATGCAGAAGATCTTGGCTGTGATTGGTTGTCCGTCAACGAGTGCCACTTTCGCTCTCGTTTTACTGTGAAGCAGCAGTTGAGCCACTACTTGTCACATTGTGATGACGTGGTGATCAATATTGATCTCGCCAGCTTACAGCCCGTGACGCGGTTGGAATCCGATACGTTGATCGAAGTGCAGATGGTCAATCGAGTGTTACGCCAAGTTCTGCTTTCAGGCAAGGTGCGCTTAGTGCAATTTGTCGGTTACAAAGACAAGCACATTTATTCGAAAGAGACATTGGGCGTGGTGAATGGCTTGGCGTCACTGTTTCCCAGTCATCATAGAGCAGCGTAATGCTCAAGTGGGTGAAAAACGGGGGCCTATAAAACTACTAAAGCTGGCGGTTAAGCCAGCTTTGTTGGGGTTGCACAGTTATTGAGGTTTGCTGTTCGTGTTTTTGTTCGAATCTTTCCAGTATTGAATACGAACACGATGCAATTGTGCTTTTCTCATTTTCTTCATGATAATCCCTCACGTCAAATACCATGCTCTTCATTGAGCAGATGTGAATCTAGTTCCTCATGAACAATTTCAATTTAGCGGCGAAATGCGCGAAACACCAGTGTTTTGATCACAAATTTTTCGCGAAATTGGCGTAATTTCTAATTTACATGTGACTGAGATCGCCATTTATTGATCTTGTCATGCAATCGAAGTAAAAACATCATCTTTACTTTGTATTTGTTAAACAAAACCTTAACTGATGTGTAACCTTGCTCGCCTACCATTTGCTCGCTTATATAATGATAACTCAGCAAGGAGTCAGCAATGTGGGATCGTGATGAACAGGATTCACAATTTAGCCAGATGATCGAAGCGCGACTATCTCGTCGTCGTTTCTTAGCCGGAACCGCTGCCGTCAGTGCAGGGGCGTTTCTTTCCCTCAACCCGATAGCGAAAGCGATAGCGGCATCGAGTGATAGTCGTTTACTCAACTTCGAAGCAGTGCCAGCCTCGACAAAAGATGCGATCATCGTACCCAAAGGTTATAAAGCCACGCCGCTTCTCTCTTGGGGTGATCCTATTTTTGCTGATGCGCCAGAGTTTGATCAAAGCGGTAAGCAAGATTCAGCCGCGCAAGCGCGTCAGTTTGGTGACAACACCGACGGGATGAGCCTATTCCCTATCAGTGACGATCGCGCTGTCATTGCGGTGAACAACGAATACACCAACTACGAATACTTGTTCGAACATGGCGGTAAAGCGATGACGGCGGACGACGTATTAAAAGCGCAAGCGGCACACGGTGTGACGGTGTTCGAAATCGTCAAATCCGGCGGAGAGTGGAAAGTGGATAAAGCGGGGGAACGCAACCGCCGTATTACCGCTAACACAGAAATGCGCCTGACAGGCCCAGCGGCGGGTCATGAGTTGATGAAAACCGAATTGGATCCTTCAGGCTTAGCGCCACTCGGCACTTTTAACAACTGCGCCAACGGTCAAACGCCTTGGGGCACATACTTAACCTGTGAAGAGAACTTCCACGGCTATTTTGGCACCAGTACGACGGCAGAGTTGAGCGACGATCATAAGCGTTACGGAATCAAAGCAGCGAAGAGCAGCTACCAGTGGCATGATACCGATGAGCGTTTCGATGTCGCTAAGCATCCGAATGAACCACACCGTTTTGGTTGGGTTGTGGAGATCGATCCAAACGATCCGACGTCGACGCCGCTTAAGCGCACTGCACTCGGGCGATTTAAGCACGAGAATGCGGCACTGTTGATCAACGATGATGGTCATGTCGTGGTGTACCTAGGTGATGATGAGCGCGGGGAGCACATTTACAAATTTGTCTCTCGCGATCGCTACCAACCGGGCAATGATGCTGCCAATCGCAACTTGCTTGAAGAGGGCACCTTGTATGTCGCCAAGTTCGAGATGGACGACAACGAGTTGAAAGGCAAGGGGCAGTGGATTGAACTGACTTATGGCAAAAATGGCCTGACTAAAGAGAACGGTTTTAACGATCAAGCCGAGGTGATGATTTTTGCACGTCGCGCTGCGACTCAAGTTGGCGCGACCACGATGGATCGCCCAGAGTGGGTGGCGGTGCACCCAGACAACCAACACGTCTTCTGTACCCTCACCAACAACAAAAACCGCGGCGTAAAAGAGGGCCAACCTGTCGGTGGTCCGAACCCTCGCGCTGAGAACCACTACGGACAAATTGTTCGCTGGGTACCGACCTCGGGCGATCACACCCAAGCAGAGTTTGATTGGGATTTGTACCTGATTGCTGGCAACCCAACGGTGCACAAAGATTCGCTCTACGCGGGCAGTGACAACATCAACGCCGACAACATGTTTAATAGCCCGGATGGTATCGGCTTTGATAAAGCCGGTCGTTTGTGGATTCAAACGGACGGAAACTACTCAAATCAGGGCGATTTTGCAGGTCAAGGGAACAACCAAATGTTGTGCGGCGATCCTAATACTGGTGAAGTGCGACGTTTCTTGACGGGGCCAATTGCTTGTGAAATCACGGGGCTGACCTTCTCCGCCGACTACAAAACCATGTTTGTGGGTGTTCAGCATCCGGGCGAGAAAGGTGCGCCATCTCACTACCCTGGTGGTGGTGACAGCAAGCCTCGCTCCACCATCGTTGCCATTACCCGTGAAGATGGCGGCGTTATTGGCGCTTAAGCTGTCTCACTGTTTGCATCAACAATCATTCGTATCAAGATGGGCGCCACGAGCGCCCATTTTTTATTGCCGATTTCCACATTGGCATATTTATGCGATCGCTCGCATAAAAAACGTCAAGGTTTCGTGTGTTCACCACAAAGAGTGTTGCGCTTCACAATCGCAATCCCTATATTGAAAGAGTACTCAGCATAACCTTAAGGTGTTCTAATCCGAATAAACTCCAGATAACAATACGACATTGAGCGATTGACCCGGCGAATCTAACCCATTTCTATTGGCGCAGACGCCCCAACGTAAAAAGAATAAAGTCTATCTGAGCGCCTTCTGATGAGAGAAGTGGCACCTTTAGGTTATTAAGTACGGTGATGATAACTGAGGAGGAGGTTAGGCTATGGTATCACTACTTTGGGTAGCATTAGGTTGTGTGGTCTTCTTATGTTGTTGGAGTGCTCAGCATGGTCTCCCTATGCTGGGGCTTAAACTGGATGAGTCCGATCTACTGATTATTTCTGAACTCGCTGGCGAAGACGTCTTAGAGGCATGACCTCAAATAACGACGATAATGAGCGTTGAAGCAGCAGCAAAAATGGAGCCTTGGGCTCCATTTTGCGTTTCAAGCCTATCGAAAATTTTGGCTATGGCAGTGCGTTGGGTTATAGCGAGATCACGTCCGTCAACTTATCCACCACCGTATGAAAACGGGCTGGCCACGCTCTTTGTTTTTTGCTCACCAAATACAGGGTCTCGACGACGGCTTTCTTTGGCTGATGCACAGCAAGTTGATCGCGCAAAGTGAAAGAGCTGAATGCGCTGTGTGGCAGCACCGTAAAACCGAGCCCTTTGGCAACTGGCAGAAGAATTTGGCTGAGTTGGTTGATGTAGCCCGAGGTGCGCAGGGCGCGAATATCAATCCCCGCCAGCGCTTTGTCGCCACACTGCGAAAAGTAGAGCGAGAGATAGTGCTCCGCGTCGGGGTGGCGAATTAAACCGATCTCAAGGAGAAGTTCAGGGGTAATAGGCTCGTCGACGTTTGCCGGCACAATCAAACACATGGTTTCTTGACCTATCTCTTGCGCTTCGATTCTCGGGTCGAGCGGGATGTGAGTGACAAGGCCCAAATCGGCGCGCCCCTCAGCCAAATCGTCGATGATCTTACGGTTGGGGGCGACTTCCAGCTTGACGACCAGTTGTGCAAATTCACACTGTAAATCGAGCAGATGCGGGTAGATAAGCTGCGCCAACGCGCCAGAGCAAGAGACCGACACCTCACCGCGATGCGCGTCGTCCTGAGATAACGAAGCAATCAGGTCTGTTTCTTGTTTGGCGCGCTGCTTTGCGTACTGATAGACCTGTCTGCCTTGTTCCGTTACTTCAAAGCTCTTGTTGTGACGCGCAATCAGTGGGTAGCCGCAAGCCTGTTCGAGCTTTTTGATGTGCTGGCTGACACCGGGCTGAGTCATGAACAGCTTTTCTGCGGTATGAGTAAAGTGGCCGGTCTCGACCAAGGTTTGAAACGTTTTGAGCCAGAGTGGATTGAGCATAACCGTCAAATCAATAACGAAAATTTATAAAATTAAGAGTAAACGATAATGTTCTGTGTGCCAAACGTCGCGTTCGTATCGCCCACTCCTCGATTCACTCGGGTTATTTAAGTGATCTGAATAGGTTGCATCTGCGCTATCACAGGGTTAAGGTTGGCGACATAGTCGGGGAGCGTTCCTTCTGCTCGAATCATAACGATAGCTTGATTAACGAGCCTGTCGTAGAAGCATAGAAGGAAGGCTGAGATCGCATCGCGAGACCCGTTGAACCTGATTCAGTTAGCACTGACGTAGGGAACTATTCATAACGCGGTGTCGTGGGGTCGCCACAATCTCGCCCGTTATGTGTTGTGCTTGGCCAACGCGCTCTGCACACAGTTCCTGACGCGTGCGTGAGGAACACCGATGAACCAAACCGCATTTTATGACCCTCAAACTCCGATTGTCCTAACCATCGCTGGCTCCGACAGTGGCGGCGGCGCGGGCATCCAAGCCGACATCAAAGCGATCAGTGCAACAGGCAGTTACGCCTGCTCCGTTATTACGGCCATTACCGCGCAAAATACCTGTGGTGTTCACGCCATTCATCCTATCCCTATCGACCATGTTCAAGCGCAGCTCGATGCGGTATTGAGCGATCTCAATGTCGTGGCGGTGAAGGTTGGCATGCTGGCTGACGCTGAAATCATCCGTGTCGTGGCACAAAGTTTGGCGGCGTATCAGCCCAAGTTTCTCGTGGTGGACCCGGTGATGGTGGCCACCAGTGGTGACAGCTTACTGCACGCCAGTGCGGTGGGGGCGCTCAAGAAAGAACTGCTACCGCTTGCCGATATGATCACACCAAACTTACCCGAGGCGGCGGCGCTGACTGGGCGAGCAACGCCGACATCGGAAGAGGAGATGGGAGCGATGATTGACGCCCTGCGCGCCTTGGGCGCCAAAACAGTGCTTCTTAAAGGGGGGCATCTAGAGGGCGAAAGCAGTAACGATCTGCTGATTGAAAGGAGTGGCAGTGAATTGATTCGCGCTAAGCGAGTCGCCACTCATAATACTCATGGTACGGGCTGTACGTTGTCATCGGCCATTGCGTCCTATCTTGCCCAAGGGTATCGGCTGCACAAAGCGGTCCATTTGGCTAAGCAATACATCTCACAAGCCATTGCGCATGCCGATGAACTCTCTATTGGTCAAGGACATGGGCCTGTGCACCACTTTTTCTCTGGTCACCAAAATGTACGTTAATCGCGATGGCGTGCAGTCGCATTACAAGGCTCTATTTGGGCATCGAGACCGAGCCAGAGCGGCTAGAGTTGAGAATAAAACGCGCCGCGTCATAGCGATCATTAGAGAGAGGAATATAGCCAGAGTGGGAGACAACTTTGTTGATGTTGTCTCTGTCGATATAACTATCGACAAAGCGTTTCAGTGATGGCCGCTTCTCTAGCGCCTGTTTGTTCACGTAAATAAACAGAGGGCGGGAAAGTGCGGCATATCGTCCCATAATCACGTTCTCGACACTGGGTTTGACCGCGTTGAAGCCAGTGGGAGCGATGGCGATCGCTTTCAACTTGTCTTGATTTTGCAAATAGTAGGCAAAGCCGATAAACGCCATGGCGTTGGGATCGGCGGCCACTTCGGCGACTAAGGCTTCATCGTCTTCATTTGCGGTGTAGTCTTGTCGACTCGCTTTGCCATCCAGCACCACCTCAACAAAATAGTCATAAGTGCCTGAGTCTGATCCAGGGCCGTGCAGGACGATGGGGCGATCAGGGAAGTGCGGATTGACTTGCTGCCAGTGAGTTATCGTGCGTTCAGCGGTGCTTTCCCAGAGTGTTTTCAGTTCATCAAGAGAGAGCGCATCGATCCACT
The DNA here is from genome assembly GCF_059833835.1 of Vibrio sp. R15-SG3-ISO1B. Taxonomy (NCBI): domain Bacteria; kingdom Pseudomonadati; phylum Pseudomonadota; class Gammaproteobacteria; order Vibrionales; family Vibrionaceae; genus Vibrio; species Vibrio sp. R15-SG3-ISO1B. Next base: position 38,202 of record NZ_JCBDGG010000017.1, on the reverse strand, counting down.
GATTTTCTTTGTTCACCACCACGGTTATTGCATCGAGTGCGACAGGGAGCTCAATATAGTCGATGTGGTTGATTTCACACAGCGCTCGCTCTTTCTCTTTAATCGGGCGAGAGGCGTTAGAAATATCCGTGCGGCCTCGGCAAAACTTACGAAATCCGCCACCTGTGCCAGTGATGCCCACCACCACTTGGGTGTTGTGCCGCTCGGCACGCATAAAGTGATCGGCGACGGCTTGGGTAATCGGGTAAACGGTACTCGACCCTTCAATTTTGATCAGATCTTTCCCGTGTGCCGTGGTACTCATCAGCGCTAGGCATACAGAAGCAAGAACAGTCGAACGCAATCGAAAAGTCATGGTTGAGCACAAAGGAAGAATCAACATACCGCGACTATACGAGCTAGCACTTTTGAGCTCAATATCTTCACGTGAACTGTCACTAAAGATTCATCAATCACTCATCAATAATAACTACGCTGAATATTTTCATGGGGATGTAACATTTCTTCACTAGGCTGACTCGCCTATGTTTTTATTCCTGCCCGCAAAATACGTGGGTAAACGTTCGTGTGATGCTATGAAGCGCAAATTCATTTTTACTTCCATTCTCGCCTTGTTGGTGATCACGTTTACGTCGGCGCTGGTGACCCAAGCGACCCACCTGTTAGTGAAAAAGTCCCCGCTTGCGGAAGCGGCCGCTGAAATTAAAGTCAACGGTACGCTGGCCTACCTTTGGTTTGATGAGATCATGTCGGGCGATACCGCTCAGTCGATTCAGGAAGTGTGGTACTACTTAGAAATCGCCGATTGGCATGTGGTCGCGCTGCTTGAAGGCGGCGAGAGTATCATGGGCAATTATGAGCCAGTCACGGACAACGAATTACGTGAGCGTCTGGTTGAGCTTCGCAAAACGCTGGCGCAATTTCGCCTTCATGTGGAATCCACCTACCAAAAAATTCAGGCGCAGCGAGCGGATGCGTTTTTAAGCGCCGGACGCGACGAGCAATTTTTGGAGTTTGCCAGCCAAGCGGATGAGATCCAGCGCGTGATCAAAGCCAGTTATGAGTCTGGGATTTCCAATTACACGCAAACCAGCATCACCCTGATTATTGCGGTGATTGTGATTGCTGCCTACTCAATACGATTGCAGCACCGCTATGAGAAAAACCGCGATCAATTGCTCCACTCTCTCACGCAAGCCAAAGCCGCAATAGAGGAGAAAAATGAGCAACTGCACAACCGAGCTTACTTCGACCCTTTAACTGGGTTGCCAAACCGAGCGCTGTTTTTAGACCGACTAGGCCAATCTATCCTCAACGCGGACCGCTCGAAAAAGCCGTTTGCTTTACTGTTCATCGATTTAGACCATTTTAAAGACGTCAACGATCTCTATGGGCATGAGATGGGCGACCGCTTGCTTGAGCAAGTCGCAAAGCGGATTGAGAGCAGCATTCGCATCACCGACTTGTCTGCGCGCTTCAGCGGTGATGAGTTTGTGGTGGTGCTGAGTCACTTAAACAGCGTCAATAGCGCAATCAGTGTTGCCAACCGTATCGCCTCCAAGTTGATAGATACCTTGCAGCAGCCGTTTCACATAGAGGGTGTGGCGGTGAATGTGTCCGCCAGTATTGGCATTTCGCTCTATCCCGAAGACAGTGCGACGCAAGACAGCTTGCTACGCTACGCGGACAACGCCATGTATCACGCCAAAGCGATGGGCAAAAACAATTTTCAGTTTTACTCCAAAGAGCTCAACCGCATTGCGATGTCGCAAAAAGAGACCGAGAGCGATCTCAATAAAGCGATTGAGCGTGATGAATTCGAGCTGCACTTTCTGCCCAAATGGCAGTTGAACGATGAGAAAGTGGTCGGCGTTGAAGCCTTAGTGCGTTGGAACCATCCCACCAAAGGGCGGTTGTACCCCAATGATTTTATTCCCGTGGCCGAATCCACCGGTTTGATTCGCTTGCTTGATTTGTTGGTGATGCGCAAAGCGCTGCAAGCCAAGAGAAAGTGGTTAGATGACGGCGTCGAAACTGGGGTGGTGGGAGTGAATATTTCCGCGAAGAGCTTAAAGCATCCGGGCTTTTTTGACAGTTTGAAAAAGGTCATTGTCCAGTCCGGCGTTCCGACACGCTACTTAGAGGTGGAAATCACCGAGACCGTGATGATTGAGAATACCGAACTCGCGCAGGTGATTTTCAAAGAGTTGCAGCAACTGGGTGTGCACGTGGCATTGGACGATTTCGGTACCGGCTTTTCATCACTCTCTTACTTGAAAGATTTCGAGTTTCAAACGCTCAAAATCGATCGCAGTTTTGTTATCGATTATGCCAATAACGCCACCTCGTCGGTATTGCTGAAAAACATTATCTCGCTTGGCAACGAACTTGGTGTCTCTGTGGTTGCAGAGGGCGTTGAAACCGCTGCTCATCAGCGGGATCTACTCAAAATGGGCTGCGCGATCGGCCAAGGTTTCTATCTCACTAAACCGGTTAATGCAGAGGCGCTAGCCAAATTGCTTGCTCCAGAAGCGTACCTCAGAGAGCGTGGAAACGTGGTGCCCATGACCCGATGGTCTTAGTTATATTCTTGTCCTAATCAGCCGTTGAACACCGATAATTTGGCATGATGCGAACTTGCAGCGAATTGACACGCGGTTGATAAAATCATTAACGCCACACGCCTAAGATCATCTCTCGAGAGTTGAGGTGAGAGGCGAGTGTGAAACATAGAGTCAGTGAGAAGCAAAAAGGGTTAGGGCTGTTGATGGTGCTGTCGGGTGCCATTGCGCTGATGAGCCTGATGTTTAGCTCAGTGGATCTGCTGAGTGACGTCTCAGACCCCATCGGGCAAGGGATGACATGGTTGACTTACTCCGCGGGATCGCAAGGCTTTCTCGTTACTCTCGCTTTGCTGGTGGCTCTGGCTCTTTGGGTCATTCGTTCGGCTTCTTCTCGTTATTCTTTTTCTCATCGTTCTCTTTTGACCACGGATTACTCAAGCGTTCCACCTCGTCCAAGCGTTTCACCTCGTCGTCAGCTTGGTGTGTTGCTGATAGGAAAAGCGGCGCAACTGGCGCTGGTGCTGGTGTTTGCCTTTTTTGCCAAAAGTGGCTTGAAGCTCGCGACAGAAAGCCCGCGTCCTTACACGGAACTGTTAAGTCATCAGCTGTTGATTCCCCAGCCCGCGCACTTTTATAAGCTCGATGCCGAGCAAAAAGATCAGGTGATTGATGCCCTGGATACTCGGGTGAGTGATTGGCGTACGCGCCATTGGCATGGCGAGAAAGATTACTCTTTTCCTTCCGGCCATACGTTGTTTGTCGCGGTATGCGTGGCCTTTTTTGGCGGCCTGTTTGCTGAGCGTAAGCACTATGGCCTGGCTGCCGGTGTGTTGATTTGGGCGCTAGCGGTCGCGTACAGCCGACTGTGGCTTGGTATGCATCGACCCATTGACCTTGTTGGATCTGTGGCGGTGGCAGCGTTGATTTACATGCTGGTGCCGCGGTTAACTGTGCCACTTAGATGGCAAGAGAAGCTCACCTTGGGCCATGTCAAGCGCTAGTATTTTGCTTGGGGGAACCACGGGTTTGTCGCGGAGCAAGCAAGGCGAACTTTCGGTGCTATTCTTTAAGGTACCTTACTCATTTATCAATAAGACACGAGACAGAGATGAAAGCGCCTGATTTACCACCCGATGAGCAGCAACGCATCCAAAGCCTTCACCAGCTTCAGATTCTCGACACGGAACCGGAGGAGCGTTTTGACCGCGTGGCTCGCCTTGCGAAGCGGTTGTTTGACGTGCCAATGGCCTTGGTCAGCTTGGTGGATGTGAACCGTCAATGGTTCAAATCTTGTTTTGGCTTGGAGGCGAAAGAAACCGGGCGTGATGTCTCTTTTTGTGGTCATGCGATTTTGGGCGATGCCCCGTTCGTGATTGAAGATGCCACGCAAGATGAGCGATTCGCTGATAATCCTTTGGTCTCCGGTGCGCCCCATATTCGCTTTTATGCTGGCGTGCCCTTGGTGTATCACGATGGCACCAAGCTCGGTACTCTGTGCATTATCGACACCAAACCGAGACACTTCTTACCGGATGAGATCAACGACTTGCTGGATTTGGCCAAAATTGCCGAGCAGGAGCTGTCGAACAGTTTAACCGCGACTCTAGACCCTCTAACGCTGATCTCAAACCGGCGCGGATTTTTCGCCTTGGGCGCAAAGTCGGTCGATTACTGCCGCGCGGCGCAGTTACCCCTCTCCTTGGCCTATTTTGATCTCGATAACTTTAAGCACATCAACGATACCCACGGTCACAGTGCCGGGGATGCGCTACTCAAAGCGTTTGCTGCGACGATGCGAGACTCCTTTCGTGAGTCCGATGTGTTTGCTCGTATTGGCGGTGATGAGTTTGTTGTGTTGATGTCTGGCGCGTCAGAGCCGGTTGCGGCTGTGGTGATAGAGCGGTTTAAGCAGGCAATAGAGGCGTACAATCAACGCAGCGGTCATGCCTATGCAATAGAGTTTAGCGTGGGCATTACCTCTGCCAGCTCCAACGCTAAACTGTCGATACAAGAGCTTGTCGAACTGGCCGACAAGCGCATGTATCAAGATAAGCAATCCAAATCCCGTTAAAGACAAATCTCGTAAAAGATAAGGTCCGCTAGGGAATAACTCGCAAAGAGAATCAATGAGCGAGTTATTTCGATGAGGCCTCATCAAGCGTCTCATTATCGCCAATAAAACCGCCGGTTTGATGTGCCCACAACTGCGAGTAGATCCCTCCGGCACTGATCAGCTCTTGGTGGGTGCCTTGCTCGACGACTTGACCTTGGTCGAGGACGATAAGGCGATCCATCGCAGCGATGGTCGAGAGTCGGTGCGCAATAGCGATGACGGTTTTTCCTTCCATCAGCTCATTCAAACTCTCTTGAATCGCCGCTTCGACTTCCGAATCGAGTGCTGAGGTGGCTTCATCTAAAATCAGTAATGGCGCGTCTTTTAACAGTACGCGAGAAATAGCGATACGCTGACGTTGCCCGCCAGACAGCTTCACCCCTCGCTCACCGACTTGCGCGTCGTAACCCGTATTGCCAAAAGGGTCACTCAGGGTTTCAATAAACTCATGCGCGTGCGCCTGTTGAGTGGCACGTAACAGCGCTTCCTCGCTGGCCTCAGGGTTGCCGTAAACGATGTTGTCACGAATAGAGCGATGCAGCAGGGAGGTGTCTTGCGTCACCATACCGATGTTACTGCGCAGCGAGTCTTGGGTTACCGCATTGATCGCTTGGCCATCAATGGTGATTTGCCCGCTTTCGACATCATGAAAACGCAGCAGAAGGTTCACTAGGGTGGATTTTCCTGCGCCAGAGCGGCCCACCAGACCCACTTTTTCACCCGGTTTTATGGTCAGATTAAGGTGAGAGATCACTCCTTTAGTTTTATCACCATAGTGAAAGCTCACGTTATCAAACTTGATTTCGCCATCAGTGACATTGAGCGCTTTGGCGTTGGGCGCATCTTGGATATCCACCGGTTTTGAGAGGGTTTTCATCCCATCCACCACGGTGCCCATGTTTTCAAACAGCGCGCCCACTTCCCACATGATCCACATCGACATACCGTTAATGCGCAGCGCGAGGGCAATGGCGATGGCGATGGCCCCGACGCTGACGGCATCGTTCATCCACAGTACGATTGAGAGCGTACTAATAGTAAAGACCAACACATAGTTGGTGATTTCTACCGCAACATTGAATCCTGTGACTAAGCGCATTTGGTGATAGACGGTATCCAAAAAGCCGCGCATCCCAGTTTCGGCGTAGTCGGTTTCCCGCTGACTGTGGGAGAACAATTTGACGGTGGCGATATTGGTGTAACTGTCGACGATGCGTCCTGTCATGGTGGAACGCGCATCGGCTTGGTGTGACGCGATATCTTTCAGCTTTGGCACAAAATAGAGCTGAATCCCCACGTAGCAGCATAACCAAATCAGCATCGGGATCATCAAGCGCCAGTCTGCCTGAGCGAGGAGCACGACGATGGAGGTAAAATAGACCGCGACATAAACAAACACGTTCATGGTTTTCATCACGGTTTCGCGCACCGCAAGGGACGTTTGCATGACTTTGGTTGCCACTCGGCCGGCAAAGTCATCTTGATAGAAGGTCAGGCTTTGTTTGAGTAAATAGCGATGAGCTAGCCAGCGGATAGCCATAGGGTAGTTACCCAGCAGTGACTGGTGGATGACCAAAGAGTGCGCCAAGATCAGCAATGGCATGATGATAAGAAGCAGCGCCGCGTAAAACAGTAACTGCGTTTGGTTCTCTTGCCAGAATGTCGCAGGGTCGCTATGCGTCAACCAGTCGACGAGATTGCCCATTGCACCAAACAGCGACACCTCTACCACCGCGACGATCATTGACAGAATTGACATGAGCAGCAGTGGCTTTTCAAAACCTCGGGTGTAGTGGCGGCAAAAGGCCCAAATGCCCATTGGCGGCTGGTCTGGCTCTTGACGTGGAAAAGGGTGTGTCCACTGCTCAAACTTGTTAAACATGCGTGTTTCCTAAAGGCAAAAATGGCTCAATATGAAAGGATACGCAATGGTAACGCGTTAGTAATCAGAATGTAACCAGTGCGATATTCTTATTTGTGCATATTATTCATGCTGAAACTCTGAGTGGCGCTGGTGGCAGTAATATTTGCTGCATTGAAAATTATAATCAGCAAATATTACTGATTTATATTCATTTCGCTGCGTGATTTCAGTGATTTTTTGTTTAACATTATGTCTACAATTGGCTTCATCAAGTGAAAAAATGCGAGTTGGTCATCATGTTGGAACAGCAATCTGTAGTGAATTCCTTAGCGAATAACGACATGTTACGGGCACAGAACGCGAACTGCGTTGTGATGGTGCCACCGAAAGAGTTTGCTTTTAACGCGCAAACCGCAAAAGACAATGAATTTCAGCATGTCATCCGGGCTGAAACGAGCGCGATTCGCCGCAAGGCGATGGCGGAGTTTAACACTATGGTGGCGAAGCTTCGTGCTGCGGGCGTTCAGGTGATTGAGTTTGACTACCCCACCTCGGAGATTGAGACGCCAGATGCGGTCTTTCCCAATAACTGGTTCAGCACCACAGCTGAGGGCACTCTCTATACCTTCCCAATGGCTTGCCAAAATCGCCAACAGGAAGTAAGACCCAAAGCGCTGGTCGAGGCGCTGCAAGCCGCGGGAAGAAGCGTGACTCAACAAGATAGCTTAGTGAGCTACCTTGAGCATGGCGCGCACCTTGAAAGTACGGGTGTCATGGTGATGGATCACATCAATCGCACCATTTATGCGGCGTTGTCGCAGCGCTGCGATCGTGAAGTGTTGGAGGATTACGCGGAGCGTATTGGTTACCCTAAAGTGGTGTCATTTCAAACCGCGTTGCCGTCAGGCAACCCTATTTATCACACCAATGTGATGATGGCGATTGGTGAGGGCTTTTGCGTCATCTGTGATGAAGTGATCCCTGAGTTCGAGCGCCGTTTTGTTTTGAAATCCTTGGCAAAAGACAAACAGGTGATTTCAATCAGCTTGGAACAGATGAACCAGTTTTGTGGCAACCTTCTTCAGCTTGAAACCATCAATGGTGACAAGGTGATTGCCATGTCGCAATCGGCCTATCAGGCGTTTGAGCCCGCGCAATTGGCGCAACTCTCTAGCCACGGTAAGGTGCTGGCGTTTGATGTTTCGACCATCGAAGCCATCGGTGGCGGCAGCGTACGCTGCATGCTGGGTGAGGTCTTCTTACCGATCCGCAGTCGAGCACTGTAGTGCTAGTCGCGATTTCAGTCATAAGGCAGCGTTCGCTGCCTTTTTTGCGATTGCAAATACGCAATAGTTCCACAATAATGGAAATGTTTTTCTGTGGAGTGAATTATGGAACTGGAATCGGTTGCCAAAGCGCTAAAAGAATTGGGCCATCCAACTCGATTGGCGATATACAAAACCATCGTTAAGGCGGGTTATCAAGGGGTGGCGGTGGGCGCAATTCAGGAGCGGTTGTCTGTTCCGGGCTCTACTTTGTCTCATCACATCTCTAGCTTGGTATCGGCGGGATTGCTCAGCCAACGCCGAGAAGGGCGCACTTTGTACTGCGTTGCGGAGTATGAATGTTTGGATCAGGTGATCCGCTTTTTGCGTGCCGAGTGTTGCAGTGACGAACGCTGCGATCAAAAACGCCCACAGGATGTGTAAATCGAGTGGGCGTTGTTCGTTATCTGTAGCGGGAACTATTTCACAGGGTAGCCGTTAAAACCCAACTTCTCAGAAATATTGCGGCCGGCATTGTGTAGCAGCTCAATGTAGTAAGACATGCGCTTTTCATCAAAACGAATGGTCGGGAACGAAATCGAAACGCCAGCGATGACCGTGCCGAAACGGTCGTAGATTGGCGCAGCAATACAGCGCAGACCTGGCTCTTGCTCTTCGTTATCTTGACCAAAATGCAGTTCACGCACTTTTTTAAGCTCAGATAAGAGCTGATCAACATTTTCGTGCGTGCGTTCTGTGTGTTTAACAAATTCCACATCCGCTAGAAGATCGCGTACGAAGCTCTCATCACGCTCCGCCAGCAATACCTTACCAATCGCAGTACTGTAGAGAGGGTTACGACGACCGACGCGTGATTGCATGCGTAGGTTGTAGTTGGAGTCGATTTTGTGAATATAGATGATGCCGTCTTCGTCAAGGGCACCTAAGTGCAGCGCTTCATTGGTTTGCTGCGAGATGTACTTCATCTCTTTATCGGCCAGTTCAATCAGATCGACGTATTCGAGTGATTTCGCGCCGAGCTCAAACATCTTCAGGGTGAGGGAGTATTTATCTGCTTCACCTTCTTGTGCCACATAGCCTAACGTTTTCATGGTTTGCAGGAATCGGTACGTTGTCGCTTTCGACATCATCAGACGCTGTGACAGCTCTGAAACACCAATTTCCTTTTGCTCGCCCAATGCTTGAAGAATGTTAAATACCTTGAGAACCGAGGATACGGCTTCAGGTTGGGTGTTCTTTTCCATCTCTTTACCCTAGTTATATTTGTCTAGGGGTGATTATACCTATGAGACGATGAGTCGCCAGATTATTTCAAAAAACGTTTTTAAAATTTTGAAACCGCGCAGCTATTTGTCATACAAAAAGACGATCTAGGTCATGCTTTTTGAAAGTCTGTTTTAAAAATAATTGAAATGCAGTTTTAAAAATTGCTATATTAGCGTCACAGGATGGCGAGCCATCGTAATGAACGTTAATTTGACAGCTTTTGAGGAATAAACATGATTCTTAATTCATTTAACCTAGAAGGTAAGGTTGCTATCGTAACGGGTTGTGACACTGGCCTTGGTCAAGGTATGGCACTAGGTCTTGCAGCAGCAGGCTGTAAAGTTGTTGGTGTTAACTACGTTGAACCAACTGAAACCATCGAAAAAATGAATGCAGCAGGTTACACGTTCCTAGATGTTCGCGCTAACCTACTAAAACAAGACGATATCCCAAGCATCATCGACAGCGCTGTGACTGAATTCGGTAAAGTGGATATCTTAGTAAACAACGCAGGTATCATCCGTCGTGAAGATGCGATCGACTTCTCAGAGCAAAACTGGGATGACGTGATGAACATCAACTCGAAAACGGTTTACTTCATGTCTCAAGCAGTCGCGCGTCAGTTTATTGCTCAAGGCACTGGCGGTAAGATCATCAACATCGCTTCTATGCTTTCTTTCCAAGGCGGCATCCGTGTACCTTCTTACACTGCATCTAAGAGTGCGGTTATGGGTATCACTCGCGCAATGGCAAACGAATGGGCTCGTCACAACATCAACGTGAACGCAATCGCACCGGGTTACATGGCGACAAACAACACTGCGGCACTACGTGCGGATGAAGATCGCAACGCCGCTATCCTAGAGCGTATCCCTGCTGACCGTTGGGGCACGCCAGAGGATGTTGCTGGCCCATGTGTATTCCTAGCGTCTGACGCTGCTTCTTACATCAACGGTTACACTGTTGCTGTAGACGGTGGTTGGTTAGCTCGCTAATTAGCAATCTAGCGCCTAACCTTGGTTAGGCGCTGAAAAATGAGTAGATCGCGTGGAACAAAACACGATTGCACAAATTCTTGGATTCTTAAGCTTTTTCTTAGGGGTATGTACCTTTTATCAGAAAGACGATAAGAAGCTGAAGATTTTGATGTTGGTTTTTCATTTAAACCATCTACTGCATTTTTTCTTGCTTGGCTCTTTAGTATCGGTGGTCAGTTCAGTGCTTTCAGCGCTTCGAACGGCCACCGCTATTTACGTTTCATCGAAAAGAGTCGCAGCAATCTTCATCGCCATAAGTATGGCCAGTGGTTTCTATATTATGGAATCGCCACAGGACATCTGGCCAATTTTGGGCACTGTCATCGGGACATTCTCGGTGTTTGTCCTCAAGGGCGTGGCGATGAGAATCGGTTTTTTGGTCGGGGCGTTATGCTGGCTGGCCAATAATTTCATCATAGGATCGATGGGTGGAACGCTGCTGGAAATGACGCTGATCAGCGTTAACTTAATGACCACAGCAAAATTGCTCAGAGAGCAAAAGAAAGTGAAGCTTGTCGATAACGAAGAGAAAGAAGACCCATGTTCGTATACAACAAAGACATCCAACTAGAAGACCTAGGTGACGGTATCTCACGTAAAGTGCTTGCGCACAGTGACAACATGATGGCCGTTGAAGTGCACTTTGAAAAAGGTGCTGTTGGTTCAATGCACAACCACCCACATGAGCAGTTGACTTACGTACTGTCTGGTAAGTTCGAATTCACTATTGGCGATGAGAAGAAAATCGTTGAAGCGGGCGACACCATGTACAAAGAGCCAAACATCGAGCACGGTTGTGTGTGTCTAGAAGCGGGTGTGTTGATTGATAACTTCACGCCAATGCGCAAAGATTTCGTATAAGTTTTAAAATTAGTTACGCGGTTCGCCGCAGGAGAATCCAATGAAAATTGCACTAACTATGGAAAACAGCCAAGCACCTAAAAACGCTATGGTTGCTGCTGAGCTAAACACGGTTGCTGGTGGTCTAGGTCACGAAGTATTCAACGTAGGTATGACTGACGAAAACGATCATCACCTAACGTATATCCACCTAGGTATCCAAGCGAGCATCCTACTGAACTCTAAAGCAGTGGATTTCATCGTAACGGGTTGTGGTACTGGTCAAGGCGCACTAATGGCAAGCAACCTACACCCAGGTGTTGTTTGTGGTTACTGCCTAGAGCCATCTGACGCGTTCCTATTCAACCAAATCAACAACGGCAACGCGATTTCTCTAGCGTTCGCAAAAGGCTTTGGTTGGGCTGGTGAACTGAACGTTCGTTACATCTTCGAAAAAGCGTTCACAGGCGCTCGTGGCGAAGGTTACCCAATCGAGCGTGCTGCACCTCAGCAAGCAAACGCGGCTATCCTAAACAACGTGAAAGCAGCAGTATGTAAAGACGTGGTTGAGTCTCTACGTGCGATTGACCAAGATCTTGTTAAGCAAGCAGTGGGCAGCGCGCAGTTCCAAGAGTGTTTCTTCTCTAACTGCCAAGTGCCAGAAATCGCAGAATACGTGAAGTCTCTAATCGACTAATCACAGATTGCTAAGGGAAGAGGAGAGCCTTTGAGCTCTACCATTCCCAGCGAATCTAGCTAAATAAGCACCCAGATGAATGGGTGCTTTTTTTATGTCTTTTGGCCACTGATAAGTAGTGTTTGTATAAAAATGAAACGCCGTTTCTAAGATCGCATTTTATTGGTTTTTTGCTTCTCACCCCTCTCTAGAACGAGTAAAGTGTGCGCCAGAAGCCCCAAATCAAAACAATGTTTCAATATTGGTGAATAAAATGAGAAAACAGACTCTTGCCCTGTGCGTTGCCATGGCGTTGGCACCACAAGCGATTGCGAGTGAACTGACTGCTGACCAACTGGTTTGGAAAGCGGCGACCTTTGGTCAGTCGACAGACTTGAACTTTGGTTCGACTATCCTGCCTGAGAAGGTCGGCGTCAACCAAGTAACAGTTAACGGCGAGTTGGTTCAACCGGGCCCAGTCGCTGACCAATTTACGGTGGAAAGCCGTGAGGGCAAACTGGCGAACTCGCATGAAGGGATCACTTTCTACTACACGGAAATTCCAACCGATTACAATTTCACCCTGACTGCTGACATCGAACTTGAACAATTAGGCCCAGAGACGGGCGCAACACCTAACCGCCAGGAAGGCGCAGGCATCATGGTTCGTGACATTGTAGGCGCAGAGCGTCTGATGCCACAACCAGAGGGCCACGAAGAGTTCCCTTCGGCGTCAAACATGGTGATGAACCTCATGAGCTCACACACGCGCACCAACGATGGTATGACCAACATCAACGCGTCTTTCCGTGAAGGTGTTTACCAACCTTGGGGCACTGCAGGTAACCGCCTGAGCCGCGTGGATTACGTGGAAGGCGTGCCTTACGTGAGCAAAGATGCGTACCGCATGAGCCTGACTCGTACCAACGAAGGCTTCAAAGTGGGCTACCAAAACGGTCATATCTCAGAAGAGTATGACGTGAAAGGTGCCAATGCGAACATTCTTGAAATGCAAAATGGCGAGAGCCAATTTGTCGGTTTCTTTGCTTCACGTAATGCGAAGATTCACGTTAGCAACGTTGAGCTCGCACTTTCTCCTGCGCAAAACATTGATGCGCCAGCCTACCAAGCCAAGCAAGTGGCGACGCGTTTAGAAGTGGCGTCTTCACCACGTACAGTCAGCGACGTTTACCCAGTGCAAGCGCGTGCGAACTACACTGGCCAATTTGAGCTAGCGCAAGCGGGCAAAGTGATTACGTCTGCGAAAGTCGAAGCGGGTCAGCTGTTCAACCACACGGTAAAACTGGCTGCGGCGAACACTGAATTCACGTTGACGTACACGCCCATCGCTAGAAGCAATGACTGAAACCTTCACAGTCGCTAAGCAAGCGCTCACTAACGCAGAGCAGATTGTTGTTGCGCCAAACGGCAAAGCGAACGGCGAGGGCACTCAAGCGTCACCATTGGATCTGGCAAGCGCAGTTGAGCTGCTTCCAGCAGGTGGCACCATTACGCTGCTACCGGGTGACTACCAAGAGATCACTCTGCCAATCACGGTCAGCGGTACCGCTGAGAAAATGAAGTACCTCACTGCGCCAGAAGGCAAAGTTCGCTTTGTGGGTGATTTTAACCATGACGCGAGCCACTGGCACGTAGAAGGCATTGAAGTGGCGGGTGCGCGTTTGATTGTTCACGGCAGCCACAACACGTTTGAGAAAGTCGTGACGCACAGCGCGCCAGACATCGGTTTCCAAATCACCTCACCAGAGAACATTGGTCGCGCGCTATGGGCGAGCTACAACACAGTGATCGACAGTGAAAGTTACAACAACATGGATTCATCACAAATCAACGCGGACGGCTTTGCTGCGAAAATGCGTATCGGTGATGGCAACTCCTTCATCCGTTGTCTCTCTCACCACAACATCGATGACGGTTGGGATCTGTTCAACAAGGTTGAAGATGGCCCGAATGGTGCCGTGACCATTGTCGATTCTATCGCGTTCAACAATGGTCGTACCCTTGATGTGCCAAACAAAGGCGGCACCATCGGTAACGGCTTCAAGTTGGGTGGTGAAGGTATCCCTGTTCCACACGTCGTGAAGAACAGCTTGTCGTTCAACAACAACATGGACGGCTTTACGGACAACTTTAACCCAGGTGCGATCACGCTGAGCAACAACCTAGCGATTGATAACAAGCGCTTCAACTACTTGTTCCGCAAGAGCCCATACTCAGACAGCATCAAGCAAGGCGAGTTTACTGGCAACATATCTTACCGTTTCCAAACTGAAAGCCGCTATGACGATGTGGTTAACAGTGACTTCTCTGCTGACAACCTGTTCATCCAAGATGGCGTAACGAAAAACGCAGCGGGTGAAGCGGTCGATATGGCCGCACTGGCTGAGATGCGTCGCCTAAGCGTGGTGGATACTCAGCAAGCGATACCAGGCATGGCTGAAGCGCTTGAGCTGAAAAAACTCATGCAATAAGCCACATTTTTGACTGAATAAGGGGCATCGCCGCCCCTTTTGTCTTACCTTTGACATCAAGTGATGACGTTTTAACCGTTATTGATAAATAAAAAACTTAATTAGCGTCGGATAGCTAGTGATCTAGATCATGTTTGACGCGATTATTTTGTTTATGAACCGATGTTTCGATTTTGGTCACGGAACTAAACGTAATACAAAACTACAATACACTTAAATTAAAACAGTGTTTCGAGGTTCTGCTATGGAATTTGATTATCTTGTCATCGTGGGCTATTTCGGCCTAATGGTGGCGATCAGTTTGCTATTCAAAAAGATGGCGAGCAACAGCACCAGTGACTACTTCCGCGGGGGCGGTAAAATGTTGTGGTGGATGGTAGGTGCAACGGCGTTTATGACGCAGTTCTCTGCTTGGACGTTCACAGGCGCAGCCGGTAAAGCCTTCAATGATGGTTTTGCGGTACTGGGCGTATTCTTCGGTAACATCATGGCGTACGTCGTGGCTTACCTCTACTTTGCTAAGCGTTTCCGCCAAATGCGTGTCGACACCCCAACGGAAGGTATTCGTCGTCGTTTTGGTAACACCAACGAGCAGTTCTTCACTTGGGTTATCATCCCTCTTAGTGTGATCAACGGCGGTGTATGGCTAAACGGTCTGAGCGTATTCGCTTCAGCGGTATTTGACGCTGACATCATCACCACTATCTGGGCAACCGGTATTGCGGTTCTGATCATCTCTCTATTGAGTGGTGCTTGGGGCGTAGTGGCATCGGACTTCATTCAAACCTTGGTTATCGCGATCATTTCGATTGCGTGTGCAATCGTGGCGCTGGTTTACATCGGTGGCCCAGGTGAGATCATTACTGAGTTCCCATCAGGCTTCTTCATTGGTCCTGACATGAACTACCCACTGATGACGATCTGTGTGTTCCTGTTCTTTGTGGTGAAACAGCTGCAAAGTATCAACAACATGCAAGACTCTTACCGTTTCCTAAACGCAAAAGACTCAAACAACGCAACCAAAGCGGCGTTAATGGCAGGCGCAATGATGCTTGCAGGTGCGGTGATTTGGTTCATCCCACCTTGGGTAACTGCGATTGTGTTCCCAGATGCAGCGGCTCAGTACCCAGCACTTGGCGCGAAAGCCAGCGATGCGGTTTACCTAGTCTTTGCTCGTGAAATCATGCCTGTGGGTACTGTTGGTCTGCTGATGGCGGGTCTATTTGCTGCGACCATGTCTTCAATGGACTCAGCACTAAACCGTAACTCAGGTATCTTTGTCCGCAGCTTCTACGCAACGATCGTTCGTAAAGGTAAAGCGTCTGACAAAGAACTATTACGCGCGGGTCAGCTAGTGTGTGTCGCGAACGGCCTAATGGTTATCATGATGGCGCAGTTCTTCACATCTCTAAAAGAACTCAGCCTATTTGACCTAATGATGCAAGTGTCTACCTTGCTACAAGGTCCAATTCTTGTTCCTCTATTCTTCGGTATGATTATCCGTAGAACGCCAAAATGGGCACCGTGGGCAACCGTAGTATTCGGTGGTTTGGTCTCTTGGTCTGTGATCAACGTGTTCACACCACAAGTGGTTGGCGGCTGGTTCGGCATGACGGATCTAACAGGGCGTGAAATCTCTGAGATGCGTACGATGATCACTATCGCAGCGCACCTATTCCTAACCGCGGGCTTCTTCTGGGCAACCACCTTGTTCTACAAAGAAGAGACAGACACGCAGTTGGCGGAAACTGAGAAGTTCTTCAACGATGTGGAAACTGAAGTGGTCGCGTCTGAAGGTCAAGACATCGTTGACCGCATGCAGCGCAACAAGCTAGGTACATTGGTTATCTACATGGCGGGTGGCTTGAGCTTGATGGTATTGATTCCAAACCCACTGTGGGGACGCTTCGTGTTCGCCTGTTGTGCGGCCGCTATATTCGCCGTGGGTTATGCACTGAAGAAGAGTGCTCAGGTTGGTGATGAAAAAAAGCTCACTGAGCAAACCAACTAATCACGTTTAAATCATGATTGGCCACCTCCTCGGAGGTGGCTATACCAATTAAGAATTTAGGAGAATTTAAAATGGCCAAAGGTAATGTGATTCAACTGGGCTTTGAAACCTTCGTTGATAGCGATACCCAAGTGAAGGTAACGCGTCTGACACCGACTGATGTGATTTGTCACCGTAACTACTTCTACCAGAAATGCTTCACCAAGGATGGCTCAAAGCTCCTATTTGCTGGCGATTTTGACGGCAACCGCAACTACTACCTATTGGACTTAAAAACTCAGCAAGCGACTCAGCTGACAGAAGGTGCGGGCGATAATACATTCGGCGGTTTCATCTCTGACGACGACCGCTCTTTCTTCTACGTGAAAAACGAACTCAACCTGATGAAGGTTGACCTCGAAACACTAAACGAAACTGTCGTTTACACCGTTGATGAAGAGTGGAAAGGCTACGGCACTTGGGTAGCAAACTCAGAGTGCACTAAGTTGGTGGGCATTGAGATCCTTAAAGCGGATTGGCAACCACTGACTTCTTGGGAAAAATTCGCTGAGTTTTACCACACCAACCCAACTTGTCGCTTAATCAAAGTGGACATCGAAACGGGTGAGTTGGACGTAGTTCACCAAGATAACGCATGGCTAGGCCACCCAATCTACCGTCCATTTGACGACTCAACCGTTGGCTTCTGTCACGAAGGTCCACACGATCTGGTTGACGCACGTATGTGGCTAGTGAACGAAGATGGCTCAAACGTTCGTAAGATCAAAGAGCATGAAGAAGGCGAATCTTGCACGCACGAATTCTGGATTCCAGATGGCAGCGCAATGGCTTACGTGTCTTACTTCAAAGGTCAAACGGATCGCGTGATCTACAAAGCGAACCCAGAAACGCTTGAGAATGAAGAAGTGATGGTGATGCCACCATGTTCTCACCTAATGAGTAACTTCGACGGTTCTTTGATGGTGGGTGACGGCTGTGATGCGCCGGTGGATGTGGCAGACGCAGAAAGCTACAACATCGAGAACGACCCGTTCCTATACATCATGAACACCAAGAATAAGAGCTTTGCGAAACTGGCTAAGCACAGTACCTCTTGGGACGTGCTAGACGGTGATCGTCAGATCACTCACCCACACCCATCGTTCACACCAAACGACGATGGCGTACTGTTCACCAGTGACTTTGAAGGTGTGCCTGCAATCTACATCGCAGACCTACCAGAAGAGTACAAGAACTGATTCTGACTGACGAATCCAAGGCCAGCCGCCGATCGGTTGGCCTTTTCGTTGCTTTCACCCCACTCGCACACGCGGCTGGGGGGATGCCATAACTTAAGGCTCAATACTTAAGGCTGGTTCAATGAACAATCACTATATTCACGACAATTTTCTCCTCAACTCGACACTCGCTCAGCACCTCTATCACAACTACGCCGCGCCCATGCCCATTATTGATTATCATAATCACTTGGAAGCGCAGGACATCTTAGACAACACCCCCATTCAAAACTTGGCCGAAGCTTGGCTGCACAGCGATCACTATGTGTGGCGTGGGATGCGCAGCAACGGCGTGGATGAGCACTTTATTACCGGTGCGGCGAGTGATGCTGAGAAATTTGCCAAGTGGTGCGAGTCTGTGCCGTACTTGCTCGGTAACCCGCTCTACCAATGGTCGCATCTTGAGTTAAAGCGCTTTTTTGAGTGTGATTTGCTGATAAACCCTGACAACGAGCAAGCGATTTGGCAACATTGCCAACAGCGACTGGCGACTCAGCCGTTGACCACCCGCGAGGTGCTCACCTCGCTCAAGGTTAAAACGCTCTGTACTACCGACTCTCCGCTGAGCGATTTAAGCGCGCACGCCGCGCTCAAGCAATCTGATTTTTCCGTACAAGTGCTGCCGACGTTTCGCGCCGATGAGCTGCTGGCGTTCGATACCCCTGCTGCGCTGCAGACGGTGACGGGGAAATTGGCGGCGCTGACGGGTAATCTAATCGAACACTGGGATGACTACCTTGCTGCCATTGACGCGCGCATAGAGACTTTCCACGCGCTCGGCTGCCGCTTGTCTGATCTCGGCTTAACGCAGGTGGTGTATACACCATGCACGCCAGAAGAGGCCAAAGCAGCCTTCTCGACGCTGCTCAGTGGACAAGCACTGAGCGAGTCTGAACAAGTGGCGCTGCGCACTCGTCTGTTTATTGAGCTTGGCCGACGTTATCACCACTATGGCTGGAGCATGCAACTGCACATCGGCGTGTTGGTCAACGTCAATCAAAGGCGCAAACAGGCGCTGGGTGGTGGCACCGGGTTTAGCGTCATCAACGATTTGTCGATTGCTCAGCCATTGGCGCAGTTGCTCAGTGCGCTGGATGAAAGTGCCGAGCTGCCCAATACCGTGCTCTACAATCTCAACCCTAACCACAACGCGGTGCTGAGCTGCATGGCTGGCGCTTTCCAAGACAGCGATCGCGCCGCAGGTAAAATCCAGTTCGGTGCGGCGTGGTGGTTCAACGATCACAAAGATGGCATGGTGGCGCAACTGACGACGCTGAAAAACCTCGGCGCATTAGGGCGATTTGTCGGCATGTTGACCGACTCACGCAATGTGCTCTCTTTCAGCCGCCACGAATATTTCCGCCGCGTATTGTGCGATCTGTTGGCGAAGTGGGTCAGCGAGGGTGAGCTTCCTTACGATGAGTCACTGCTCAAAACTACGATTGAAAACATTTGCTATTACAACGCCAAGCGCTATTTCGGCTTCTCAACGACTCAGCTGGAGACGTCTTCATGATTCAATTTTCTCACTCTGACATGGGCCTCATCCGCGAGCGCGCCACCCCTAAGGTGATTGAGGCGCTCAAATCCAATAATCAGATTGTGCTCGAGAACGATATCCTCGTGCCGTGCGATGGCCGCGCAACGTGGAACCTCTACTACTACTGCCCAGAGCACGGTGTGCGTTTGACGTGGGATCGCGACAAGCCGCTCTCACACTGCTGCCCAGTGGACGGCAAAGAGTTTACCGGCGAACCCTATGATGGCGCATGGTGGCGCTGGATGAACGGTCTGAACGCCAAAGCGTGTTACGACCTTGGCTTGCTGTGGCAGATCACCAAAGAGCCGCTCTACCTTGAGAAAGTCACGGCGATTTTGCTTGAATACGCCAAGTACTACCCAGATTACGAAATTCACGGCGGTATTCCGTACAACGGGCCAGGCAAAGCCAACGCGCAAACCCTGTGTGAGGCCAACTGCCATATTGATATGGCGCGAGGTTATGATTTCATCCGTGAAGCGCTCAGCGCAGAGCAACAAGCGGTAATTGAGACGCGCCTGTTGCGTGAAGGGGCCGAGTTCCTGATGGAATACCGCACTCCGCAGTTGCACAACCATGAGATGAAAATCAACGCCACCGTGGGTGTGATTGGTCTGATTCTCGATGATTCGCGTTACCTCGATTTCGCGCTCAATACCGATTACGGCCTGCACTATCAGCTCAATCATGGCTGTTTGGGTGAGGGAATGTGGTTTGAAGGCTCGATTCACTACCACTACTACGCGCTGCAAGCGTTAATGAATTTTGAGAAGATCGCGTGCAACACGCCCTATTCGGTCGCCTCAAACCCGAATTACCTCAAGTTGCTGACTTTCCCGCTCAGTTTGGTGATGAACACCGGCGCCTTCCCGCGTCTTAATGACTGTATCGCAGGGCAAGAGCAGCTTACCCATGCGCACATTTTTGAGTTTGCTTACCGACAAACCCCATGTGAGCCGTTTGCACGCATGCTCAGCAGCATCTACCAAAACATAGAGCGCGATAACATTGATGCGCTGCTTTATGGCGTAGACACCTTACCGGAGGCGACGCCGCTTGCCTGCCACACGGTACACGCCAAAGAGGCTGGGATCAGCTTGGTGTACGATGACAAACAAGACAACGCCTTGCTACTTAAACACGCGCCCTATGGCGGTGAGCACGATCACTATGACCGCCTTGGCATGGTCTTAACCCGCGCAGGCAAAGAGATTCTGCCAGATCTTGGCACCACAGGTTACGGCGCTGAGCTGCACTACGGCTACTACAAAAACAGCGCGACGCACAACACCTTAGTCGTGAACCAGAAAAACCAGTCTCCTATCAACCCGACCTTGCTGGCCTATCAGCAGAGCGATGCACTGACGGTGATTGATACGCAAGTCGATTGGTCTAAGCCGCCAGCGCAAGTCGATAGCCACACGCTGGAGCATTGGGACAGCAAAGCGTACCAAGATGTGCGTTTTCGTCGTACCTTACTCTGGCTAGGCGATGCAGCGATCGAGCTTAACCGCATCGAGAACCCGCACCAACAGCACCTAGACTTGACCTATCACGTGCGCGGAAAACACCAGTTGGCTCAACGTGGTGAGGCCATCGACAATCCACTTGAAGGCCCATTAGCCCGCATGACAGACACCCAGTGGTTGGCAGAACAGAGCGGCTTAACGCTACGTTATGAGATTGAAGATCAGCCGACATTCAGTCAATTCATCGCCAGCGACACGCCGCTAGGCTTGCTCACGGGCTACGCCCCAGATAACCCAGCCACCAGTGATTTGGCCTACAGTGTGCTCAGAAGCCAAGCGACATTGTGTCAGGTTACGGTACTGCACGATTTGTCTTTAGACGGGCGCTACCAAGGGCTTAATGTTGAGTGGCAAGCGGAGCAAGTGGTCGTGCGTTACCAACGTGATGGGCATTGGCATGAGCTGCGTTATGACTGGACTCAGTGTCAGGTGGTATAAGCAAGCATCGCACACGCATGTCATCGTCATGTGCACTTAACGTGCATACTAACGTGACAGCCACCCTAGATCGGTGATGTGAAAAAGGCAGCGTTCATTGGGCGCTGCCTTTTGTTTCGGCTGGCATAATCCATCGTTCCCCATTATGTTAGAGATGACATCAATCAAGGAGACACACTATGGTAACGGCGCTATACGCGGTGATATTAGCCGGATTATTGATTTCGCTTGCGTGGCAAGTGATCAAACAACGACGCGCAGAGCTCATAAAATACGCTGACGGCGGCGTCGAAGCGCTGGTTTTAGCTCGCAGCGCACACAGCAATGCGGTTGACTATATTCCGATCACTCTGATTTTAATGGCCTTGGCGGAATACAACGGTGTGCATGTCGGCTTTATTCATTTGGCGGGGATTGCGTTTGTGATTGGGCGAGTGCTGCACGCGAAAGCGATTTTATCCGATACGCTAAAGCACCGTATCACTGGAATGAAATTGACCTTCTTCGTCATGGCCGCGCTGATGGTGTTAAACCTCATCGCGCTGCCGTACTCGAAACTGCTCGGATAGATAATAAGAGCGCCGCGTATCAGCGGCGCTTGAGTATCAACGGAACAACCAAGTATTGAGTTTGGTGCCATCCACGGCTTTCACCAGTAGAAACGTCAAAGTGAGTGTACCCACAAAGATACTGGCATCTCGCATCAACCCCTCTAATTCCAACGCCCCGGCGATGTTGAACATCACTATCATCATCGGTAAATGCGCGACGTAAACCGGCAACACGTAGCGGGCGAGCCCCGTCAGCCAATGACCTTGGCCGAGCGAAGGCTTGGTCAATAACCAGAGAAAACAGCCCGTTCCCCACAGCGCCGTGCCAAACAGAAAATCATTGGTGTTGAAAGGCTGGTCATAAAACGACAATCCGTACGCTTCAGCGAAATGAACCAACATCCCCAGCGCCGCCATCGTCAGTGCCTGTGCACTGCTCACGCGCCATTGTTGACGGCGAATCACGATGCCCAATGCGAACAGGAGCGTTGAGAAAAATGGTCCGTTACGGGTGAAAAACGGCGACCACAGATCCGTTACCCCTTGATAGCTGCCTGCCAAAACGCCGTGGACATACAGTAGCAACGCTAACGGAATCAACCACTGGGATTGGGAAAGGTGCGCCAACCCTGACGCAATCGCCGCCGCTAACACCAACGCCGGGATAAACCACAAGTGCACCAGTCCGCCTTCAAGCAAGGTATTAAGCGGTGTAGAGAGTAAAAACTGCCAGTAGCCCATGCGATCGGCCAAGTACCCTTGTTTCATCACCACATTGAGGTTAAACGGCATCACAAGACAAATCACACTCCACACAACAAAAATGCGCAGTAGCGGTGCGCTGTAGGCTTTGAGCGTCGCGATGGGGTTGGCGTCCAGTTTAGGGGCAATCAAATACCCCGAAATCAAAAAGAACAGCGGCACAGCAAAGCGTGTCGCCTGATTGAAAATGTACCCAAACCATGGGGTGCCATCCGATAGCCAGTAGGAGAGAAATGGCTGCCCATGCATAGCAACAATCGCGATGATCGCCACCACACGGCCAAGTTCGATACTCTGGATTTTTTCTTTCTGCATAATAATTATCATTGTTAACAACCGGCCCCTAGATATATCAGCTCACCGCGCAGGCAAGGCGGGGTGAAATCAAGGAGTCGGGCAGGAAGGATGGGCTGTGTGTTGTTTTTGTGGGGGAGTTCAAATGTTTGGTTGGTGTGGCAGTAGCGTGACTCATTTTTGCCCCAAAGTGAGTTTGCGAGAAGTCCATTTAAACGCCGTGAATCAATTTTCCATTAGAAAATCTAATGTTAAGAAGCTCGTTCACTATTTAGAAAAGTGTTATCAGTAATAACCCTTCATAAGCAAATTACGAAGGGCAAACAACCAAAACTTTAAGTTTGCACAGTGAGTACAATTTTTCCAACATGCTGTTTTTCTTTAAATTCCATCTGTGCTTGAACAATTTCCTCTAGCGGGAAGGTCTTAGCTATTAATGGCTTGATATTACCTTGTTCTATGTAATGGACTAGGTTAGTAAAAACACTCGGCTCGAGTACCGTACAACCATAGAAGCTTAAATCCTTAAGGTACAGTGTGCGTACATCTAGCTCTACCAAAGGCCCACCTATTGCGCCAGATACAGCGTAGCGACCTTTGGGGCGCAGAACCTCTAAAAACTGATACCATTGGTTGCCAGCGACTAGGTCGATAACCACGTCTACACTATTTTTTCCTAATGTGTCAGCGAGGTCTTCGTCTCTGTTGACCACCATATCAGCGCCAAGCTCTCTAACTAATTCGCGCTTATTCGAGCTGGTGATCGCAATTACTATCGCGCCACGAGCTTTAGCAAGCTGAATTGCTGCTGAGCCTACCCCTCCAGATGCGCCTGAGATCAATACATGATCGCCTTCTTTGACTTTGGAACGGGTCAACATGTTTTCCGCGGTAGAATAAGAACACGGAAATGATGCGAGTTCTATATCATTTAAGTCTGAATTTATTTTATAGGCGTGCTTTGAAGAAACGACAGCATACTCAGCAAAACCACCATCACATTCAGAGCCAAAATACCACGGAGACTTCTTATTCTCACCGTTTACATCGACAATACATGGTTCAACTAGAACACGTTCTCCGATACGACTTAAATCAACGGAGCGGCCAACTGCAACAATTTGACCGCAAACATCTGCTCCTTGGATTCTAGGAAAGCTCAGTGCGTTACCACTCCAGCTAGCATCTTCACTGTTTTGGTCACCTTTTGAGTACCAGCCAATACGAGTATTGATATCTGTGTTATTGACTCCTGCCGCTGATACACGAATTAATACTTCAAAGTCTTTAGGTGTTGGGACTGGAATATCGTCACGATACTCCAGCATATTAGAACCACCGTGACCATTAAGTAATATAGCTCTCATTGTTTTCGGTATTTTAGTCATACTTTGTTCTCTGATAGTAATGCCAAGATTGTGTGTTGTGCTGATTGAATCGCGTCATTTCCTATAATCGGCCACGCGCTCGATACTCCTTCATGAAGTAGATACAAGGGAATAGCTAAGTCTTCGCGTAAGCTCTGTACGCCTAAGAAGATCTTAACTTCCTGTTTGTGATTTGTGACCGTATTAGAGATAAGTTCATTCTCAGGGAATGCTGCAAGAGCATTCAGAGACATACAACCATTTGGCGCGTTCTCAGCCATCCAAATCCCAAGCATGGTGAATATATGTTGTATAGAACCTAACCCTGCTTCTGGAGAGTGCTCTGACAAAAATTTTAGGTAACGTTGGTGGCGATGTTGCAAAGCTCCGACAATCATCTCTTCCTTAGATGGGTAGTGTTTGTACAAGGTTCTTAGGCTTACACCACAGGCGACTTTTAGTTGAGTTACACTCGGCTCTGCAAACCCATATTTGCTAAACGCTTGCTCTAAACTTGCAGCGATCTGGTCTTTTAACATAATGAAACCTATCAAGGTAGAACGTTTGTTTTACTTGTCATGGTAGAGGGATCGTTCTACCAATGTCAAGAAGGAGTTTTCAGGAGTGGAAATATTGGGGAAAGTATCAATACTGAAATGTATTTATGAATGGGCTTAACGAGGTACGTTTTGTTATCCGTATTTTTCTAATTTAGTAAGCTCTGTAGCTCACAAATGTCCAAAACCAAGCTATCAAACTGAAGCACACAGACGGCACAGCCACAGTGAGCGAAGGGATGAAGATACTCTTTTCCCATCAATCTAAAGCGTTGGCGAAGAGGGGAGTTCACTCATCCCGATGTCTTTTATGTATTTCTCTGGGAGTTTTTTTAATGCGGCTTTGAGCGCATTAAAGCACAATGGATCGATGGCTGTGCCGACGTTTTCTTCCATGATTTCTAATGTTTTTGGAATCGGAATGGCGCCTCGATAAGGGCGTTCAGCGGTAATGGCGTCAAAAATATCAGCCGTGGTAATAATCCGTGTCATCATCGATATTTCTTCGGCAACCAACTTGTCGGGATAGCCTGTTCCATCTAACTTCTCGTGATGGGCCGCCGCCATTTTGGCAAAGTGTCTGAGCGGCGATATCTTTTCAAGGATCTCTCTTGTCAGCACCGTGTGGTTTTGCACTTGTGCCCATTCGTCGTGATCCAATTTTCCTGGTTTATCCAAGATGGTGTTGCTGACCCCAAGTTTGCCGAGATCATGCAAGAGTGCGGCGCGTTTCAGCCATAGTCGATCCTCTTGGTCAATATTGAGTTCTTCGGCAATGAGGGTGCTAAAAACAGCCACTCTGGCGCTGTGTCCGGAGGTAAAAGGACTCTTGGCGTCGATGATCTTGCCAAACGCGGTCACGATTCGGTCGAAATAATCATCGTCTAAGGGAATCATCGCTTTTGCGGGTGACATTGAGAGGACAAAAGAGACGATAGATGGAGCGTTGAGCGCCTCAATAAAATCCGCGCTCTCTTCCAACTGCTTGACGATGGTCACTAAGTTGGGATCTAGCCAGTTTCCGGAGCGACGTTCCAGTTCAGAAAAGGCAATGCTCAAATCATGTTCACGTTGGAACACATCCATCACTTGAGCGAGAAGTGCAATTCTTGAAAAGAGTGGGATGTGATCATGTTGCAGCCCTTCAGGACGACCTGACCCGTCCCAGTGTTCATCCAAATGTTTGATACCCTGCGCCACGTTTTCACTGAACAAGAGTTCACGCGCGACTTCAGCACCTTTTGTGCAACGTGTTTGGATCAGCTCTTGCGCGTAATCAGTACCATTTTTTAAGATGTCAATGGTGGTCGAAATACGCTTGCGCCAATGCTCTCCCGAGCCTGCATTTTTAAGTACAAAGTTAATCGCGCTCGTCAGGCTAGTGCCGACCGTTTTATAACGTTGTTTAAACGTCAGATCATCGGTGGCGTAAAGTTCGCAAATACGCGCGGCATTACTGCTACAACCCGCATCCTTGAGTAACAACGTAAAATACAGGTCATGCAGCTCTGATGAGGAAAGGTTCATTCGCTCACCAATATGCATGCCTATCCAGCAGCAACGCATGCTGTGTTCAGGGGGCTGGCCCTCTGTCATATCGAGTGCGACGGTCAGTGAAGAAATCAGTTCCGCCAAAGGCATATTGAGGTTTGAACCCTGTAACAACATCATGCTCTACTTATTCACATGTAAACAAAAATTGTAGTGCAATCATTCGTTATCGCCTAATGACAAACGATAAAAGCTTGGCGAACGATCCAGGAGCGACCGTTCCTCCTCGTTTTCGATGTTCCGCTAAGACTTCACACTTGGCAAAAAAGTACGAACGTGCTAAAAAGGCGTTCAGTCCACACAGTGAGTCACCGATGAGTAAAGGCAAAATAACCCGCGAGAATATTCTGAGCAAGGCATTTGAACTGGCCAGTGAAAATGGGTTGGAGAGCCTGACGATCGGAGAGTTGGCGAAGCAGTGTGGTATGTCTAAGAGTGGGTTGTTTGCCCATTTTAACTCGAAAGACAACTTGCAAATTGCGGTTCTGGAGTACGCCAACCTCGTGTTTACCGAGCGAGTAATCGCGCCAGCGAGGGCGCAAGGTGATGACAACATCGAGCGCAAACTGCGCAGCCTGCTCGACAATTGGTTGGGGTGGAACCACTCGTTTCAAGGCAGTTGTATGTTCCTTGATGCGTGGAAAGAGGCGTGCCCACAACCGACGCCGACGCAGCAAGTATTGAAGAAAACCATCGCCACTTGGATTGAGTATTTGCGCATTCAGGTAGCGAAAGGGATCGAGAGTGGCGAGTTCGACAGCCAGCTCGATCCAAAACAAGCCACGTTCGAGTTGTATGGGCTTTATTTGAGTGCCCATCTGTTTTACTCCATCCACGGCGAGCAGGCGAGTTATGCGCTGTTCTGGTCTGGGGTAGAAGCGCTGTTGCAGCGCTGGAGAGTGAGCGCTTAACCAACAGAATAAACAACACGCGTCATCGATTGACGCGGTTTTTTTAACTTAAAATAGTACGGTCGTTCGTTTTTACGAACAGATAAGGATACGACCATGAGTGATAAGATCTATTTCAATACATCAACGAAATTCAGCTTAAAGAAAAGCATGGTGAACTGGGGCACAAGGCTTCATCACACCTTAGCGCCTAAGCATGCAGAAAAAACGGCGCGCAAACTCTTGCTGACGCCGGTGCGCACCAAACCGAAAAACGCCGCACCACAAGGGTTGATTGAAGGCGAAGTGCAAAGTGGGGAGGGGGTGTTGAAAACCTATCGCTTGGGGTCGGGGCCGGTGTGGGTGTTGACCCACGGTTGGTCGGGCAGCGCAAGTCAGTTCTACCCTTTGATGGCGCATATTGCCAAGCGAGGTTACACCGCTCTGGCGTATGATCACCCGGCTCATGGTCAAAGCGAAGGCGTCTATGGCCATATTCCTGCCTTTGTTCAAGGGCTAGAAGCGGTGCTCGACAGTGTCGATGATGTGGCGGGTCTGGTTGGGCACAGTATGGGAACTGCGTCTGCGATTGAGTGCCATCACCAAAAACTGGTGGATAAGCCGATGTTGCTGATTGCGCCGGTGTTGGACTACCTCGACAATCTGTTCGGCAGCATTTCTCGCTCCGGTTATTCGATGCGTTTGTTTGATGCGGTGGTATCGAAAGTGGAAGAGCAATATCGCTATCCGATCCAATCCATCGATCCCTACAACAAACTCAAATTGCGCCAAGCGCCGACCATTATCGTTCATGATCAGCAAGATAAATTCACTCACTTTTCAGTGTCAGAAAAAGCGGCCAGTGAGATGGCGAACGTCAGCTTGGTGGCGACACAGGGCCAGGGGCATGGTCGCGTGATGAAGTGCCCACAAGTGATGGAAAGTTTCGATAAATTAACGGCTTAGTGAAGCGTTTGTCCGCCTGTTACTGATAGTTAAGTCATTAATATCCATGGTATTGATGGGGTTAACAAATTCGCAAAGGAAATTATTTCCGCCTGCAACATTGTGGGATCATCTAGGGGCCAGTTCGGCCCTTAGAAGGAAATATAATAATGCATAAAAATGATAGTGTCCCTTTGCCCACCAATACCCGAGAGTGGTTATTTAACCGTAACAGCGCCATCGTCTTAGCGGATATAGCGCTGTTTTTGCTGCTCTATTTTACCCTCCCGTTTGATACACCCGTTGTACTGGGTATCAGCATGCTGTTGTTTATCGCCATTTTATGGCTCACCGAGGCGTTGCACGTGACGGTGACGGCCATTCTTGTCCCTGTGATGGCGGTGTTTTTTGATGTGTTTGACACCCAAACCGCGCTCAACAACTTTGCCAATTCCATTATCTTCCTGTTCCTTGGCGGTTTCGCCCTAGCGGCGGCGATGCACAGGCAAGGCTTGGATAAGGTGATTGCCGATAAAGTCTTGATCCTGGCCAAAGGCAAAATGAATGTGGCAGTGTTTATGCTGTTTGGGGTGACCGCTGGGTTGTCGATGTGGATCAGCAACACCGCAACAACGGCGATGATGCTGCCGTTGGTGCTCGGCGTACTGAGTAAAGTTGATGCAGATAAAGAGCACCCAACCTATGTGTTTGTGCTCTTGGGTATCGCCTACAGCGCCAGTATTGGCGGTATTGCCACCATCGTCGGTAGCCCACCGAATGCCATCGCCGCAGCGGAAGTGGGGCTAACTTTTACCGATTGGATGCGCTTTGGTGTACCGACGACGTTGGTGCTTTTGCCTGTCGCGATGGCTGTGCTGTATCTGATGCTCAAACCCAACTTGCAAGGCAAATTTGAGCTTAACTATCAGCCAGTGCAGTGGGATAAAGGCAAAATCGTCACGTTAGGTATTTTTGCTGCCACGGTTTGTCTGTGGATTTTCAGTAAGCCGATTAATGCCATGCTGGGCGGTTTTGCTAAGTTCGATACGCTGGTGGCGCTCGGTGCAATTGTCGCGGTGAACTTTGCGCGCGTCGTGCACTGGAAGGACATCGAAAAAACCGCAGATTGGGGCGTGTTACTGCTGTTTGGCGGCGGGATCTGCCTGAGTAATGTACTCAAAGCGACGGGTACCAGCGTCTTTTTGGCCAATGTCCTCAGCGAGGCGATTGCTCACCTTGGCATAGTGTTCATTGTGGCGGTGATTGCGATTTTTGTCGTGTTTCTTACCGAGTTTGCCAGCAACACGGCGAGCGCAGCCTTGTTGATTCCGGTTTTTGCCACCGTCGCCGAAGCGTTTGGCTTATCGCCAGTAATTCTGTCTGTGCTGATTGCGGTTGCTGCCTCTTGCGCCTTTATGTTGCCGGTCGCCACGCCGCCCAATGCCATCGTGTTTGGTTCAGGTCACGTGGAACAAAGTGAGATGATGAAAGTCGGTATTGTGCTTAATCTTGCTTGTATCTTAGTGCTGACGGGCATTGCCCTCACGTTTTGGGCATAACGCAATTGAGGCGCCTAGAGCGCCTCTTCTTCTTGCACGGTATTCACCTTGGCTTGGGTAGAATGGCAGGATGTGGATTGTGGTTTCGATGACGATAGTGCGCCAGATAATTGCATGGCGGTGTGCGCATCGATGCGACTCGCGTCAAACAGCAAGTAACTGCGCTGGGCGCTACCATCTTGATGCGGCACAATGCTCAATGTACCTTTAAATCCAAGGCGAGAAAGATGCTGGCACAGCGCCTCGGGTGCGATGTCATAAACGGGGTGCAGATATGGCATTAAAGTGTCGGCCACCCAAGCGTGTGTTTGGTAATGTGCCATTGCATTTTCTAGGTGGTCTGAATCGGTAAATTCGATGATCTCTAGTACGTGTTCCAATCGCATCGAGGTGCTAATTCCATTTTAATCATAGAGTTAATAATGGTGATACTACATCAATCCCCTCTGTTGTCACCTGTAATGGATCAATTTATCTTGTGCTCTATGCACGCGACCTAAATCAAAAAGGAATGGCGATGAATCACGAACAATTCAACCAGTTCTGCCGCGCCTTACCGGCAACCACACATGTGGTGCAATGGGGCAACAGCGAGGTGTGGAAAGTGGGTGGCAAGGTGTTTGCCATCGGTACGCGCACGCCAAGTGGTACGCCTGCTTACACGTTTAAGACATCAGAGAGAAACTTTGTCTTCCTCAGTGAAAGTGACGGTTATATTCCGGCGCCGTACTTTGCCAGCCGCGGCATGAAATGGATTCAGCAAATCGATGCCTCGCCCGAGCGCGATGAAGCGCTCCATTACTATTTGCATGCCTCCTACCAACTGGTGAGCAAAGGACTGAGTCAGCGTGTGCGTAAAGAGCTGGGTATCGAGCTCGAGAAGTAACGCAGGGTCGCGCAAAAATTTGGTACACTCATCCTATGATTTCATTGTTAGAGACGTCGTTTGCACACCCATCAGACACTGACGTTTGCCACCGCAAACCTGTTCAATTTTGTCGCGCCGCCCAACGCGTTTTATGATTTTGAGAATATCTATGAGACGCCAGCGTGGGCGGAAAAATGTCGCTGGACGAAGGAGAAATTAACGCTTCTTGATGCGGATATCGTCGGGCTGCAAGAGGTGTTCTCGATTGAGGCCGCGAGACAGATGATGGCGGATCTCAGGTATGGCTATTTTGCGGTCGTCGACACGCCGCATATTGAGCAGGAATACATCTACTCCCAGCCCGTTGTGGCGCTGGCGTCTCGCTACCCAATCACACGTTGTCAGGCGGTGACGCCGCCTAGCGCTTTAATGGAGTGCTATGACGTTCCCTTTCCAGATTTTAGTCGTCAGCCGATTGCGGCCGTGGTCTCGGTGCCCAATATAGGCGAAGTTTCCGTTTATGTGTGTCACCTAAAATCTCAACGCGCGACAGAGAGCGCAAGTGGTGAGAGTGAGCATCCACTTCTCGGGCGCTGGTTGTCTCATCAACAACGTGGCTGGGAAGCCGTGATGCTTCGAATTGCGATGGAAAACGCCTACCGGTCACATCCAGTGCCGACTGTGCTGATGGGTGATATGAATCAAAGTTTGGACAGCGTACTGACCGGGCAACTCACGCTCAATGCCAGCAGCGACAGTGCGACACTCACACTTGAAGACAGCTGGAGCCTCTACCAAGCCAATGACAAAGCAAAAGACCGAGCGGCCACACATTATCATTTCGCAACGGGCAATGTGTTGGACTACCTGCTTCTATCGCAAGAGTTTCAAGCTCACTCGCCATACTCACTTGCGGATGTTGTGGGCTATCAGGTGTTGGATCAACATCTGATTAATCCGTCCTTCGCGCAAGATAGCCAAGCGAGCGATCACGCGTTTGTCTCGGTGACGGTCTCGTTTGTTTTATAGTTTGACAACACAATAGGAAACTCAACCATGATTGAATGGCCATGCATGTTCAAGTTAGACGGCGATTACGAGCTACTCTATATACCCTCTCAAGATATATTGGAAAGTGAACTCACGTCGCTGATCTGGAGTGAAGACGATTGGCTGATTGATAGCCGTGGTCGGTGTTTTCTCATCTCAACAGACGAGCAAGGCTATCACTACCAGCCTCACAGCGAGCTTATTACGCTCGAACAAGTGACCCAATGGGTACAAGAACATGAGTTTGCCAAGGTGGAAATGTGCTTGACGAAAATCCACTTTACTTCAATACAGCAAGCCATCGAATCGCTGAGCGTGGCGTAAGTCACCTCAAATGACAACGCAGAAAACAAAACAGGGAGCCGTGGGCTCCCTGTTGGTCAGTGATGTTGTTATTCTTCGATGCGATTGGCTGCCCAAGCGTACATCAACTCTAGTGCGATGGTGGCGCCCGCAAGTGAGGTGAGGTCTGCGTGGTCGTAGGGAGGAGACACTTCTACGACGTCCATACCGACGATGTTCATACCGGCAAAACCGCGGATGATTTTCAGCACTTTATCAGAGTTCAGACCGCCACATACCGGGGTGCCTGTACCGGGTGCAAAAGCTGGGTCTAAACAGTCGATGTCAAAAGTCACGTACACCGGTTTGTCGCCGACGATGTCTCGCACTTGTGCAACAATCTCACTCGCGCTCAGTTCATTGGCTTCCATCGCATTGATGACGTTAAAGCCATGATCTTGCTTTTTGTATTCCGTACGAATGCCAATTTGTACTGAGTGTTTAGGCGAAATCAACCCTTCTTTTGGCGCATGATAGAACATAGTGCCATGATCGTATGAGCTGCCGTTCGCGTAGGTGTCGGTGTGCGCGTCAAAGTGGACGAGCGCCATTTCACCGTGATGCTTCGCGTAGGCGCGCAAGATGGGTAAGGTGACAAAATGGTCTCCGCCCAATGCCAACATGGTTTTACCATCACGCAAGATTTCACTGGTCGCCGCTTCAAGGCGGTAAGTGAAGTCTTCAGCGTCGCCGCAGTCAAACACCAAATCACCCGCGTCAATCACGTTAGCACGTTTGAACACGTTGAAATCCCATGGGAACTTTTTGCTTTCCCAAGCCAAGTTGACCGAGGCACGACGAATGGCGTCAGGGCCCATACGCGCGCCAGGTCGTCCTGACGTCGCCATATCTAAAGGTACGCCGAGGATAACCAAATCGGCATCACTGCCGATAGGGTCGCGCATATAAGGGCGACGACAAAAGGTCATCGCGTTGGAGTAGAGCGAATAATCGATTTTGCTAAACAAATCGTTCACTTAGAAATCCTCTAAATAGGTATAGCCACTTAAGCCTTGCTCAAGTTCTTGCAATACGCTTTGCTGTTCTTGTTCACTGACGCGTTGCGTGACCAGTTCACGGTAGTGCTCACGGATGTTATCGACATCAATATGCACGTAGCGCATCATATCTTCTACAGTGTCGCCCTCATCGATACGCTCGATGATAGGTTCGCCACTGTCATCTACGGTCACGACCGCACTGTGCGTGTCACCGAATAAGTTGTGCATGTCCCCCAAGATCTCTTGGTAGGCACCGACCAAGAAAAAGCCCATAAAGTACGGCTTATCTTTGCTCCATGCTGGGACAGGGAGAGTCGTCTCAATGCCTTGACCATCGACGTACTGATCGACAGTACCGTCTGAGTCACAGGTGATGTCGAGCATTACCGCGCGTCGGTCTTCGACATTCTCAAGCCCTGACAATGGCAGGACAGGGAACACCTGATCAATGCCCCAAGCGTCAGGTAGCGATTGAAACAGCGAAAAGTTGATGAAGAACTTATCCGCCAAACGCTCACTCAGTTCGTCCAAAATAGGGCGATGGAAGCGGTTTTTGGTGCTCATCAATCGGCTGAGCTCGTAGTAAATACGCAATGACATCTGCTCTGCCCAAGCGCGCTGGTGCAGGTTCAACACCCCCGCAGCAAATAGCGAATGCACTTCGGCAAGGTCGCTTTGCGTATCGTTGTAAATCTCAATTAATGCACGCGCATCACTGCCATCTTGCAAGCTTTCCCAGTTGCGCCACATGTTTTGTAGCAGCAGAGGGTCATCAAGTTCTGGCTCATTGACCACTTCCGGCTGGTAGGCTTCTGTGCCGATCACGTTGGTGATCAGTACCGCGTGATGGGCGGTAAGTGAGCGACCCGATTCGGAAATGATCGTCGGCATAGGCTGTTCGTACTGCGTGCACACATCCCCAACCGTGTTGACGATGTTGCGCGCATATTCAATCAAGCCATAGTTCATCGAGCTGGTGGATTGGCTACGTGTGCCGTCGTAGTCCACCGCGAGTCCGCCACCAATATCGAAATATTGAATGTTGGCACCCATGCCGCGCAGTTCACAGTAGAAGCGCGCCGATTCATTGACACCATTACGAATATCGCGGATGTTCGCCATCTGCGAGCCCAAGTGGAAATGCACCAGTTGCAAAGAGTCCAATTGGTTCTCTTTCGTTAGCCTATCAATCACGCTAAGCACTTGTGATGCCGCTAGACCAAACTTCGATTTGTCACCGCCGCTTGATTGCCATTTCCCCGCACCTTGAGAGGCCAGGCGAATACGAATGCCCATGCGCGGTTTAACGCCAAGACTTTTCGCTTCTTTAAGCACTAAGTCCAGCTCGGACATTTTCTCAAGCACGATGAAGACTTTGTGGCCCAGTTTTTCACCGATAAGCGCGAGGCGAATGTACTCTCTGTCTTTATAGCCGTTGCAGACGATCACTGAACTCGCTTTTTGCGCCAATGCCAGTACCGCCAAAAGTTCAGGCTTACTGCCCGCTTCTAGGCCAAGTTGTTTGGTCTCTAGTTGCGCTTGGCTGGCAAGGATCTCATCGACCACTTCTTTTTGTTGGTTCACTTTGATCGGGTAAACCAGCAAGTAGTTATTCGGGTATTGGTACTCATCAATCGCTTGGTTGAATGCGTCACAGATGCCGTGCACACGTTGATGCAGGATCTGAGGGAAGCGGACCAGTACCGGCAAATTAAGCTGTTTTTGTTCGAGTTGAGCGACAATTTTGCTCAGTGGCACTTGGTGATCTTGACCAAGCGCAGGTGACACATACACCTCACCTTGGTTATCGATACCGTAAAAGCCTTGGCTCCAGTGTTGAACATTGTAGTCAGCGCGAACGCGGTCGAGTTTGGAAGAATTTTCCACATCAAGTCTCACAAAGATAAAGAATAAAACATGACTTCAGTGTAGTTAGAAATCATACGAGTCGCGGGCTTAATTTGATGACCGGGTTATCGCGACGAGCGCATTAACGGACAAACGCCCCCTGGTGTCCAACAAAAACAATTTGTCGATAGGACAAGGATTACTTTACGCCTGCTTCATCAAAAATTTCGAACTATTAAGCCAAATTTATCCGCTGTTTGTGAGCGCAAGCATCTCTTAATCTAGGAGAAAAGAAAGAGGAGTAATGTCATGATCACAGTGAGACACGCACACGATCGCGGCCGCGCCAATTTTGGTTGGCTCGACAGCAAACACACGTTTTCATTTGGCCACTATTACGATCCGCAGCAGATGGGTTTTTCCGCGCTGCGCGTCATCAATGACGATGAAGTGGCACCCGGCGCGGGGTTTGATACCCACGGTCACCGAGATATGGAAATCATCAGCTACGTTCTTGAGGGCACCATCGAACATAAAGACAGTGAAGGCAATATTAAGTCACTGCCTGCGGGTGAGTTCCAATTGATGTCGGCGGGAAAAGGCATCTATCACAGTGAATACAATGCGTCGAAAACCGATGCATTGCGCTTCTTGCAAATTTGGATTGAGCCGCACACTTTCGGTCAAACGCCTGGTTATCAGCAAAAAGACTTTGGTCAAGCGCCTGGGTTAACGACCATCGCGACGCCCACAGGCGAGGCGGGTACCTTACATATTAAACAAGATGCCCAACTACATCAGCTGATTTTATTACCGGGGGAATCGCTGGAGTACGCGCTTGGCGCTGATCGTAAGGTGTATGTGCACCAAATCGACGGCACGTTAGAGGTTGACGGGAATCCCCTACAAGGGGGAGATGGTGCAAAGGTAGAGTCCACCTCTCGAATCACGCTCATCAACCGCGGCGCTGACAACGTCAAAGCGTTGCTGTTTGATCTTCCCTAGCGCCTCAAGAGTAAATAGAGAAAGCGTGATGTCACTGGCGTTCTCCAGTGGCTAAATTGTACACACAGAGCCATACTTGAAATGAGAACATAACAGGAGGGTCAGCGATGAAAAACGAACTGGATCCGACCAAAGTATTGCAGGCTTACGAGATGGTAATGGCGCGCGGTACGCCGACCGAGTTTGGCAAGATGTATGAAGGGGTCGAAGCGTTTTCCGACTATGATGGCTACAACGTCTTTCTACGCGGTAACGGCGTTGAACTCAAAATCGGTTTCCACAACACCTATCATTTGGAGTATGACCAAGAGCATCTAAGAGACAGCTTCTTGAAAAAGGTCGCCTCTTTGGCCAAATAGCCGAGCCGCAGAAAAGTTAAAACCCAGATTGTTGCCAATCTGGGTTTTGTTATTCTGTGCTTGCGGGTCGAGATTAATCTTCTTCCACCAAGCTCACATCATCGGCGTAATCTTCCACATTGCCATCTGGTTTTGAACGACCATTTAGGGTGTGAAAGCGTTTACGACCACGAGCGAGTTGAACGTATTTTAACCACACACGTTCCAGCTTGGTTTTCGCTTTTCCAGGGTTTTCGATAACTTTTACGAAATGCTTTTCTTCTGCGTTTTCAGGTGAGAGATCGCCGTTCTCTAAGCCCAACATGGTGTCACCATAGAGGGTTAGGATTTCTTCTTCAGCGAGCGTAAAATCACCAGACTTAGCAAAGCCGCGTGGAAACTTAGTGTTGTCGTAAAAACGTTTTTTGCCGTGACGAAATTCAGTGTCAGACATTGTGGTAGCCTCTGTAACCTACAATTGATAAATGACCTAAGCGGTACAGATCGAAAATTAGGCGCAAAGTTAGCAAAAGGAAAACAAAACTTTTTTATTGTCACTATTAAACATTTTTATGGTTTTAAGGTAACATTTTGCCCATTCAATGGTTTGCTTAATGGCAAGATTTGGTAGGCTTGAACGCTTGCACTTTGAGGAATATTAATGGACGTTAAAGTCTTCAGAACCTTTTTAGAATTGGCCAATGTACGCCACTTTGGTCGTGCGGCGGAAAACCTGTACATCACTCAAGCTGCGGTTAGCGCACGTATTAAGCAATTGGAAAGCTATTTTGATACGCAACTCTTCATCCGTGATCGCAACAACATCAAACTGACTTCCGCCGGTGAGCGCTTGATTGGCTACGCGGAAGTGATGGTCAGCACCTTGCAGCAGGCGAAATTAGAACTCTCCCTAGAAAATGGCAAAGCACTGCAACTGACCCTAGGCGGGACGCCAAACGTGTGGGATGCGTATCTGCAAAATGGCTTAAGCCTCATCACGGATGCCTTCAGTGGTTATGGCTTTATGGCTGAAATCATGGGCAGAGAAGCACTCAATCGCAGTTTGCAAGAACGTACCTTGGATATGGCGTTCGCCTTTGACCAAATCAAAGCCGATGAGCTCAATTGTAAAAAAGTCGCGGATGTGGTGTTGGTCTTGGTTTCGACCTCAGAGGGCACCGTGGATCAAGTGCTGGAAGACAAGTACGTGTATGTCGATTGGGGCACTAAGTTTGCCTCTGAACATGCTGAGCGTCACCCTAAAATCCCAGCGCCTTATCTACGTACTTCAACGGCGCGCATCGCTTTAGACTTCATCCTTGAAAAGGGAGGAAGTGCTTACTTACCGACCTCTCTTGTCGAGCCCTTCTTAGCCAGCGGGCAATTGGTCAAAGTGGATGACGTGGCAGAGTGGTATCGTCCGATCTACTTGAGTTATCGTAAGGCGAGCACGTCGATTGATGCCATCAGTCAGGTAGAGAAGTTGGTGAAAACCATCGATCCTGTCACGGCGTTCAGCTTTCAGCAGATGGCGGATTGGCCGGTAGACGAGTAGGCCTGAGTGGTTGAAACGGAATAGTTGGAAACGGGCTGGTAAAAACTAGCTCGATAGAAAAGAAAAACCTCGACGATCCGATTAAGTGAAGCGTCGAGGTTTTTTTGTGTCTAGCAATCGAGAAAGTCGGGTTATACGAGCTCAGCCAATTGAGTAAGTGCTTGCTCACGAGCTTCTGCAGCCGGCTCATCACCCATGTTGAGTGCTTCTGCGTAAACAAACTCAACGTCGGTAAGGCCGATAAAGCCAAGAATCGTGGTGAGGTAACTTTCAATCGAGTTACGAGGTGAATCTTTGTGTAGACCACCGCGTGTTGTGACCACCACGACTTTTTTGTTTTCAAGTAGGCCAACAGGACCGTTTTCCGTGTAGCTGAACGTGACGCCCGCACGAGCAATCAAGTCGAAGTAGTTCTTCAGTTGAGTCGGGATCAAGAAGTTGTACATCGGTGCGCCAATCACGATCTGATCGGCCGCTTTGATTTCATCGATCAACTGGTTCGAAAGTGCGAGCACTGCTTTGAGCTCGTCAGATAAATCTTCTGCTGGGCTACGAAGCGCAGTAGCGACGTTAAGGTCAAGAACAGGGATTGGGTTGGCGGCCAAATCACGCTCGATGATGCCTGATTTTCCCTCTAGCACCTTGTCAATGATTTGGTTTGACTGAGAGTGCTCACCCAAGATGCTGGATTTTAGAACGAGTGTCTGTGCCATAATTTTATCCTTTCAATGAAGTTCTTAAACTCTAAACACGAATCGCAGAACGGTTAAGTGTGTCTAGCTCGGC
>NZ_JCBDGG010000016.1:0-45577 GCF_059833835.1 Vibrio sp. R15-SG3-ISO1B | reverse complement strand
CTAAATATCGTCGATTAGCGACCAAACGAAATGCTCAGCTCGCTAGCGCGATTTACAAGCAAGATAGGAAAAGTTGTGCGACTACGTGATGTCGTCGCGACCTTCTCCTTCACCGACATTCCCGCATTGACCATCAGTATCGGTGTCGCCAGATACCACAATGGCGATGACATCAACACCCTTCTCTCTCGCGCTGATCATGCGCTCTATCAAGCCAAAGACCAAGGACGCAACCGCGTCGTAATCGCCTCTGACTGATGGTTTCGAGCCACGGTATCCCTAGAGTCGATAAATAACGATGAGAATGTGGACTTAATCCACTTGATTGCAAATACGTTACAACATAACATTTGCGACCAATTCTCATTAACCAACTTGGAGAACTCCCATGACACAACCCGTGGTCGTCGCCAACGCTCTGTGCGTCGAGTTCGCACACAATCCGGTTCTCAATGATGTTCACTTTAGCGTCCAACAAGGGGAAGTCTTTGCTTTGCTCGGTGGCAATGGCGCCGGCAAATCAACAACGCTCAAAACCTTTTTAGGCACCGTCACGCCATCATCAGGCCATGCCGAGGTACTCGGTCTCTCAACCACCACTCATATTGATGAGATTCGTAGTAAAGTCGCTTACTTGCCTGAATCCGTCATGCTGTATGGGCATTTAAGCGGCCTTGAAAACATCGACTACTTTTTGTCTCTCTCGGGCGTCACTCGCTCACTTCCTGAGGTGGAACAAGCTCTTGCACAAGTGGCGCTCCAGCCCAATGCCTGGCATCAACGTCTCTCCAGCTATTCCAAAGGAATGCGACAAAAAACCGCGATCGCCCTCGCGCTGCTGCGTGAAGCGCCCGTGCTGTTTCTTGATGAGCCAACATCAGGCCTAGATCCAAGAGCCATTGACGAGTTCAACCAGTTGATCAGTGCGCTTGCTAAACAAGGCACGACGGTGTTTATGGTTACCCACGATGTCTACGGCGCATGCCAAGTGGCCGACCGAATCGGCCTATTGGACAAAGGACGTATTGTCGGTGTATTTGAGCGATCAGAACAAGGCAGCATCGACACCGAGCAAGTCCACGCCGCGTTCGCACAAAGGGGCTAAGCATGAAAACTCTCTCCCTTATTCTGTTCGATGAGTGGCGTTTTTGGCGTCGTAGCAAAGTCGCCGCTACGGTGCTGGTGATCGGCGTATTACTCACTCTGGCATCTGTGGTGGTCAATCATGTTGAGACACAACACGCCGATGCTGAGCGTCGCCAACTTCAGCAGTACTCTGAATCCCAATTTATGGCCCAACCTGACCGTCATCCACATCGAATGGTCCATTACGGTCACTACGTGTTTCGTAATCCCACACCATTGAGTGCACTGGATCCTGGCGTTGATGCGTACACGGGTCATGCGATTTTTCTTGAGGGCCACCGCCAAAACACCGCGATGTTCGCTGAGCAAAACCAGTCTAGCGGCATGACACGCTTTAGTTCTCTGTCTCCTGCCTTTTTGGTCCAGGTGCTGTTGCCACTGCTGATTGTTTTGGTCGGTTACAGCTGCGTCACACGGGAAAAAGAGGCCGGTACCTTGACCGTACTCATCACGCAAGGGGTGAACGCTCGTCAACTGCTGAGTGGTAAGTTCCTGGCACTGGTCTTGGCCGGAGTCGTCATGTTATTACCCTTGATTGTTGCGAGTCTGCTCGCCATTGGCGAGGGTGAAAGTATTTTGACCAGCAGCGCCTTTATCGCCGGTTACCTTGGCTACATCGTCATTTGGAGCGCGCTGGTGCTGTGGGTCTCGAGCATGAGTCAACGCAGTCACGCCAGCTTCGCCATATTGATTATCCTATGGGTAGTATTTGCTGTGTTGATGCCACGCATTGCCAGTTCAAGTGCCGCCACACTGGCGCCGGCGATGGGCAAATTGGAGACAGATTTTGGCGTGATTGAGGAGCTGCGTCAGCTTGGCGACGGACACAACGCCGCTGACCCTGCCTTTGAAAAACTCAAACGCGATCTCCTTGAGCAATACCAAGTGGACGACATCGCCGAGTTGCCAGTCAACTTTCGCGGCGCCGTCGCCGCGTATTCAGAAGAGAAACTGACTAAGGTGCTCAATCGCTACGCCGAAGACAACATGGACAAAGAGCAAAACCAAGCGAACATTGCGCGCCAATTTGGGTGGTTATCGCCAACGGTCTCCATGGCTAATCTCTCGATGATGCTGGCCGGTACCAACTTGGAAACGCACCATCGCTTTTTACGCCAAGCCGAAGATCTGCGTTTTGAGTTCGTTCAAGCCCTAAACCACGTCCACCTGCACGATCTTGACTACCAAACTGACGTGAACCGCTATAAAGACGACGCGACAGCCAAAGCCGCGCGCGTCGACGCTCACCACTGGCAAGTGCTCTCCTCTTTTACTTTTACGCCACAAGCGCCCAACGCCCGCCTCGCCCAAAGTCTGCGATATGCGTTGCAAATGGGACTTTGGTTACTGATTCTGGCGGGCCTTATCCGTTTCGCGACTAGGAGATTGATGTCATGATGTCTTTAACGGATCTCATCCGTGAAACCCGTTTTCTCGCTAAACAAGGTTACGTTGTCGGCTTTTTGCTGGTTGTGTTTGCCCTGACGAGCTTTGCCATCGTTAGTGGCGTAAATGAAATTCGTGAGCAGCAAGAGACCTTGGTTCGCTTGCAGGCAAAGGATGCCACAGAGCGCGAACACATTCTCGCCGAGCAGCACGACTACGGCAGCGCCGCTTACTACAGCTTCCACCTCACCTACTCTGAGCCTCAGCCGCTTGCCTTTGCTGCCATGGGCCAGCGTGATGTGACGTCTTGGAAGCACCGCATCCGCATGCTAGCGCTCGAAGGGCAGATCTACGAAACCGACGCACAAAACCCGGAACTCTCCTTGGCAGGCTTTTTCGATTTTGCGTTTATTGTCAGCATACTACTGCCTCTGTTTGTGATTCTGTTGCTCCATGATTTACGGGCGGGAGAGCGCGAAGCGGGTCGCTACGATCTGCTGTTAGTGAGCGCTAAACGTCAAGGCTCGCTATGGGCGGCGCGTGCGTTGATTCACTGCACGGGGCTCGCGCTGGCACTGTTGCTCCCCTTTGGTCTTGGTGCATGGACGATGGCAGTGCCCATCACCCAAGTCCTCGCGGTGATGGCCATCGTGCTTGTCCACCTCGCGTTTTGGGCATGGTTGACCTTACTCATCGGAAAAACACTCACACAGAAAGGTCAGCGCTCGGCGCGCATTGCCTCAGCTTTGCTTGGTATTTGGTTAGCCTCGACGGTGGTGGTGCCCGTGGTCAGTGATAGCGTGATTAACCACACCATCACAGGTCCAAGTGGCGGCGACATCGTACTGCTGCAACGCGAAGAGGTAAACGGTGCGTGGGACAAACCCTTTTCTGATACTTGGGCGTCATTCTTAACTACCCACCCAGAATGGGCGCAAGCAACCGATATGCAATCTCTGTTTGAATGGAAATGGTACTACGCGTTTCAGCAAGTCGGCGATCAAAAAGCCGCGCCACTGTCACAAGCGTATCGCCAAACGCTACGCGAACGTGATGCCGCCGCTGGCTATGCAGCGTGGCTTTCGCCTTCAACGCTCACCCAACGTTGGATGACATCGCTGGCGAACACCGATGTTAAAGCGAGCATGCGCTATGAGCAACGTGTGCGCAATTTCCACCAATCGCTCAGACACTTCTACTACCCGCTGCTGTTTGGCGACGCACCATTTAGCCATGATGAACTTAAGGCCATGCCGGTATTCTCTGACGAGGGTTAAAGCTCACTCAGCCAATGAGCGACAAAAAAGGCGCAGAGCAATCACTTGCCTGCGCCTTTTTCATAAATCTGCTCAGTTAAAGCTGATTAATGTCTTCAAACGATCCTTGAATGTAAGAGCCGAGATGCATGGCGTAGTGTTCACTTTCAATCAGCGCCAACAACTTGTGTTTAAGCTCCACTGGATAGAGACGCTTCTCTGCCAACTGTTCAATCGGCACCCACTCGACGCTTTGAATAAACTGCTCGTCATTCAGCCCTTTAAGGTTCTCTAAGTTCGGAGTGCCTTGATAATGCGTGATGTGATAAAAGAACTCGGCATGGTAGCGATGGTTTTCCGTTTCCAGAAACTCTCGCACGCACACTAGCTCACCCACTTTCACGCTCAGCCCTGTCTCTTCAGCGAATTCACGTTCAACACACGCCTTAGTGCTGCGGTCAACCGATTCCATGCCGCCACCCGGCGGTATCCAGTATTCACCGGTAAAATCGTTGACTCTGAGCAACAACACGGCGCCTTGATCGACCAGTATGCCCGCGGCACGTATCCTGTGTTCCATGACTAATCCTTGTAAACATCCATTGCAGCTTGAATCAGCTGCATGTGTATCGGCACTAAATCCTCATGACGAGTGCGATAACCACCACCGACAACGCAGGCAATCGGCACACCTCGCCTCGTCGCTACTTCAAACATAGCTCTATCTCGTTGATATATCGCCTGTGTTGAGACATTAAAATACCCCAGTTCATCCTCTTGGTGAATATCCACACCGGCATCATAGAGAATAAAATCAGGCTGATGCAGATTCACAGCCATCTCAACCACGCTAGTAAAGTGACTTAAAAATGTCGCATCGTCTGTGCCCTTTGAAAGCGCCACATCGAGATTAGAATCCGGTTTGCGCGCCGGAAAGTTCTTATCGCAATGAAACGATAGGGTAATGATCTCCGCCTCATCTCGACACAAGGTCGCCGTGCCATCGCCGTGATGCACATCGCTATCAACAATAAGCACAGTATCCACATGCTCATTGGTCAAGACTCGTTTGGCCGCGATCACCAAATCGTTGATCAGACAAAACCCGCTACCAAAATCATAGTGCGCGTGATGGTAGCCACCGCTCAAATGAATCGCCACGCCTCGCTCTAGCGCCGCATCCACCGTTGCACTGGTACCCCCTGCCGAAGTGAGGGTGCGAGTGATCAGTTGCTCACTCCAAGGAAAGCCAATACGTCGCATTTTGGCAGCAGGCAGTGCGCCGCGACACAAGAGATCAAGATATTGGCCGCAATGGGTACGCGCGGCTTCCTCCATCGTGATGGCACTGGGCGTCACCCAATCGATACGGTGTTGCCAAGGCGTTTGCTTGCGTATCGCCTCATACAGATAGCGATATTTGTTGATCGGGTAGCGATGCCCGTCAGGCAAGGGTAAATCGGAGTAGATCGGGTGGTATATCAGGGGGATCATGAGGACAACAAACACGTAACCATAACGCCCATGCTAGCAGCTCACGGGCGCAGGGAAAACGACTATCGATAGATGGACTTGGTGGATTGTCGAATCATCAAGTCTATCGGTGGTAAACGAGTCTCATGTCGTTCACCTGACAACAAGTTCAACATCGAACGCGCAGAGACGGCGCCAATCTCTTCAATCGGCTGACGCAATGTTGTTAAAGCGGGCGTAAAGTATTGAGAGGTGGGCAAATCATCAAAACCGACGATGGAGACATCCTCTGGCACTCTAAAACCGTGGTCAGTTAGGGCTTTCATTGCGCCATAGGCCGTTTGATCATTAGCGGCAAACAACGCAGAGAAATGCACTTTAGATTCAATTAGCTCAACCGTTTTCTCATACCCTGTTTCAGAGCTGAAATCGCCCTGTTTGATCAATTTTGGATTGGGTTTGATTTGCGCTTCAGTTAACGCTTTCTTGTAACCGGCAAAGCGTGCCCCCGAATCTGGTTGACTGGAGAGCCCTTTAATGTGGGCAATATTCACATGGCCAAGTTGCAACAGGTGCAACGTTGCAATATATCCGCCCAGTACATTATCTAGATTCAAGGAGCGAACGTTCTCCCCTTGAATGTCATAACCTACCGCGACAACCGGAATGGATTTCGCCGTGGTGAGAATCGACTGCTCGCTCAAATTGCCCGTCACAATGATGATGCCATCGACGTTGCTTTTCATCAGGTACTCAAGCGCATGAACCTCAAGCTTATTTTG
This sequence comes from Vibrio sp. R15-SG3-ISO1B, assembly GCF_059833835.1. Lineage (NCBI taxonomy): Bacteria > Pseudomonadati > Pseudomonadota > Gammaproteobacteria > Vibrionales > Vibrionaceae > Vibrio > Vibrio sp. R15-SG3-ISO1B. The sequence continues at coordinate 39,534 of NZ_JCBDGG010000016.1, read as the reverse complement.
CCAATGTCCAGTCGCTAAAACCAAGGAGTAGCCTTGCGCCAGCAATACGTTCTCCATGTCATTGAGAATACGACTGGTGTAAGGACTGTCTGGATGCTGAATCAGCACACCAATCGTCATCGAGCGACGAGTCGTGCTTTGCTGCATATGAAAATTGGGCTTGTAGCCCAACGTGGTGATCGCCTGCTCGATCTTGTGGCTCTTGTCATCAGAAACATAGGTGGTGCGATTTAAAAAACGCGACACCGTACTAGGCGAGACGCCAGCCAACGTCGCGACATCGTACACCGTGGGGGATTTTTTCTTCTTGTTTGTCATAAGGTTGCTCGGCTCATCATGAGTCACTCACCGTAAGTGGCTGAACTATAATGGGACTGAGTCGTGTACTCAATCCCAACGATTGCGGCTTTGTGAGGTTCAGGCAAAACTCAATGGCAACCAGATATGACATCGCTCTGCCTGCGCCCACGTATGCGCGTCCCTCATTATTGGTACAGATAAGCGAAAATCATTCCCGGTCTGAAGTATCGCCCTGCGGTGTACTTTAACCCCGTGCTGAGTAACCACTTATGCAACTCAGCGTGATCCGGCCAATTATCCTTAGCAGCAAACTCGTCAGACGCGAGAGAGCGAATAAACGCATCGGCATCATCCGTCAGATTTGGATTCACACGCCCATCGCTAAGTAGATGACCTAAGTGTTGCAAATACGATACCCACTGCTGAGCGCGAGTCTTATCGATGTCAAATCGCTGCGCCATCGACTCTGGCGTCACCACGACCGAGCAATTGAAACCCTCTGGCGCGGCGAAAGGAATCTTCGCCATTTGGTATAGCGCCTGATAGACGGTATCCATCAAGGTTTCCGCTTGCGTTTGCTTACCCGCCAAACGCAGCGCGGTGGCAACACTGAATTGCACACCAATCCAGACATCTTGCGCTTGGAATGCCTCGTGAGGACGCCCGTCCGCTAAGGTCATATTCGCCACCCCCAGCTTAGGACTGTTGGCAACAAAGTTAGTTTGGTAGATAAAATCCAAAGTTCGCTCAGTCCGCTGCGGCGCAAACAAGCGAGGTAGCCCCACCAATTGCAGGTAGCTGTCAGCCAGTAACGCATCACCAAAACTGTTATCTGAATCCTCCACCAGCTCAGCAAACTGAGGGGTAAAGGCGGTGGGTACGCGGCTCAATAACCGCTGCTTCTTCACTTTACGCTGCGCCCTTTGGCCATCGTCACTCGCCTCGTCGATCTCATCAAGATACGCGTTCAACACCGCGGCATCGTCCACTGCGTCACCACTCACCGCTAACCCCAATCCTTGTAGCTCAGCCAAACCTTCTCCTGTCAGATGCTTGGCTTGGACCGGCGTAACGAAAAAGTGGTAATAGCCTTGCTTCTCATCCCATAAGGCACGTTCGAGGGTTGCCAAAGCGCGCTCGCTACGTTCATTGTAACCCTCGCTCACCGCCGTCTCACCAACACATTGAGCTAACTCAGCTGCCGCGCGCAGCCCTGCTGCCCATAAGCTACCACAGTAGATAGAGATGCCATGAGACGAAAGGTTATCAAACGTATCGTCCGTGCCACGCGTCAAAGGTAGATCCTCACCGGGGCCAATCAGTTGACTGAGGTACTCGATGCTCTCTTTCACCGCCGGCCAGCACTGTTCCACCACCGCCTGATCGCCGGTTTTCTGCCAGTGGCGGTAGACCATCAGGATGTATTTAGGTGCGAGATCCTTCCACTCTTTGACGTTATGCCAACTGTAGGCATCTGGCTGAATATCGTAAGGGCTGCCAAGATCGTGGATCACCGCGCCGCGCTCGGCACGTGTCCCTTGGTATTTTTCGTCAACCAGCTCAGCGTAAGGTTTGTCTTCATACTCCCAATAGCGCCGCAGAGTATTGTCACTGGCTAAAATTGCCCGCGCAAAATGCTTCATCACCGCCCCATCGAGTTGTGGCAACAAATACAGCAGTGAGAACGAACCGTAAAAATAAACATCCAGTGAGTTAAAGAAGGGATAATCGACACACTCTTTGACCAGCAAGGTATCTTCGACGTCCCACACGGTTGATTCCGCTAGAAACGAGAGGCTATTCATCGCCATCGTCGCGTAACGCAGGGCACTCTCTTGGCCACTAAACTTGGCCACTGCCTGGTCATAAAAGTCTTGTTGCTGGGTGACAATACGCTGCTCTATCTCTGAAAGCTTAGGCAAGGTCTGGGTTAATATCGTTTCAGCGCGCGATGGCTCAGGGAAGTAGCGAGCGTACGCTTTGTGACTTTGCCAACCGTCGAGAAGGATTTTGCTGTGATCCATCACTTGCGCGAAACGCAGCGATTGCGTTTCACCCGGCTCAAGCTTCACCTGAACACAAACTAGAGCACTGAGTGGCTCACGGCCACTGTAGATACCGCGGTCAAAATGATCATTGGTTCGCCCTGTATGCAGTGCACGCCATACTTGTTGCTGCGCCTTGCTGGCGTAAACCTGTGACTTAAGCGACACGGTTATCTTGCCCGCTTGAACTGTGCTCGCTGACGCTTGAACGCCGTAAATCACTTCGCCTTCAATATCACTGGCATACGGTGAGTTGGACGCCAAGCGCACACCACTGAACTGCGTCTCACCTTGATCAAGCACAATCGGTTGATGCTGATGCCCAATCGGGTTTTGCACCAAGTGACAACAGGAATCTTGTACGCCATCTCGTGCCTTTTGGTAGGTCGCTCCCATCAAGTTATTCAGCGGCTGGACCACGGTGACCCACTGAGCTTTATTGCTGCGGTTGGTGAGCTGAAATTGGTTCCAGTGCAAAGGTAGACTGCAAAGTTCTGGGGCATCTTTGACCACAGGAGAGACCACTTGGCGAGTTAACTCAATATCACAGAGTCCATGATAGTCATACTCCGCCAACGGATACAGCGCCCGATAATGCACTCGACTGGCGTCAACAGAGGGCACCATTGCGCCGCGTTGCGGTGTCAATGACCACGCGTGGGTCGACCTATTAACCAACAAACCATTAAAAAAGTCGATCGCGACCAGTAGCTGAGCCTCAACGCTTGTCTCGTCAGCCTGAATTGCCTGGTGTGTTGCGGCGCTAAATTCAATATTCCAGCGTAGGAAGTACTCTTTGTTGATCAAGTAGAACTGACCAGACAAAATGGTTTCCCTAATTAAGGATAGTAGCTCATCTTTATTATTACATTGTGATATCTCACGTAAAAATATCGCCGGATAGTAATTTAAATACAGTTTCGCTTCAGAAAAATCCGATATGTCCAGATTCTCAACGTGATGTTCATCCATCACAGAAATATAGAAATCGTTGAAATAGACATCATCCTCTTGGCAATCAATAAATATACCAGGAATGAAACTAAAGTTTGGCGTTTTACCTTGCGGCGTTAAGGTGAAAGTGTTGCCAATACCACCCACCGCCATCCCCGTATTTTCAGGGGTGGTTGAGATAGGCGTATACCAAGGCTGGATAAATTCAGCGGCGTTGCCTTTACTGCACAGAACGTCCGATGGACCAAAATATGAAGTGTATGGAATTTTATTTATCATAATGTGAAAACCAACATTGAATATTTATATTCATCAATTAATATCCTCTTCAAAGGAGATATTAATATGTTTAAAATCGTTAAAGGGAAATTTGGAGATTTTCACTCCACAACACTCTTAAATTCAAAACTCGGCATCTGCGTCGAAATTATTCAAGACTTTGGTGCCATTATTAACCAATATCGGGTCAATCATAGTCCTTTCTCATTTATTGTTGGCTACCAAGACAGTCAAAATGTGATTCAATCTCACCCTTTTTTCTCTCGTAGTGCCAAACTGTTTCCCTTCCCTAACCGCCTAAAAAACGGTCAATATCACTACCGAGGGCATGACTACAGATTACCGGCGAACTTTCCTTGGTCTGAACATGCCGTACATGGCCTACTTTACAATCAACCGTTTCATGTGGTTGAGACCGATGCACAAGAGCACTTCGCCACGGCGCGTTTTCGCTATGAGACCGACCATCTTGCCGACGGTTTTCCGTTCGCTTTCCGGCTCGACGTCTGCTATCACATTGATGAGACTGGCCGCCTTCGCTGTTATACCGAGATCACCAACACCGGCGAATCCCCTTTCCCTTATGGCGATGCTTGGCATCCTTATTTTTCGCTCGGTGATTCACTGGCGCAGTGCCAACTGAGCCTAAGCCCTCATCAAGAGGTCGTACACCGCGATGATTTACCCACCGGCGAATACACGAGCAACACCGCCCTCAGTAGCCCAACGACGCTCGCCGATGTCACACTCAATCATTGCTATCGATTTCATCAAAGCAGTGATCAATCGCTAACCCTAACCCGAGCGGATCAACAAGCCCGTCTCGACTACCAGCAAGGGGCAAATTACCCTTTTATTCAGCTCTACACGCCAGCGTCGGAGCCGAGTATTGCAATTGAACCTATGTCATGCCCTGCTGATGCGTTTAACAATCACATCGGTTTATTGGAACTTAACCCCGAGCAAACCGCGCAGTTTGAGTGGCAATGCCACGCGCACTATCAGCCACGGCGCTGATGTACCATCGTCGGGGAGGCTAACCTCCCCGAGCATTGGTTAGCCTAGCGTCACCTCAATGCGGTGGTCACCCGCCGCCAATACGGGCACTTTATTGCCCTCGACACGTTCACCGTTGACACGTAACTCAGCCACCCCCTTACTCACCCGGTTAGGGTTATCGACATGGATGTGGTACGTGGCGCCGCGAAATTGTCGAGTCACACGAAATTCTGGCCACGCTTTGGGAATGCAGGGATCGATGATCAATCCATCGATGTCTGGTCTTACGCCCAAAATCCACTGTGTGCCCGCGACGTAAGTCCAAGACGAAGTGCCCGATAGCCAAGCATTACGTCCCAATCCAAACTGCGGATGCTCATCACCCAGAATGTTTTGTGGGTAACAGTAGGGCTCCGATTCGAATGTCTCAATCACATCATTTTTCGAGGCAGGATTGATTTGACGATAGTACTGATACGCTCGATCACCATTGCCCATCTTCGCCTCAGCAATCATCACCCAAGGGTTGGCGTGCAGGAAGATGCCGCCATTTTCTTTTGCCCCAGGTGGATACGTCGAGACGCCACCTAAGTTAGGATCAAAGCCGTTATAGCCTGGTGTTGACAGCTTAATCCCGTTGGCGGTATTGAGTTTCGAGTGGACAGAATTCAGCGCCGTGGTGGCACGCTCGCTATCAGCAAACCCAGAGATCACTGGCCAGCTTTGACCATTGGTGTAGATTTGCCCTTGCGCGTTGATGTGTGAGCCAATCGGCTGGCCTTGCTCATCAAAATAACGGATAAACCATTCGCCATCCCATCCACACTCATTGACGGTGGATTTCATCTGCTCGTACTGGGCTTGGTATTGCTGCGCACGTTGCTCATCACCCCGCAAGCGACACAAATCAAGCATATCCAACAGCGCTTTACCGTACATGTTGGCGACCATCATCGACTCGGCGCCAGTGGGTAAGTTAACCGTGTCATTCCAATCTGCAAAACCCAGTAGTGGCAATCCATGTTGACCGGTATTGCTGCGCGTGAACTCTATCGCTCGGCATAAATGCTCCCACACTGAGGCAGATTCAAGCGGATGACCCTGTTTATCTTTTTGATAAAACGGGATCGATTTGTCGAGAAACGCACCGTTGCCAGTCTCTTTGACGTATTGGGTGACGGCATAAATGATCCACAAGTGATCATCGCCATAGTAATCCGGTCGGTCTTCTTCTTCTCGCGAGTCACCGGCATTGGCTTCCATCGTAGAGGGAAAGAACTGGTGCATCGCGGAGCCATCTTGGTTTTGGACCGATAAAAGACGCTCAATAAACTCACGCGCCTCTTCCGGCATATGGGTAATGACTCCCAAGGTATCTTGTGATGAGTCACGAAAACCAATACCACGTGCACCATAGCCAAGCTGATACAAAGACAAGTAACGTGACCAGTTCTTAGTGGTATGACACTGACGCGGGTTGTGGATGTTCAGCATCGAGTTCATCGCCGGATCGGGCGTTTCTACCTGAACGGTCGCCAGGTAAGCTTGCCAATGATCGGCTAGCTCAGCAAAGGCTTTATCCACTTGGGCGTGATCGCGGTATTTCTCCAGCATGGGCGCGGCCTCAGCCAAACTCGTCATTTGCGTCAGTTGCACGACGGTGCGCTCACTCGCTTGAGGCTCCATCCAACCCAAACGCAAATTGAGCGCGCCGATGTTGTCGCCACGTAAACACTCGCTGTTGCCCAGTTCCTCTGCAAACAGCTTTTCTGGCGCGGCCCAACTGCCATAACCGTGATTACCGAGAAACACTTGGCGGTCGCCATCGAATGAGGTCGCTACTCTGTCAGCGGTCATCAAGTTAACGGCATAATCGCGCTTCATAAATGCGTATTGCTCTAAGACGGTATGACCGCTCGCCTGTTGATGCGCGTTGAGCGTCATCGTTTGCGGCACCCAGTCCGCGTTGACGAGCTGCTTAAGGGCATCAAAATGGGTAAATTCAAACACTGGCACGACGTCTACGTGCAAAGCCTCGTCACTGATGTTGGTGATTCGGATGTCTTCGAGCAAGACGGGCGCATCTTTGGGTACAAAGAAGGTCGCCTCACAGCGCACCCCATACCCTTCGGCGATGATGGTGGTGTATGACAGCCCGGTATGGTTCTCAAACTTATCGAGAGGTTTGAGCGTCGGCGTATAGAAGGGTGAAAACACCTGAACATCGCCTTGGCGGTTTTTCACCTTTAGGTATAAGGTCGACCCTTTAAACTCTGAGTTAGGCAACTGAGCGATGTATTTGGTGATGCGGTTGAGGGCTGGGTCACCTTTACACAATACCACGCCGCCATTGCTGTCGACCAAGCCGCCAAACTCGAGTGTGCCCATGTAGTTACACCACTTGATTGGCGTACATGGTGTGGTGGCGACGTATTCTTTGTTGTTGTCGTCAAAATATCCGAAATTCATGTCACTATCCCTGGCTCCCCCAAACCGAGGGAGCAAATCATTAAATCGTGTAATAAAGCGAATTAGATTCGCCGTGAGTAGCAGCCTTAACTTGCGAGCGAGTTTTCGCTCAGCGCGTCAAACAGATGAATCGCGTCGAGATCGAGGTATAAAGTCAAATCCTTCACATCCACTTCTGCCGCTTGGGTTTCAACCATCAAAGGCTGACCACTGACCTCAGTTTTCAGCAAAATGCTGGCGCCGAGCAGCTCTTTGTCTTTAATGGTGACAGGAATCGGCAGCACGCGGTCGTGGTCCACTTGCTCTGCACGCAAATGGATATCGGTTGGGCGCACGCCAAAGTGCAGTGCGAGGTTTTTCGACGCGTGCGCTTTAAAACGCTCTGGCAACGGGATCTCAACGTCGCCAAGGGCAACAAAGAACGCCCCTTGCTTTTCAATCAACTTCGCATCCAACATGTTCATCGACGGGTTTCCGATGAACTGCGCAACAAATTTGTTGGCAGGGCGTTTAAAGACTTCGGTTGGCGTACCGACCTGCGCCACATAGCCATCTTTAAGAATGACGATGCGATCGGCGAGCGTCATCGCCTCAATCTGATCGTGGGTCACGTAAATCGTGGTGGTTTTCAGTTCACGATGCAGTTGCTTGATTTCTTCACGCATCACACCGCGAAGCTTCGCATCAAGGTTCGATAGCGGTTCATCAAATAAGAACACCTTAGGTGTACGAACCATAGCGCGCCCCATGGCCACACGCTGGCGCTGACCGCCCGATAACTCTTTCGGTTTACGCTCAAGCAAAGGTTCGAGCTCGAGCATTTTGGCGGCTTTGCGCACTTCAACGTCGATGTCTGGCTTTTTCATCCCTTTTAGTTTGAGGGCAAACGCGATGTTCTCGTACACCGTCATGTGCGGGTAGAGCGCGTAGCTTTGAAACACCATCGCCAAATCACGATCTTTGGCATCGATTTTGTTCATCAGCTTGTCGCCGACAAAAATATCGCCAGACGAGATGCTCTCCAACCCCGCGAGCATGCGCAGCGTGGTCGATTTACCGCAGCCAGAAGGGCCAAGGAACACCACAAACTCACCATCATTGACGGTAAAATCGAAGTGCTTTACCACGTCCACATCACCAAACGATTTTTTAATGTTACGAAATTCTACTTTAGCCATTAGTTGTTCTCCTCAGCGCGCTCTAGCAACATATTGCGATAGGCAATGGCGCTCTGTTTCAAAGTTCTTTGTTGAGTTTGGTAATCGACATGGACGATGCCGAAACGTTGGTGGTAGCCAAATGACCATTCGAAGTTATCCATCAGGCTCCACGCAAAATAACCATCGACGCGAACGCCCGCTTTGATAGCGTTGTCGACCGCTTCTAAATGCGATTGGAAGTACGCCACACGTTGCGTGTCGTCAACGCGGCCCGCGCAGACGTCATCATCACCGGCAGCGCCGTTTTCTGTGATATATACAGGCGGTAGATTGGCGTAGCGCTCTTTAAAGCGCACCAAGAGATCCGTGAGACCTTGCGGATAAATTTCCCAGCCAATGTGGGTGTACTCCGACTCTTGCGGCTTGATGGTCTCAATCTCACCTTGCTCGTTGTAACGGGCAACGCTGCGGCTGTAGTAGTTCAGGCCAACGTAGTCCACCGGCGCTGAAATCACTGCCAAATCACCATCGAGGATCATCGGCATATTAGCGGCATGTTTTTCCATCACCACCGCTGGGTACTCCCCTTTGAGTACCGGATCCATGAACCAGTGATAACTCTCCGCTTCACAGTAATCCGCCGCGCCTTGGTCTTCTGGCGTTAGTGGGTAAGACGGCGTCGCGTTAAATACAATGCCATGCAAAGAGGCGGGTGCATTGGCGCGCAGGATTGGCATCGCCAAGCCGTGGCCAAGCATCAAGTGATGAGACGCTAAAAAGCCCTCTTTGTCCCCTTCGATACCCGGTGCATGAATTCCCCAGCGGTAGCCGAGAAAAGCGGCAACAAACGGTTCGTTAAGCGTAGTGTAAACATCAATTTTGTTGCCAAAATACTCACTGACAACTTGAGCATACTCAGCAAACTTGTAAGCGGTTTCACGATTTAACCAACCGCCCTTGTCTTCAAGGTATTGAGGCAGATCCCAATGATAGAGTGTGACATAGACCTTTAAACCACGAGCATGACACTCATCGATGATCTGCTCGTAGAACGCCAATCCTTGCTCATTGACCACGCCGTCTTGTGGCAAAATGCGCGGCCACGCCATGGATAAGCGGTAAGCATCCACACCGAGACTATGAATCATCTCAATGTCTTGTTTCCATAAATGGTAGTGATCGCAGGCTACAGCGCCGGTGTCGCCATTGTCGACTTTGCCAGGCACGGCGCAAAAGGTATCCCAAATAGAGGGCGTACGACCGCCTTCATGGATGCCACCTTCGATTTGGTAAGACGAGGTCGCCACACCAAAGACAAATTCCTTACTGCGTAATTTTGAGTCACTTGGAAGTTGATATTTATTCATTTTCTTACCTTATCTAACCTTTTACTGCACCCGACGTTAAGCCACTGATCATCTGTTTTGACGCGAAGAGATACGTCACCACCAAAGGCAAAATGGAAATGGTGGTCCCCAGCATCACCGCGCCCCATGGCGTATTAGGAATCCCTTGCACACTGCGCAGGGCTTGAGTAATCACGTAGTTTTCTGGCGTAGTCAGTACAACTAACGGCTGCATGAACATATTCCAGAAGAAGACGAACTGAACGATAGCCAATGTTGCCAACGCTGGTTTCATCAATGGCAAAACCACGCTCCAGTAAGTTCTAAACTCCCCCGCTCCATCCAGTTTAGCCGCTTCAAGCAACTCTTTCGGGATCGAGGCCACAACGTGCTGACGCATCAAGAAAATACCAAACGGCGTCGTAGTAAACGGCAGCCAAACCGCCATGTGGTTGTCAAGCAAGCCAAGGAACTTGACGATCATAAAGTAGGGAATCAAGCTCAGTACGGGCGGGATCATCATGGATCCAACCAACATGCCAAACAGGATATTTTTGCCGCGGAACTTGAACACAGCGAAGGCATAGCCCCCCATGCTACAAAACAGCAGCGAAATCGTGGTGCCTAGAAAGGCGACATAAATCGAGTTAAACATCGCTTGCCAAAAAGGCATGATCTCTTGCAGTTTGGCGTAGTTGATCGCCAAGCTGTCACCGATGGCAAAGCTGATACCCGAACCAAAGATCTCGGTGCGGTCGCGTGTGGATAACAGCGCTGACCAAACAAACGGAAACACCGTCACAATCGCAGAGACAATCAGAATGATGCCCAATACGACCATCAGCACCTTAGTGAAAATTTCAATCGCTCGGTCGCTGGGCTTGATGGCTGCCCAAATCGACACTGGCGAAGTCGCAGAGTGAGTCGTCATGGTTATTGCTCCCCTAAGCCTTTTTTACCGAAGAAGAAGAATTGAATCGTGGTACACGCAGCGATCAAGGCAAACAGCAGCCAGGAAATCGCCGAAGCGGTGCCCATCTCTAGCCATTCCCAACCCACTTTGTAGAGGTACATAGAGATGGTGAGGCCCGATTGACCCGTACCGCCAGTACCACGTGTCAGAACGAACGGTTCTTCAAATAGCTGTAGGTTACCGATGATGGTCATGGTGACCGCGAAGAAGACAAACGGACGAATCATCGGCAGTGAGATGTTCCAAAAACGGCGCAGCGCGTTGGCGCCATCCATACGGGCAGCTTCTAGGATGTCTTTGGGTATGGTCATCAAGCCTGTGGTGTAGAGCACGATGTTGAAACCGGTGTATTTCCAAAACACCATGATGGCAATCGATGGTTTCACCATAGTCGCATCATCTAACCAACGAATCGGCTGGTACTCATTGACCCAACTGAACGCCCAGCCAAACAGAGAACTGTCAGCCAACGCCATCAAGGTTTGGTTGATGATGCCGGAGTTTGGCGAGTACATGTTGAAGAAGATCAGCGATGCCGCAACGGTTGAGGTAATAAACGGCAGAAAATACGCTGACGTTAACCAATGACGAAGACGGTCACCCATTGACACCAAAATGTACGCCACAGGAATGGCGACAAGGTGCTGAGCCACACCGGATGTGATGGCTAACCACAACGTATTTTTCAATGAGCGCCAAAGCCACGGGTCGGTCAATGCGATGTAGTAGTTCTCATACCCCACATATTGCATCGCGCCGAGTCCTTCGACTGGGTTCCACTCATGGAACGAGAGATAAACAGAAAAAAGTAACGGGAAAATCCCAAATACAGAAAAAATAATCAAAAACGGCAATAGGAATCCGTACGGTGTAAGCGCTTTCAAATTTAGGCGAGAAAAAAGACTCTGACCGGTTGAAGTTTCCATGGCGCTGCTCGCTGCTTGATTCATAGTAACGACCTCTTACCTAGGGAGACGCAGAGTTGCGTCTCCCAAACTTAAAACAAACGTTGACTTACAGGTTGCGCGTACGACGCTTGATCAAACGCTCTGCTTCTTGCAGTGCGGTTTTGATGTCTTTGCCTTCATCCAGCACTTCCATCAACGCGTTTTCTAAGATGATAGAGCGCGCGACGTGGTCACCTTTTGCTGGCGCCACTGGCTTGATGTTCTTCGCCACTTCAGCAAACAACAAACGCGCTTTCTGTCCACCGAGGAAGGCCACTTCTTCTTGGAACAGATCGTCATCGTAGGTCGTCACGTTCGCTGGGAACGCAGCAATAGTTTCAAAGTGTTTGAGCTGCACATCACGGTTAGTCGTCATGTATTCAATCAACTTCCACGCTTCGTCTTGCTTAGTCGATTGTGTCGGAATAGAAAGGAATGAACCGCCCCAGCTGCCGTAGATGCCATCTGGTAGGTTCGATACGCCCCACTTACCGGCGGTGTCTGGTGCGATCCAGTTATTGAGGTGACCCAATAGCCAAGCACCTGACAACTGCGTGGCGAATGTGCCATTACGGAAACCTTCGTACCACTCGTTTGACCATGCCAAGATACGGCCATCTAAGCCTTTGTCACGGATCTGCTTCGCCACTTCGAACGCATGAACAAAGCGCTCAGACGTCACCACAGGCTCGCCTTTGGCATCAAAGTACAGACCTTCGCCTTCCGGCACAGTTGTAAAGATAATCGCTTGCGCAACGTCCGCTGCAGAGGCAATCAACTGGACATTTTGTGCTTTCAGTTTTTCACCCGCCGCGATGTAAGAATCCCAATCTTTAATGGCTTCATTGACATCAATACCGGCGTTTTCAAAAATGTCCGTACGGTAGTACATCACACCTGGGCCTAGGTCGACAGGGATACCGTAGACATCACCATCACCGCCCTTGCCTTGTGTCCATGCATAAGGCGCAAAGCGATCGGCGTATTTGTCTGCCCCATATTGCTCAGATAAGTTCACCAAACCGCCAGAAGCAACAAACGGACCGATTTTTTCGACATCGACTACGATCACATCACCTGCGCCCGACCCTGTTGCCAAGTTGGTGGTCAACTTGGTGTGGTGGTCACCATGGTTGTTCATCAGGTAGTCGACCTTGATGCCAGACTCTTTTTCAAATTCAGGCAGAAGCACTTTTAAGCTGCTGTCAAAATCTGGAAATCCATCAAAGCGAATTTGACTGTCTGCTGCTGTCGCTGTGGCAGCAAGCCCGAGTGCAACCGCGCTCGAAAGCGCTAAGGTCTTAAATTTCATGTCTTATCCTTAATCTTGTTATTGGTGTTTAAACGAGTGCTATAGGGTACTGTTTAGGTCCTTGACTGAATCTCGTACTACCAACGCGGGGTTGAGTTTGAAATTCACATCACGCTTGTTTTTGTTCAGTTTTTGCAAGGTGAGCTGTACGGCCTCAATGCTCATTTGCTCAATGGGGAAGTTGATTGTGGTTAACGATGGGGTGAGGTAACGAGCGAAAATGTTATCGTCAAATCCCACCAGCGACACCTCCTCCGGGATAGAGAAACCTGCGCTGCGTAGCACCTCAAATGCACCAAAAGCCATGTGATCGTTCGACGCAAAAATCGCGCTGAATCGGCACCGACGCTTGAGCAGTTTTTTGGTGGCGATAACACCGGTCTCTTCGGTAAACCCTGCCTCCGAGACCAGCGCTTCGTTGTACTCCAAGCCTGCTTCCTCCAGTGCACTTCGGTAACCCTGCAAACGCCCCCGTGCGTCTGACTTATCCAAAGGCCCTGTGATACAAGCAATCTCGGTGTGCCCCTGCTGCAAAAGATATTGAGTCGCCAGTTTGCCCCCCAACTCGTTGTCAATATCGATGCAGCTCTGATACATCTCTGGAATAAAACGGTTCACTAACACAACAGGAATCCCTTGTTCTTCCAGAGCGATCAGATAGTCATCACACAGGTGTTGAACATGAAGAATTAATGCATCGACCCTACGTCCTAGCAAAAACTCCACTGACTCACGTTGCCCCTGCTCCGTGTTTGAGCCAGCTGTCACCACTGCGTGATAACCAAAGCGGCGCAGGTTTTCCTCTAGACAATGGAGAATGCCCGAGAAGAAAGGCCCACCTAGCTCCGGTACAACAATCCCAACGCTACCGGTACGACTCGACGCTAAGGCTTGAGCAATCGAATTGGGACGATAGCCCAGCTCTTTGATCGCTTTTTCCACCTTGAGCTTCTTGTCGTGACTCACGCGACTGGTACCGTTAATGACTCGAGATACCGTCGCCTGAGAAACCCCCGCATGCTCGGAAACGTGTTTAATTGTTGCCACTGAAACCTCAATACTGCTTTGACTTGAAACCGCTTACAGGCTGAGTATTCCGTAGTTGAAGGGAGGAATGAGTGAGTGTCATCACACTAATTTTTGGAAAAAAATGGCGGTTTTGGAAAAATAGAGAGCCGCTACAGTTTCAATCGTCGCCATGAAACAGTTTCATGAAATAACCACACATCTTTTATTTATCAGGCCAGAAAATAGCCTAATAGCATGTGTTTTTATGGGGCATAAAATAAAAAAAGAGAGGCAAATACCTCTCTAATATAATACTTAATAGTGAAATTAATGGCGCAATATAAAGCTGGCCGTTAATTCAAATTGCACTTGCGCCAGTTGTTCCAATTCTTTTCCTTGAGTCGCGAGTTGGTGTGAGCGATCTAAATTTTGCTCTGCTAAGGAGTGAATGTGACTGACGTTCTTAGTGACATCACTGGCCACCGACTGGTGCTCCGTTGTCGCACACGCGATTTGATGGCTGCGCTGAGAGACCTGATCCAATCGGCTATGCACTTCATGCAGTCGCGCATTGACTCGCTCGGTTTGCTGCATGCTCTGCCCCATCCCATTCAAACAACTGGCAATTTGTTGACTAGCGAGATCCGAGCGCTGTTGCAATCGCTCAATTTTGTTTTGAATCTCTTTGGCGCTGCTGGTGGTCTGCGCTGCTAAAACCCGCACTTCATCGGCCACCACAGAGAACCCTCGGCCATGCTCACCGGCGCGCGCGGCTTCAATCGCCGCATTCAGCGCAAGTAAATTGGTCTGCTCTGAAATACCGGATATAGCCTCCAATATCGACTCAATGCTGGCACTTTCAGCCTCCAGTACTCCAATAGTTTCAGTGACTTGGTTAAGCTCTTCAGAGAGCGATTCCAACATCGCCACATTGCTATTCATCTCTGTCTGCGCGTGCTGGGAGTGCTCAACGGCGCCAGTGACGAGGGAGAGCGTCTGCTCTGCTGAGCTCGCGATGTCTGTCACCGAGCACTCGATTTGCTCCATCGCCGTCGCTACCAATAGCGTTTGCTCTGTCTGTTGACTGATCGCTTGATTGAGCTCTGCGCTAATGGTTTGGTTGGAGAGTGATGCCTCATTGACCTGCGCACTGGATTGACGAATACGCTCAATCATCTCCGACAGATGACGCACCACGACATTGACCTTTTGCGCCACCTGGCCAAACTCGTTGCGGGCTGAATAATCGACATCAGACGTAAGATCTTTCTGCGCGATGGCATCGAGTGCCCCCAGTAAGAGCCGTGTTGGCCTGCGCACCATACTGGCAAAACTCAAACCCAACACAAGCGCAACAACGATAGAGCCAAACGAGATGCCGATAAACAAGGTTTGTGTTGCCTCGGTGGCCGATTTTGCCTCTTCATACAAGTCATTGGCGACCTGATTGGCAAAGCGTGACAAGCCATCGATATGCTCGAGCTGGCGATCAATGGCTTGTTCCAATTCCTGACGTAGTTGTCGCAATTGTTCTGCCTGCTCTACGGTTTGCAGGTGCCAATGCACTGCACCCTCTTGAGAAAACGCATGTAGCTTTAGGCGCTGTAAAGTACCTTCTAGCGTTTGATAGACCTTTGGCGCAACCGCGGTTAAGGCTTGTTCGCTCTCCTCCAAATAACGTTGACGCGTCGTAAAACGTCGCGCCACTGAGCGCAGCTCTGTCATGTCTTTCTGCTTGTAGACCTCATTCGCTTCATTGCCCAGCAACGACACTTGACTGGTCACTCCATCCAACGCTCGCTGAGCTGACTCTGATTGCGCTCGTGTACGCGCACGTTGAAGCGAGTTACTCAACTGCGTCATCAGTTGTTGGAATTGAGATTGAAGATAGTCACTGCGATCTTGCGCATCAAGCACATCGGTATAGGCACCCATCACTGCTTCCAAACCACCGAGCGCCAATTGCCCTTGTTCTCTGACGGGTGTGAGGAATGGCATGAGCTGAGGTTGATGCTGCGCTGCCGATTCAAACCACTCCAACTGACTCAGATAGACATCTCGATTGACGGCTATCCGCTCTTCAAAAGGGGGCAACTCATCCAAATATTGAGCCGATAAAAAGGGCGTAAGACTACGATTGATATTAAGAAAATCGATGGTCAACTGCGCAGAGCGCAACATCAATGGCGTCGTATCACGTGTAATCGACTCCATCTTATCTGTGACATCTTGGCTACTGTGTACAGAGAGCCACGCCGATCCGACCATAATCGCAATCAAGCAGATAAAGCCCAAATAGAGGCGTGACACAAGGGTTTGAAATGGCATAGGTTCACCCGTTCTTGACCGAATCTAGAACACTTCGGTGTTTGACAAGGATAAAAAATGGGCACAAAACTGTGCCCAAACTGGAGTTAAATTGGCTGGTCGACCCGGTCCCACCAATCTGCCTTGTGGGACCAATAAGTTGGACAGTAAATTACCCTAGGCTTACCACCACGCTTCGAACATGGCACCGACAGCCACGGTGTCTGCGGTTGTTTTATCACCCGCTGAGCCAGTCGTTTCTACATCGCCAACTGTTGTATAGAAGCGCAGCATCGGACGGCTCCAAGGCAAGCCTCCCAGTGACACGTTTTGAGATAATGTCACTTTCCAACCGGTTTTCTCACTGCCATCGTCCCAATCTTCCATCGCATAACCAGCTTCTAGCCATGTTGAATGAACGTCATCCCATTGATACTGTGGACGAACGATACCGGCGTATTCGCTTTTCTCATCGGTATCAGCACCTGAAATATCTTTGTACGACACTAAGTAATCGATAATAAATTGCTCAGACGCTTTGTAGCCCCCTTCGACACTTGCGTAGAAGACCTGCTTATCACCTGCTAGCTCGAATACCGAGTTGTCAGCGCCATCGGCGTATTTCATCACTAACTTATTAGAGCTACCTAGGCCAAGTACGGCACCGACTTGCCAAGCGGTTTCATCTTCAACGTTTACTGCAGGATTTTTCTTCACAACAATGTCGCCATCTTCGTCAATCACGATTTCCTCACTCGCTGAGCTGTTGGCTTCACTAGAAGCAAAACCATAGTTCGCGTAAAGGTCTAGATTGCCGAAACCCAAATTGATTCCATGTAACTTTGACGTAATAGCGTAGCGGCCTGCATCGTTGCCTAATGCCCCGTCGGAGCTGTCCACTGCACCAACAAAGCCCATATCCAACTTCACGCCACCCAAGTTTAGGTTGTTGAAGCCCGCGCCTTGGCCATCATGAGACATCCAGAAGTAATCATTCAAACCTTGTTGTGGACGCTGATGGAAGTCACGACCCGCCCACATGTAGAGCTCTGGTTGGCTTTCAAAAATGTTAGTGACGCCGGCATACATTTTCTTCAAATTCACGCCGCCTGATGAACCCCATTGGTCGTTGTTCCAATCATCCACCATGAAAACCAAATCCCATTTGGCACCATTGTCTGCTTGGAAGATTTTGGCTAATTGAACTTCACCACCGTTCGCTTCGTTACCCAAACGGCCAAGAGAGCGACCACTGCTGCCCACTTCGACATAACGGTTGTCGCCTGACGAGTGGTGCGCGCCATAACGTGCGTAACCTGAGAAGATAATGCCTTGAGGCACTTGCGTATCTGGGGTCAACACAGCTTGTTGTTGGTCATTGACGTAGTCAATTTCAACCAGCTTAGACTCTAATTCTTGAATACGTTGCTCTAATGCCGAAATATCGGTTTCCGCAGCAAGGACAGAGGCAGAAGCGAGAGTGGAAGCCACCGCTAAAGTTATTGGTAAAACTCTAAAATGTTTCATGTTATATCCCTATTTAATTTAGGTTTGTTTTAATTCAGGGAAATAATAAGCAATGAAACCTTTGAAAATATTTGCCGACTTCACATCCGATTATTGAAATAAGCGTCATGAAACTGTTCTATTCAAGAGATTTAAAAATTAAAACAAGACTTTCATAGAGTTATGACGTTGTTTTTCAGGTTAGGCGAGGATGAAATCGGTTTCATTTCATGAGATTTGGCGAAATTTGTCACGAAAACGAGTCGACAAACAGGCGAACAAAAAACAACTCGAATGAAAACTTTCGACATTATGAAAGATTTCATTCTCGCTCAACTGCTTTTCTTCGCTCTTGGTGATTTGCCTTTAAAAGAACGTCTCTTTTTGTAGACCGGACGCTCAACCTTAGGTAAATGACGCAGCGATGGCGGCACGTCACCGGATTTGACCTGCTGCATCAATCCGTCGATGCTCTGTTGGAGTGCTTGCATGAAAGGTTGGTAGGCTTGATTTCGCTCGGCCATACCTTGCAACTGGTGCTCCCAGTGGGCGGTCATGTCAGGGTAGGTGGATTCGCTTGGCAAGGCGTGAATTAGCCCGCGCCCGGCGGCGGAGCTCAATATGGCTTTGCCTTGGCGGGTGAGGAGTTGACGCTTAAACAGCGTATCCAAAATACCGGCTCGAGTGGCTTCGGTGCCTAACCCGTCGGTCTCTTTTAAGATGGCTTTTAATGCTTTGTCTTCAACGAATCGGGCGATGCCTGTCATCGCTTGCAGTAGCGTGGCTTCGGTAAAATGTTTCGGCGGCTCTGTTTTTCTCTCTTTGATCTCTCCCTCTCGACAGGTCAGCACTTCTCCTTTCGCCAGCGGTGGCACCGTCTCAACGCCTTGATCCTCATCATCCACTTTGCCCATCAGTGCCTTCCACCCCGCTAAGACCAATTGTCGACCTTTGGCGACAAACGCACCGCCGGCGATCTCAAACACCAACTTGGCTTCGGCATACACAGCTGCAGGGTAAAACTGCATCAGATATTGGCGAGCAATCTGCTGATAGATTTTCATTTCACTTGCAGAGAGCGCATTGACTGACGCTTTTTTAGGCGTCGGAATAATCGCGTGGTGCGCATCCACCTTGCTGTCATTCCATGCTTTGGACTTCAAGGAGAGATTCGCCTCCTCCACCGCCGTGGACAGATCCTTGGCGTTATTGGCAATCGCATCACAGACCGAACGCGCCTGCGAGTAGTGCTCAAGCGGCAGGTAGCGGCAATCGGAGCGTGGGTAGGTGATGAGCTTATGTTTTTCGTACAAAGATTGGCAGGTATCAAGCACTTGTTGTGCGCTCATACCAAAACGCTTGGCGGCGTCAATTTGCAGTGCAGAGAGCGAATAAGGAAGCGGCGCCGACTGTTTAGTCTGCTTTTGTTCGGACTCCATCACTGTCGCGGGCTGATTGGCAATACGGCTTGCAACGTTCTCAACCAGCTTGCGGCTCAATACTCGGCCTTCTTCATCGAGCCAAGGCTGACAGGCTTCACTCGGCTTCCAACTCGCGCGAATATCAAACGCCTGATCCCCCTGCTGATAGGGAATCAACGCATGCAACGTAAAATAATCTTTAGGTACAAACTGCTCAATCTCTTCATCTCGGCGCACCACTAGGCCGAGTACCGGAGTCTGAACGCGCCCAACGGATAAAACGCCCTGATAGCCCGCTTTTTGCCCCAACAAGGTATAGGCCCGCGACATATTCATCCCATACAACCAGTCGGCGCGTGAACGCGCCAACGCGGAAACAGAAAGGGGGATAAAGTCACGGTTGCTGCGCATTTGGCTAAGCGCACGTTTAACGGCCGGTAAGTTCAAGTCACTGATCAGCAGACGTTGCATCGACGTCCTCTTACCTTGTGGGACGCGACAGTATTCAATCACTTCATCCACCAGCAATTGCCCTTCTCTGTCTGGATCCCCAGCGTGGACGATCTGCTGCGCCTCTTTCAGTAACTTACGGACCACTATGAGCTGCTTGCTGGCGGACTTTCTCGGTCTGAGTTGCCACTGTGACGGGACAATAGGCAAGTCAGCGAGATTCCACTTTTTGTAGCGCTCGTCATAACTGTCTGGCTCGACCTGCTCTAACAGGTGGCCAATACACCAGGTCACTACATCGCCATTGCCGCAACGAATATAGCCTGACTCATTTTTCTTTGGGCCAGGCAGCGCTGCCGCGATCGCTCGGCCAAGACTGGGTTTTTCAGCAATAAACAGACGGGACATAGGGAGTTTAGACGCGAGTCAAATGGCAAAAAATAAGGGCAACATTAACCAATGTCGCCCTTACAAATCAAGAAAAACTGTAAATATAACCAGTATTACTCTTCGTCGCTGCCTGCTCGCGCCGCGGCTTCTTTAATCAGTGGCTGCAATTCGCCTTTTTGGAACATCTCAATGATGATGTCACATCCACCGATCAGCTCACCTTCTACCCACAATTGTGGGAACGTTGGCCACTGCGCATACGCTGGCAGTTCTGCACGGATGTCTGGATTTTGTAGAATATCTACGTAAGCGAATTTTTCGCCACAAGCCATCAAAGCCTGCGCTGCTTGAGATGAGAAACCGCAGCTTGGTAGTTTTGGGGAACCTTTCATGTAAAGAAGGATCGTGTTTTCTGCGATTTGCTGTTTGATTTTATCGATAGTTTCCATTGCTTCCTCTTAATGGAGTTACTGCAAATATTCTGGACATTCTAAACCATTAGCGCAGAATAAAAAGCCTACAATAAGAAGGGATTTAATCCTTGCACAGATTTGGGCTTGAATGCGACACTGTTTGCACAATGCGGTGTCTTGCAAAAGCCGACGGGCTCATGACGAGAATTTTGCAGTGATCGGATCCGAATAACTCTTTTAATAAAGTAAAAACTTGCTAAACTAGAACGCAAGTCAGCACATTGACCACAGCAAGCCGCGTGCAAGCTGTGAATAATAAATAACACTGGAAGCAATCGAAAGGGCTAACCCTTTCAAATCAATGGAGAATCGAGCAATGGCATTTGAACTACCCGCTCTTCCTTACGCGAAAGACGCACTAGAACCACACATCTCAGCAGAAACCCTAGATTTCCACCACGGCAAGCACCACAACACCTACGTGGTTAAGCTCAACGGCCTAATCCCAGGTACTGAGTTCGAAGGCAAAACACTCGAAGAGATCATCAAGACATCTTCTGGCGGCATCTTTAACAACGCTGCACAGATCTGGAACCACACCTTCTACTGGCACTGTCTTGCTCCAAACGCGGGTGGTGAGCCAACAGGCGCAGTAGCCGATGCCATCAACGCAGCCTTTGGTTCGTTCGACGCATTCAAAGCGAAGTTTACTGATGCGGCAATCAACAACTTCGGTTCTTCTTGGACATGGCTTGTGAAAAAAGCTGACGGCTCACTAGATATCGTGAACACGTCAAACGCAGCGACGCCACTAACAGAAGAAGGCACCACGCCACTACTGACGGTTGACCTATGGGAACACGCGTACTACATCGACTACCGTAACGTTCGTCCAGATTACATGAACGGTTTCTGGGCACTGGTTAACTGGGACTTCGTTGCAGAAAACCTAGCAAAATAATCCCTTCCCCCGAAAGGATTGGAATTTAGTCGCCTAAAAAGCCAGCAGTCAGCTGGCTTTTTTCATACCTGCTCTCAAGCTTTTTGCCCCCTCGCCGCTACATAGACATCAAGCGAGGACATATGCACACCCCGATTCATACCTTAGACAAAGCGAGCGTCATCAACGAGCTTCAGTTTGGCACTGGCATTAATCATGCGGTGCACGAAGGTCGCCGTGCCGATTTTGCGCTGATTCTCTCTTTGTTCTCTGATGATGTCCGCGATACAACGCCAGTGGAAAAAATCGATACGGTTGACAGCAGTGAAGCAGCTCTGCGCCGTCGATTTGAGTTGCCGTCTCCACAAACTCTGCGTTCGGATCAAAGCTCATACGCAGTTTCCGCGCAGCAAGCGGCGCTGTTTCACTCCAGTGGTCTCGCCAGTGCCAAGTTGTCCCACTACCTAACACCGGAAACCTTGACCTATTTACCCGAAGAGACACATGACCTTCCTGAAGAGGTCTATCACAACCTTTCTGGTCACCAGAGGCGTCAACTGGCAGAACAAACACCGCGTGAGCTAATGCCGGCCGATCTCTACAATCAGCTGATCCACGCTCAACGTCAGTTCCAAATTTCCCTACAAACTTAATGGGTTAACATCCTAGCTATTGACGCAGGATCACATTCTCGTTGTCTCATTTTGTATACATATTCACCCGTTCAACTAGAGAGTGTGAAACACCGCAAAGAAACACGCTCTGCTCAAAGATGCGCACAACTTATTTGAAGTTATTCACATATAAGTAACAGTTAATCTACCATGCTATATGAACAAAGTAGTCAAGTATGACGAGAAGGAAGGCGAGCGATGGATATAAAAAATGCAGTAATATTAATTACTTCTGCAGGCTCTCAGCTTGGTGGTACGCTCGCGTCTCATTTCGCATCGCTAGGTGCCACCTTGGTGCTGTGCGACAAAAACTCCGCTCGCTTGCAACAAACAGTGCAAAGCTGTCAGCAGATCTCCACTAAGATCTACTCCTGTGCGATTGTTGATTACAGTGTCGATGCCATTCACGATCTGTTTCACTACATGGATGATACGTTAGGTCACTCACCCGATGTGTTGATCAACGCCATCACTAGCCATGCTATGCCGACCATTCTTGAACAGAGCGGCCGCGAGATTTTTACTCAGCAGCTTTCCCACATGGCAGCGACGCTATTTAGCTTCGGCCAAGCTACCGCAGAGCGAATGAGGATGGAAAAGAAAAACGGGGTAATCGTCAACGTTATCGCCCATGCGGATTATCGAGATTTATCTGGCTTCGACAACGCCACCTCCATGGTGACCGGATTTACCCAAAGCTGGGCTAAAGAGCTAACGCCTTTCAACATTCGCGTTGGCGGTGTCGTACCCAGCTATGATGTTGACGATGTTCATTGGTCGGAGATTCACGACGAGCTGATCCGCAATACCGAGTATATCGTCGCCAATGATTACTTCAGTGGACGCGTAATGGCCGCTTAGCGTTGCAAAATGGCCTCGCTCGCTTGCTCAATCAGATCGAGCACATTCTCGAACCCTTCATCTCCGCCATAATATGGGTCAGGTATTTCATCCACGTCTGCATCAATGTCACTGAGAAACAGTTTGAGCTTATGTTGATGCTCACGTGGGCACTGCGCTTGAAGATCGGCTAAGTTGTCCCTATCTGCCGCCAAAATGAGATCAAAGCGAGCAAAATCATTGGGCTCTACTTGCCGTGCTCGAATCCCTTTAAACGAATATCCCCGCTTCTTCCCTGCCGCCTGGGCACGTGGGTCCGGCGCATGACCTTGGTGGTAACCGATGGTTCCTGCCGAGTCTATCTCCACTTCAACGCCTAGCTCTTTTGCTTTCGCTCTGAGCACCGCTTCGCCCGTCGGAGAGCGACAGATATTGCCCATGCAGACGACAAGGATGGAGGAACACTGAGTGCTGTTCATGATGGATTTCCTTTTCAGTTGACCAATGTGCCGGCGTTTTCTCTCATTAGGAAAACACACCGTCGATTCCAAGACCATACGCGCAGATAAAAAAAGAGTGAAGCACGGGCTTCACTCTTTCGAATTCTCATAGGGGCGGTTTACTTGTAGTAAGCCTCAACCTCGCCTTTGAGTTTAATCAGCATCGGTTGACCCCAGCGATCTTTTGCTTTCGGTGATGGGATTTTTACCCAGCCTTCGCTGATGCAGTACTCTTCCACATCGGTGCGCTCTTTGCCATTTAGGCGAATGCCGATTTGGTGTTCAAAACACTCAGCGATGTGATGTGGGCTGCGTGGGTTGCCTGATAGGTGATCCGGTAACTCAGGTTTGGCGTTGGTATCGCTCATACTTGTGACCTAATAGTAGTAATCAAAACGTGGATTCTAGTTGAGACGCTAGGCGGGTTCAACTCTCACATCAAGACAAAGGGTAAGAATACCGCTTGTCGGCGCCTCAACTACTCGCCACTGGATAAGCGAAGGTGCAACAGACCATTGTCGACAAACGCGTTATCGGGATGAAAGGTAACCAGATTCGATTCAAAGGACCAATCCCCTGCTCCCCAGCGCGTGTGATCGAAACGATCAAAATCATCACGCCACACCTTCTCAAATTGCCCATCTTGATAGCGGTAGTACTCCATCCAGTCCACTTGCTGGGTGAGTGGCAGTTGCTCAGGCTGAAACTTACCCACCCAATCCGCCGCTTCAGAGACCCAAAGGTTCATGCGGTAACTTTGCGGGCTGTCTCGCATGTCTATCACCTGTTGCGAGTCCTTGGCTAATACGCGATGCAACACCTCACCATTGACCAACCAAGTGATTTCATCTGGAGTCCAGATGAGCGTATATTCCTGAAAGGTATTCAGTGGCACGGGATGGAGATGTTCGGAGTGAATCCGCTCGCCAAGGGCGCCTGTGATGAGATTGGTTTGCAGTTGGTTGGGCGCTTTGCCGATCGCCTCGATATCTATCTCACGCCAAGGAATGCCGCCTTGCCAAGATTCATTATCATAGGTGAAAAAAGACGAGACGACGCCGGGCTCAGAGACCAACTTCAACCTCATTACGAACTTGCCAAAGGTGACCTTGTCATGGCTGTATACTTCTGCGCCATAGAGTGGAACAGACGTCGTATTTAACCGCCCAGACTGAACCAAGGTATCTTGATTGGACACGTCAGCTTGTGTGTTAAGTGCGATAAAACTCAGGGCTGCGGCCATCGCGTATCGTTGCCAAGTCGGGTGTATCATCTCTGTGCCTCCTTCTCAAAATACATCTTGGTTATACACCGTGGCTAAGGGGTACAACATTCGTAAATTCAATTTGTTATCCATATCTTGAACAGCGACACTTTTTAGATTGGCGGCATGAAATCTATCCCAGCAGGATGAAACTTCTCCCTCTCAAAATGTGATATCACGAGAGAGAGTAACCACAGTCGATGACGGTTTTTTCCCTTTGCGTTGTCCGCTATGATGGCGAGCAAAGGAATGATCACAAGGTAACGATATGTCAGACCAAGCACCTTCTCACAAAGAGCAAAAACACCAACAGCGTCAACAGAAAGTCAAAGAACAAGTTGATAAGAAAATTGCAGCGGCACAAGAAGAGAAAGGCTTGTTGCTCATCATCACGGGCAACGGCAAAGGCAAATCCACCTCAGGGTTTGGCACAATTGCTCGCGCGGTCGGTCATGGTAAACAGTGTGCTGTCGCGCAGTTTATCAAGGGAACCTGGGAGAACGGCGAACGCAACCTGCTGGAAAAACTCGGCGTCGAGTTTCAAGTGATGGCGACAGGCTTTACATGGGAAACGCAAAACAAAACCACTGATACCGAAGCGGCGCAAGTGGTGTGGAAAGAGTGCCAGCGCATGCTCAAAGACGAATCACTGGATGTGATTCTGTTTGACGAACTCACCTACATGGTGAGCTATGGGTATATTGAACTCGATGAAGTGATCGAGGCACTCGAGCAACGCCCAGCAATGCAATCGGTGATCATCACCGGGCGTGGTGCCCATCGCAGTTTGATTGAGATGGCCGATACCGTCTCAGAAGTGAAAAACATCAAGCACGCCTTTGAATCCGGTGTCAAAGCCCTCAAAGGGGTGGATTGGTAACACGATTTTCCCATTACTGGGATTTAAAAAAGCCTAGCTCATAGCGACAATCGCGAGCTAGGCTTTTTGTTTGTTGCTGTGGTGCACTGTGAGGTTAGTTGAACAAACCTTTGATCAAACTGTTGACGGCTTCCTTGGTTTTTTCGTCTTTGATTTTCCCGTCTAACTTCTCTAAGCCACGGTCAATCTCTTTCTGCGCTTTTTGCTTCAGTACATCATCAAAAACTAACTTGAACTTAGGCGCATCCCACGAGCCGGAGATGTTAATTGGAATCGTGACATCCTTCAGCTCATCGATATCTTTACCACCTTGGCCTTCCAAAGAACCAACCACTGAGGTGCTCACGGTAAAGTTCACTGTCTGCTTGATGTAGTTCGCTCCGCCTTGACCACGGATTCGTAGCAGAGGGGATTGCATGGTGAGATCGTTGGTCGATACATTGCCTTTGTTAAGGACTAACGTAGCTTTCATCGCACTAAAGTCGGTTTTCTTAACACCCGTTGCGGCTTCCACTTTTTGACCTTTGATCTTGGCGTAGTTTTCACGAATCAACTGCGCAACGTTGATCCCATTGACCGCACCATCGGTGAAACTTATTCCTATCGTGCCAACAAGGTTTTGCTGAATACCACTTGGAGTCAAACTGTTACCTTTAACGTCAACATCAATGTTACCTGTGCCTTCCAACTGATCAGTGTTGGCCACATCCACCAGCAAAGGCTGAACTTTCACGCCGCGAATCTGCTTTTTGGCACTGTAGGTCGCTGGGCTCTTACGCGCATCCAACCGTCCTGTGGCTGTGACGCTACCCTGGTAGAGGTTGGCGGTAAAAGCGCTCAAATCAACCACACCTCGGTCAATCGAGAAGCTTGTGCTCACCTTCTCCATCTTGGCGTTGTTGGCCTTGAACTTATCGATGGTGATGTCACCCTTCACGTCCAAATTGGCCAACGCTGACAAGTCAGGTTCTACTTCTGCACTCGGTTGTTTCGCAGCTGACGTCCCCGCTTGTGACGTGCCTGATTGCGGTGAAGAACTTGACGTCGATTGAGATGAGTCGGAAGATTCGCCTTGATTTGAGCTGGCTTCGCCTAGTCCAAGAAATTCATCCAAGTCGATGTTTGGACTGTGAAGCGCAAAGCGCACTTTCGCGATTTCGGCCAAGGTGACGTCGGCTTTGCCATCAAATTGCAATGCATTGGCAGTCAGTTTACTCAGCACAAGGCTCAGATGACTCTTAGTGAGATCAAAACGTATGTCCGATAACAAGCCAATAGCCATAGGGGATTGAGGTAGGCTCTCGCCTTGCAACTGACCGTCGAGCGTGAATTGATTCACTTGCACTAGCGTCATCGCTTTATCAACGCTCAGTTTGGCCGCGCCCGTCATATCGATGTCCATATCAGCGGCTTGGCCTTTGATCTCGAAAGTCAACGGATTCACCGCATCAAACTGAAACGTTTCTAACGCCAGCTTAATGGATTCCATTTTGGTGCTTGGGTCACTAAAACGACTATCTAGGTTGATATTGCGCAACGCATAATCACGCAACCCGGGGGCTAATTTGAGCTCAAGGTCACCCTTGGTTTCAAACACTTGCTGGTTGTTTTGACCTTTCGCTGCAAACGTCACCGAGCTCCATTGTTCGAAGGCAAACTCAGACAAGTTAAATGCCACATCGAACAGTTTCGTAAAACTACCTGTGCGCAGGTCTTGGATCTCAATAGCGGCGTTACTGACGCTCACGCCAGCGAGATTGATGCTCCAAGCGGCCCCAGTTTCTGTTTCGGTGGACGACGGCTCGCTGCTGGTTGAGCTTGCTACGTCCCCTGCCGTACTCTGGGTTTGAGTCGCCGGTTGCGATGAAGATGACGATTGAGTCAAAGCATCCAAATTGGTCGAGCCATCTTTACGCGTGATCAGTGCGAACTCTGCACCATCGAGGCGAAGTTTTCCAATGTTGAGCTGCTGGCTAAATAGCGGCATGACCGAGACATCAATACCCACTGAATCGACTTTAAACAGATTTTGTTTATCAAACCCGGCTGGGTTTCTCAGTTCAGTTTTACCGAGCTCAAAACCAATCGATGGGAAAAACTGCCAACTGATATCCCCCTCAATGACCAGATCTAAGCCGGTGTGCTTTTTGGCCTGTTCGACAATCAGGGGTTTAAATTGGTTGGGATTGACGAGGGTTACCAATGCAACCACCCCGCCAAGGAGGACCACAACGACGACCGCTATGGCTATGAGTAACTTCTTCATCAGCATTATCCTTGCTAAGTAAGAGACAATTTTAGGACTTCCCCAAGTATAAGTCGTGATTGAACAAATACTTGTCGCCATAAAAAGAAAGTGGCACTTAAAGTGCCACTTCTCGCTAAAAAAATAAACCCCGCGGGGATTATGCTTTCAAAAGTTTTGCAATGTGCGCTTTTAACACGTCAATGGCGATACGGTTTTTACCGCCACGAGGCACAATGATGTCCGCATATTGTTTAGAAGGCTCAATGAACTGCATAAACATCGGGCGAACCGTTTTCTGATATTGCTTCAAAACGGAATCCATCGTACGACCACGCTCTTCCACATCACGCTTCACGCGGCGCAGCAAACAGATATCAAGCGGCGTGTCCATAAAGACCGTCGCATGCATCAAATCGCGCAGACGCGGGTCCGTCAGGAGAAGAATGCCTTCAAGGATGATGACTTTCTTTGGGGTTAACGTGGTGGTTTTATCTAAGCGGGTATGCTCAGTGTAACTGTACTCAGGGACTTCCACCGCTTCACCGCGGATCAACTGTTCTAGATGGTCACAAAGCAAGTCATGGTCTAGCGCACTTGGGTGGTCATAATTGGTTTTTACACGCTCTTCCATGCTAAGGTGGCTTTGATCGTTGTAGTAGCTATCTTCCGTAATCACACCAATTTGATGATCGCCCACCTTCTCACGCAACTCACGGTAAATCGTACTTGCGATTAAACTTTTCCCAGAAGCAGACGCGCCAGCAATACCGACGATCACACATTGATTATTCTCAGACATTATTCTTGCACTCGATGTTTGAATTGGTGTCATATTCACTAATATTAGCAAGTGTGCAAATAGACGCATGCATATCAGTGTAAATTGGTTAAACCGCCTGATTATAGGGAGAAGCGCGGTTTGTTGCTAGTCACACTTCGCAACAAAACCGCATTTGAAGGGAGAAAAACGCAAGCAATCGATTACACCGAGTGAGGGTTACTCGACCATGGTGAATTGGATTGCCGCAGGGCGCTCTTCACCTTGCCAATACATGCGCGCAGTGATCGCTTCGGCAAGGGTAAGGTAGATTTGACTGTGCTCTGAGTTTGGCCTTGCCGCCACCGTAGGCACGCCTTGATCGATGTCTTCACGCATCGCAATATGCAGCGGCACTTGAGCGAGCAGATCCAAACCATATTCTTGCGCCATTTTCTCTGCGCCGCCTGCGCCAAAGATGTGCTCACGCTCACCGCAATGAGAACAGATATGGTAACTCATGTTCTCGACCAAGCCGACAACTGGCACCTCTACTTTATTGAACATCGCCGCGCCTTTACGTGCATCGGCGAGCGCCAAATCTTGCGGTGTGGTGACAATCAAAGCACTGGTGACGGGGATTTGCTGCGCCAGCGTCAGTTGAATATCCCCCGTACCCGGCGGCATATCGACCACTAAATAGTCCAAATCTGGCCATTCGGTCTCATTCAACAGCTGAGCTAACGCCTTAGAGGCCATCGGCCCACGCCAAATCGCGGCTTCGTCTTTGGAGACCAGATAACCGATAGATTGCGTCACGATGCCGTGCGCCTTGATAGGTTGCATCCACTTGTTGTCTCTCACTTGTGGCTTAGCGTCTTGCTGACCAATCATCATCGGCACTGATGGCCCATAAATATCCGCATCCAACAAACCGACGTTGGCACCTGTCGCGGCGAGCGCCAACGCCAAGTTGACCGACGTTGTCGATTTTCCCACACCGCCTTTGGCTGAGGTTACGGCAAGGATATTTTTCACGCCTTTCACTTCCGCGCTCACATGAGTGCTGAGCGGTTTCACATCGATTTGGATAGAATACGGGAAACGCTGTATTTGACCGCGCTCTATCTGACCTTCAATCCAAGTATTGAGTTCACTAGGCAAAGAGCGCGAAGAAAACGGCAGTCGAATCTGACATTGGTCGGCGGCGACATGAACGAGATGTGGCGTTGAGGCCCAATCGGCCACAAGCTGTGGATGTTGAAACTGATTAAGCCAGTCGCATAGCGCTTGCTTGGAAGTAAACTGCTGCATGAATGCTCCTTGTTATAAGACCCACTGAACTGGCGGAGGGCGCGCAGAAAACACACGCTCCTTGTACAGAAGGATAGCACCGCACATGCTATCACTCCCGAGGTCCTGACTGAACCCTGAAAAAACTGGGTGTTTGAGCAACTAGATACCTTGGAGTCACTGGTGGGATAAGGTAGTATTACCGTCTATTTTTTTCCTACTCCTTAAGAAGCGAATATTAAGTATGGCAAACGATCCAAGAACCCTTGATCCAAGGAAACTGCTGGTAACTTGTGCCCTTCCGTACGCTAACGGTTCGATTCACCTAGGTCACATGCTTGAGCACATTCAAGCCGATATCTGGGTACGCTACCAACGCCTACGTGGCAACACTGTAAACTTCATCTGTGCTGACGATGCTCACGGCACGCCAATCATGCTAAAAGCACAACAGATGGGGATGACACCAGAAGAGATGATCGCTGCCGTAAGTGAAGAGCACCAAAAAGACTTCGCTGGCTTCGATATTAGCTTTGATAACTACCACAGCACACACTCAGAAGAGAACCGTGAGCTAGCGTCACACATCTACTTAGAGCTAAAGAAAAACGGCTTTATTTCTAGCCGTACCATTTCTCAACTGTTTGACCCTGAGAAAGAGATGTTCCTTCCGGACCGTTTCGTAAAAGGGACCTGTCCGAAGTGTAAATCCGAAGACCAGTACGGTGATAACTGTGACAACTGTGGTGAAACCTACAGCCCAACGGAACTGATTGCTCCTAAATCAGCGGTCTCTGGCGCGACGCCCATCATGAAAGATTCTGAGCACTTCTTCTTCGACTTGCCTCAGTTCGAAAGCATGCTGAAAGAGTGGACACGTTCTGGTTCTCTTCAAGCTGAAACCGCCAACAAGATGCAAGAGTGGTTTGAGTCAGGCCTGCAACAGTGGGATATCTCACGCGATGCCCCTTACTTTGGCTTCGAGATCCCAGGTGAAAAGGACAAGTTCTTTTATGTTTGGCTAGATGCGCCAATTGGCTACATGGGCTCGTTCAAAAACCTGTGTGACAAGCGTGATGATCTCGACTTCGACGAGTACTGGAAAAAAGACAGCACAACAGAGCTTTACCACTTTATCGGTAAAGACATTGTTTACTTCCACTCTCTGTTTTGGCCAGCGATGCTTGAAGGCAGCGGTTTCCGCAAGCCAGACAACGTATTCGTCCACGGCTATGTAACGGTTAACGGCGCGAAGATGTCTAAGTCTAAAGGGACCTTCATCAAAGCAGCTACTTACCTAGATCACCTAGATCCAGAGTGTCTACGTTACTACTACGCGGCGAAGCTCAACAGCCGCATCGATGACCTCGACCTCAACCTTGACGACTTCACTCAGCGCGTGAACGCTGACGTCGTGAACAAGATTGTTAACCTAGCATCACGTAACGCAGGCTTCATCAGCAAGCGCTTTGACGGCAAGCTTTCAGCACAGTTTGCAGAGCCAGAACTATACAACGAGTTCGCGGCAGCGGCTTCTCGCATCGCAGAGCTTTATGAGAGCCGTGAATTTGGTCGCGCAATCCGCGAAATCACGGCCCTTGCTGACAAAGCAAACCAATACGTCGATGAGAAAGCGCCGTGGGTGATTGCGAAAGAAGAAGGTAAAGACCAAGAGCTGCAAGACATCTGCTCTGTGGGTATCAACCTATTCCGCGTATTGATGACGTACCTAAAACCTGTGATGCCTGCGCTCGCTGCACGCACTGAAGCCTTCCTAAACGAAGAGCTGACGTGGGAAGGGGTCGCGTCACCGCTGACCGATCACGAAATCACTAAGTTCAAAGCGCTGTTCAATCGCATTGATCCGAAGAAAGTGGAAGCGATGGTGGAAGCGTCTAAAGAAGATGCGGCAGCCGAAGTGGCAGCGAAGGAAGCAGCAGAAGCGGCGAAGCACCAAGCGAGCCAAACTGAGCTGGATAAAGATCCTATCGCCGATGAGATTGAATTTGATGCATTCGCCGCCGTGGACATGCGTATCGCTCGTATCATCTCTTGCGAAGAAGTGCCAAAAGCCAACAAGCTGCTCAAGTTCCAGCTCGATATCGGCGGTGAAACTCGTCAAGTCTTCTCTGGTATTAAGTCTGCTTACAAACCCGAAGAGCTTGAAGGCAAACTCACCGTGATGGTTGCGAACCTTAAGCCGCGTAAGATGAAATTTGGTATGTCGGAAGGCATGATCCTAGCAGCAGGCCCTGGTGGCAGCGAGCTATGGATTCTTGAGCCTCATGAAGGCGCACAGCCAGGTATGCGCGTGATGTAATCACCAGGCTCGTATCACTCATCCCCGCGTGACACCGTCCGCGGGGATTTTTTGTGCCCTCAATCACAATATTAGGGCTTACTTTGCACCAAAACCGTTCAACCCCTTCGCCCTACAGAATGTAACCCACTGTATTTAAACAACTTATAAGTTGGCACTGTTCCTGCTCTACCCACTTAGTAGTAGGCGAGTACAAGGAGTACGTTATGTTTGTGTTGATCTCAGTGGTTCTATCGATAGCCGTATTGGCTGTCATGCTTTACTTCTCTAAAAAGCGTCAAAGCACTTTAGAGCGCAAGTTTGAAACACTGGTCTTGCTGCGACAGGTGATGTTGCTTAGCCGCAAACATCGTAGCGCGACCCACTTAGCGTTAACCAAGGAGGTGACGGATAGTGAGCTGGAAGAGATTGAAGCGCTCTACGATCAAATGGTCGATATCACCAATGGCTTGGTGGCCAACGCGCCCTTTGACAACAAACCCATGTACCGAATTTTCCAATTAAAACTCAAAGGCATGCATAAAGAGTGGCAAGACAGAACCGTGATTCGCAACCAAGTCATCCACGGTAAAACCATTCGTCACTGCATGTTCTTGATGGATGAAGTCGCGATTGCATGGTTGATTGAGTCTGAGCGTGAAGATCTCAGTGATGAGTACCACATGAACTGGCAACAAATCCTCGACAGTATGGAAGTGCTGACTCAACTGCGTTTGTGCATTCCAGAAATCGATACTATTGATGGTCGCTTGCGCGTTAAATACTATTGTGACAAAACGCGTCGTAAACTTAACCAACTGTCGATCATCAGTCCATTGAGTGTTGCCTCGCCAGCCAGCAGTGCCGCGATGCGTGACCTGACTGAAATCGCCATTAGCGAGGAGCTAGATTGGACAGAAGAAGCCTTGTATGAACTGACCAGTGACGTGTCTGCGGTCATCTCGCAAGTCTATGACCAAGTGTTATCGGACATGACGGAAACACTCTATCTGCCACTTCCTCGAGTAGCGATAGCGTGAACGGCTAACGATACACGTTTTAGCAAAATCTATGGTTGCCAATCTATTTTAAATAAATAAAACGGCCAGGTGATAAGACCTGGCCGTTTTCATCATTGTTTGCTCAACGCGAATATGCGCTAAAGAACTCTGATACTTAGAGCATTTTTACTTAGAGCATTGTTTAGAGCATTTTGCGCGCCGCTTCGACGACAACTTTAATCGAGCGTGCTTCGGTTTCTTTTAGCGTAGAGTGATCAGGGATCTCTTTTTGAGTTCGGTTGATGATGACACCCGCCACACAACCTGCTTTTAGGCCAGAGCTTGCACACATCGTCAATAAGGTCGCTGACTCCATCTCGAAGTTCAGTACGCCCATATCTTGCCACTCTTTCATCGAGCCTTGGAAACGTTTCACCACGCGACCTGAGAAGGTATCGTAACGCTCTTGACCAGGGTAGAAGGTATCACTGGAAGCCGTGACACCCATGTGAACCGTTGCACCTGTCTCTTCTACCGCCGCTTTCATCGCTGTTGCCACATCAAAATCAGCCACCGCTGGGAACTCCATAGGCGCGAAATGCAGACTGGCACCATCGAGACGCACAGAGCCGGTTGAAACAATCATATCGCCAACATTCACATGCGGTTGGATTGCACCAGTGGTACCAACACGTAGGAAGGTACGCACACCACACTGCGCTAACTCTTCAACCGCAATAGAAGTCGATGGGCCACCAATACCGGTTGAACACACAACAACAGGCTTGCCCTCTAATTCAGCGCGGTACAGCGTGTATTCACGGTGACTGGCGAGAAAGACGGGATTATCCATCTCTTCAGCAATTTTTTGCACACGTGCAGGATCGCCAGGGATGATCGCGAGTGTCGCACCAGCAAGATCATCTTTCGTAACACCAAGGTGGAAAACAGCTTGAGACATAGGGGAGGCTCCTTATAGTGACAGGCTCATCGAATGGGTGGCGGCCTGTTCTTACATTTGTTTAGGTACCCGGCTACTCTAACCAAGTCAGCAGCAATATAGAGTGACTTAGATCACACATAATAGAGCAACAAAACATTCAATTTCACAATAAACCGTTTTGCATCACACTTTAATGCGCAATATCGTCAATTTTGCACATAAAACCGCCGTTTGATCTCACGTTTTCTCATCGCTACGGCCATCACCCCGAGGTCGACAGCGATGCCTCCGAGAGCGAAATAAACGGCGAGACGTAAATTAAACCGGATGCTTAAAGCAGTCGTTGATGGTTTTACCGATCGCGCGTAATACATCTCTTCTCGTGATGATCCCAACCAATCGACCATTATCAATGACAGGGTAGACCTTAGGTTTACCGACCTTCATCATATCCGCTAACTCGATAATAGAGGTCTCAGGAGTCACTGAAAGTACCTCCTTGCTCATACAGTCCGATACGATATGGGTATCTTGGCAGTAGTAACTCACCTTGATGAGCTTATCCAACAGGTCTTGGCCCGAGAGAAAACCAATCACTTTTTTGCTCTCGTCAATCACGGGCCCACCGAGATAATTTGAGTTCATCACCTTTTCAAGCGCCGCACTCAACGACATATTGGGGGTAAATGTCACCGCTTGTAACGTCATATAGTCTCTGACCTTTAATGATTCCATCTGCGTCTCCTTGTCCGTGCTCTGGGCGGGTCATACTATATATTGTCGTCTAATTTCTTGATTTCACAAATGGCGCTGCGCATTTTTCCACCGACCCTCAACTTAATGACTAAACTGTAATTAGTGATAGCGATGGAGAGGTATGAGCCCGTGAACTCAACGTTGACTGAATTGATGAAAGTGAACCCCGCGTTGATGCATACGGTGTTTGCCTCTTTGCCTGAGCCGACCTTTTTAATCAGCAAAACGGGCGTCTATGTGGAGGCGTGGGGTGGACGCGATACGACGCATCACCATGAACCAAGAGTCATTGCCGGGCTGGACCAGTACCAAGTACTTCCAGCTGACAAAGCGCTGTTCTTTGCCAAAAAGCAGCGCCGGGGTACGATTCATCAAATCAATCAGTGGTAGAGCAAGGCATCAACTAAGGTTGTTGCCAGCGCTGTGCGGCTTGCGCATCGGACTCACGCGATTCCACCCAACGCGTATCGGTTTTCGTGCGCTCTTTTTTCCAAAACGGCGCTTGTGTCTTGAGGTAGTCCATCACAAATTCGCACGCTTCAAACGCGGCTTTGCGATGCGCACTCGTTACGCCGACAAACACAATTTGATCGCCAATATCAAGATCGCCAACACGATGAATCACACGCACACAATCCAGCGGCCAACGCGCCAATGCGCTGTCGCCAATCTTTTGCAGCGATGACTCCGTCATTCCTGGATAATGTTCAAGGGTAAGACCGGTCACTTGGTCGCCCAAGTTCATGTCCCTAACCTTGCCGACAAAGGTCACCACTGCGCCAATACTGGCGCCCTTCGCCAACTGACCATACTCCTCACCGACATCAAAATCATCCGCTTGAACAGAGATACGAACCGTCATCGTTAGCCCCCAGTCACTGGTGGGAAAAAGGCCACTTCATCGCCATCTTTCAGCGGATGGGTAAGCGGGACAATCGCTTGATTCACCGCTGCGAGCAGTTTACCCGCTTCAAGTGCGAGAGACCATTTGCCCTCTTGCTGCGCAAGATGCGCACGCAATGACTCCACGGTGTCAAATTGGTCAGGGAGCGTTAATGTATCAACGCCAACCAACTCGCGCGTCTGCGCAAAAAACAATACGTTAATCATAATCCACCTTGAAATGCCCGGATTTTCCGCCCGTTTTCTCCAAAAGCCGCACCGAACCGATCACTATGTCTTTTTGAACCGCTTTACACATGTCGTAGATGGTCAGCGCCGCCACTGAAGCCGCGGTCAATGCTTCCATCTCCACACCGGTCTTACCGGCGAGCTTGCACACCGACTCGATGCGCACCTGACTCTTTTCGGTCAGCGCTTCCAACTGTACTTCCACTTTGGACAGGAGCAGCGGGTGGCATAACGGAATCAAGTCCCAAGTTTTTTTCGCGGCTTGAATACCGGCAATACGAGCGGTGGCAAACACGTCACCTTTGTGATGCTCTCCAGAGAGAATCAGTTGCAGCGTCTCTGGCGCCATGTGAACAAAAGCTTCAGCGCGCGCCTCGCGCACTGTGTCTGCTTTGCTCGACACATCGACCATATTCGCTTCACCCGAAGCATTGATGTGAGTCAGTTCACTCATGCGATCCCCTTATACTGATAAGTGAGGCATAAAGTTACAAGGACGATGGCTGGCATCCAACTGCTGCTTGATGATCTTAGTCCAGCCTGTGCGACACGCGCCTGTCGAACCCGGCATGGCAAAAATCACGGTGTGATTGGCAAAGCCAGCAATGGCGCGAGACTGAATCGTTGAAGTGCCGATTTCTTCAAAAGAGACCATGCGAAATAGCTCGCCAAACCCTTCCACTTCTTTGTCAAATAAAGGCTTCAGTGCTTCAGGCGTACTATCGCGAGAAGTAAACCCCGTACCACCGGTGATCATCACCGCTTGGATTGACTCATCCGCAATCCACTGAGAGACGATGGCACGAATCTTATACATGTCATCAATCACAATTTGCTTATCAACCACTTGGTGTCCTGCCTCTTGAGCTTGCTCGACCAAGTAGCGTCCCGAGGTATCGTTTTCTTCGTT
The DNA here is from genome assembly GCF_059833835.1 of Vibrio sp. R15-SG3-ISO1B. Taxonomy (NCBI): domain Bacteria; kingdom Pseudomonadati; phylum Pseudomonadota; class Gammaproteobacteria; order Vibrionales; family Vibrionaceae; genus Vibrio; species Vibrio sp. R15-SG3-ISO1B. The sequence goes on along the minus strand of NZ_JCBDGG010000016.1, from coordinate 2,819 downwards.
ACGGGTATCCGACACGGTTAACACCGCGATTGTCGCCGGTTGAAATTTGCTTTCTGCGTGACCCATTTGTTCACCTTTCACATAATTTACGTTGTTTTTTTTCCATCACGAGTGTCCCCCCGTGATCACAATTTCGCTTTCGTCATTCTGACGTGACTATCCACCGATAGAGGCTAAATGAGGTGTAGCACCTGAGTTGCCATCATGAAGAAAGTGACTGACGGATTTGGTTTGAAGTGCTTGCTGAATACGCGACGTCAGCGCCGCTTGTTGGCCATCACTTTGGAGCAAATCTCGCAGATCCACCCCCTCTTCGCCAAACAGACATAAGTGCAATTTACCAATTGCCGAGACTCGTAGACGATTGCAACTTTGGCAAAAATCCTTCTCGTAAGGCATGATCAAACCAATTTCACCTTGGTAATCTGGGTGAATAAACACCTGAGCGGGGCCATCGTTACTGGCTCGAGCCTTGAGCAGCCAGCCGTTGGCGATAAGCTGATTGCGAATCGCCACACCGGAGACATGATGTCGTTGAAACAGCTCATCCATCTCACCCGTTTTCATCAATTCAATGAAACGTAACTGGATTGGCCGGTCTTTTATCCAAGCGAGAAACGCCGGCAGTTCTTGCGCATTGAGATCTTTCATCAACACAACGTTCACTTTGACCTGCGAATACCCCACTTCAAACGCTTTATCAATGCCCGCCATGACTTGGGTAAACTTGTTCTCACCGGTGATCTGGTGGAACATGCGCGAGTCAAGGCTATCGACGCTAACGTTAATGTGAGTTAACCCGGCTTGCTTCCACTGTTCAACCTGCTTCTCCATCCGGTAGCCATTAGTGGTAGTGGCGACTTTCTTGATGCCCGGCGTACTTGAGACGGTATGAATGATATCCGTGAAGTCTTTACGTAAGCTGGGCTCTCCGCCTGTGATGCGCACCTTGTTAGTGCCGCACTCGGCGAACGCATTGACGACCCGTTGGATCTTTTCTATCGATAAAAAAGACGAGCTGCGACGCCCCGCAGATTGATAACCATCAGGCAAGCAGTAGGTACATTTGAAGTTACAGACATCTGTAACAGAGAGACGCAAGTAGTAAAACTTGCGTTGAAAACTATCTTCGAATTGTTGCGCCACGAAACACCTTTCCAAACACGGGAGGCATGACCATTTCCAATCAAGCCCTTGTGACCTTATGTCACTGGCTTAGCGCGCTTATTCTCTTGTTGAAAACTTAGCCCGATAAGCTCGGAGTTATGGCAACTGATTCCGTTTTGAACCAGCAGCTAAGCGATAAAATACTTAAAATTTGTGGGCCTTTCTACCTTTGGCGTAAAAAAACCGAATCTCGCGCCCAAAATACCCACTATTGAGTACTTGCGGCGCCTCGATTACTCTACATTGTAGTCCATAGTGATAATAACAATGACACACACATGACGTTATACAATACAAAAAAAGTGGTCGCAGTTGGCGGCGGTCACGGTCTAGGGCGCATGTTGGCGGCTCTAAAAGATTTCGGTAGTAACGCCACGGGGATCGTGGCGACGACAGATAACGGTGGCTCAACTGGGCGTATTCGCCACTGCCAAGGCGGCATTGCCTGGGGCGACACTCGTAACTGTATCAACCAATTGATCACCGAACCCTCCATCAGCTCAATGATGTTCGAATATCGCTTCAAAGGCGCGGGAGAGCTCGATGGTCATAACCTTGGCAATCTAATGCTCACGGCACTGGATAACCTGTCCGTGCGCCCACTAGAGGCGACCAATCTCATTCGCAATATGCTTAAAGTGGATGTCAATATCATCCCCATGTCTGAGCACCCCTCTGACTTGAAAGCCCTTGCACCTAACGGACGCTGGGTCACCGGTGAAACCAGTGTCGATGAAATGCCAGATAAGTTGATTCGTTTAGACTTAGAGCCTGAGGTACCGGCGACGAAAGAGGGCGTCCTCGCTATTGAACAGGCGGATGCAATCATACTTGGCCCTGGCAGTTTTCTGACCAGTATTATGCCCCCGTTGCTGCTGCCTGAATTAAGCAAAGCCATCGCGCTCAATCGCAAAGCGACACTGATTTTCGTCGAAAACTTATCCAAGGAGCATGGTCCTGCGGGGAAAATGTCCTTAAAGGAAAAACTCGAATGGTGTGAACGCGCATGCCAAGGGCGTAGGATTGATGTGGTGCTCGGTGATACGCCTCACCCTGAGCTCAGCGAGTGGAACTGTGTGACGACGCCCCTTGCCTCACCCAATCGCGACTGGCGTCACGACCGGGTGAAATTACAGCGCGCCATTGAACATTTAGTTGACCAATAACGAGTGGTAACTTTGCTTGGTCTCGTGCAACAAAGTAATCATGGCATGCTTTGATTGCTCTACGTCCAACTCCGCCCCGGTTTTGGCTTTGGTATCTATTTGCGTAGAGAGATGACACAGGGCATCGGCGCCAAAACTGGCGGCGCTACTTTTCAACGCGTGGCTGATCTCTTTAAGGTACTCTAACACGTCCGTTGCACCGTCATCGGAGAGATGCTCAATGTAACTGCTCAGTTCCCCTAAAAAGATGTCTAATAGCACGGGGACGTTCTCTTGGCCGATTTCATCGGCCAACTTATCGACTTTAGCCTGATTCAAAACAGGTTCCATTAGCTTTCCTTAGCGTTCCACGCTTGTAATTTTCGATAGAGCGTTGACGGGCTGACATCCAAATACCCTGCGGCTTTCGGGATATTGCCATCACATGCGGCGATCGCCTGCTCAATGGCGTTTTTCTCAGTCAACCATAACGGAAAAATCTCATGC
>NZ_JCBDGG010000015.1:0-37917 GCF_059833835.1 Vibrio sp. R15-SG3-ISO1B | reverse complement strand
GCTGATTTTCGGCGAGATGCGCTTAACGAGATGCACAAGATTGTCGCCGATGGCAAGATCCCTTTGCTGGTGGGCGGTACCATGCTGTATTACAAAGCACTACTGGAAGGTTTGTCGCCTTTGCCAGCAGCGGATCCGGATATTCGGCGCACTATTGAGCAGGAAGCGCAAACGCAAGGGTGGGAGGCGCTGCACGATCAACTTAAGGCCATTGATCCTGTTTCGGCTGAGAGAATCCACCCAAATGATCCACAAAGATTGTCGCGGGCATTGGAAGTTTTTCGAATTTCAGGTAAAACTCTTACTGAGCTGACTCAAACGAAAGGAGAAGCACTCCCATTTCGTGTGAAGCAGTTCGCAATCGCACCCAAGGAAAGGGCTGAGCTCCATCGACGAATTGAGCTACGTTTTGACAAAATGATCGACGCTGGGTTTTTAGAAGAAATGCGCTCGCTGTATGCGCGCGAGGATCTTCACCCTGATCTGCCATCGATTCGTTGTGTCGGCTATCGTCAGATGTGGGACTACTTGGATGGGCAATGTACGTTGGATGAGGCTATATTTAAAGGCGTCTGTGCAACCCGTCAATTGGCCAAGCGGCAGATCACCTGGTTACGCAGCTGGGATGATTTAACTTGGTTGGATAGTGAGAACATTGACCAAGCGTTGGAAACTGTTTCAAATGCCATAGCATCGGAAGGTTTTAGCTGTGTATAATGTGATCGCTTTTGCGTGAATGTGCCCTGTAAAAGATCTGTGACTTGAAATTTGATCGTAAAGTCGTCATAACAGTGAGGGACAGGGTGTTTTTTATTCATTTAGCTCAGATGCAAAGGTCGCACCTATTTTTACGCGCACCACTAGCTAAATAACTAGAACAAAATTACAAAATAAGGAAAATAAAAATGGCTAAGGGGCAATCTCTTCAAGACCCATTCTTAAATGCATTACGTCGCGAGCGTATTCCAGTCTCTATCTACCTAGTAAACGGAATTAAACTACAAGGTCAGATCGAATCTTTCGACCAATTTGTTATCTTGTTGAAAAACACAGTAAACCAAATGGTCTACAAACACGCTATCTCAACGGTTGTGCCTGCGCGTGCAGTAAGCCACCACAGTGGTGAACGCCCTCAAGGTGACCGTCCTCAAGGTGGCGAGCGTTCTCAAGAGAAATCTGACGATTAATTTTCTCTACGCACACACATTACTGTTAAGGAGTTGATTGCTTGTTTGACCGTTATGAAGCCGGTGAGCGAGCCGTACTTGTTCATATCAACTTTACGCAAGAAGGGGAGTGGGAAGATCTCAGCGAATTCGAAATGCTGGTATCTTCAGCTGGAGTCAACGCGTTACAAGTCGTAACCGGGAGCAGACAGTCACCACACCCCAAATACTACGTCGGAGAGGGTAAAGCCCAAGAAATTGCGCAAGCTGTGCAGTTGAATGGGGCAGATATCGTGATTTTCAATCACGCCCTCTCTCCTGCCCAAGAACGTAACCTCGAAAAGCTGTGTCAATGTCGAGTATTGGACCGTACGGGTTTGATCTTAGATATTTTTGCTCAGCGCGCTCGTACTCACGAAGGCAAGTTGCAAGTGGAACTGGCGCAGTTGCGTCATATCTCAACGCGACTGATTCGAGGTTGGACTCACCTTGAAAGACAAAAAGGTGGGATCGGGTTACGTGGTCCAGGTGAAACTCAGTTAGAGACTGACCGACGTTTATTGCGTGATCGGATTAAAGCCATCTTGCGCCGCCTAGAGAAAGTGGCCAAGCAGCGCGAACAAGGTCGCCGAGCTAGAAGTCGAGCGGAAATCCCAACCGTCTCCCTTGTTGGATACACCAACGCAGGGAAATCTACCCTATTCAACCGAATCACTGAAGCGGGCGTTTACGCTGCTGATCAGCTGTTTGCCACGCTTGATCCAACGCTGAGAAAAATAGACTTGGCCGATGTCGGTCCAGCAATCTTAGCGGATACGGTTGGATTTATTCGTCATTTACCACACGATCTGGTCGCCGCTTTTAAAGCGACGCTGCAAGAGACGCAAGAAGCTGACATTTTGTTACATGTTGTCGATGCCAGTGACGACCGTTTTCGTGAGAATATTCATGCAGTTCATGTGGTACTTGAAGAAATTGATGCCCATGAAGTCCCAGCTTTGCTGGTGATGAATAAGATAGACAATCTAGAAGACCAGAAACCTCGTATAGAAAGAGATGAGGAAGGCATTCCTCGTGCTGTATGGGTATCGGCAATGGAAGGCGTGGGTATTGAATTGCTGTTTGAGGCTCTTACCGAGCGTCTCTCTAGCCAAATGGTTCAGTACCAACTGCGAATCCCGCCACAACATCAAGGGCGAATTCGTAGTACATTCTTCCAGATGAAATGTATTCAACAGGAAGAGTATGATTCCGATGGTGACTTGTTGATCGAGATTCGAATGCAACAAGCGGATTGGTCTAGACTTGAAAAAAGAGAAGGGGCAGTTTTACGTGACTTTATAGTTACTTAAATGACTGCTACAGTATAACGTCATATCAAATGATGGAGCTTTCTAATGGCGTGGAATGAGCCTGGTAATAACAACGGCAACGATGGCCGCGATAATGACCCGTGGGGTAACAATAATCGCGGTAACAAAGGTGGCCGTGATCAAGGACCGCCAGACTTAGACGAAGTGTTTAGCAAACTGAGTCAGAAACTGGGTGGAAAGTTTGGTGGTAAAGGAGGCGGTAAAGGACCGTCTATCGGTGGTGGCGGAGCAATCGGCTTTGGCATTATCGCTGCGATCGCGGTCGCAATTTGGTTCTTTGCAGGTTTCTATACTATCGGCGAAGCGGAGCGCGGTGTTGTGTTGCGCCTCGGTAAATATGATCGCGTGGTCGATCCTGGTTTGAACTGGCGTCCTCGTTTTATTGACGAAGTGACCCCGGTGAACGTGCAAGCGATTCGTTCGTTGCGCTCTTCAGGTTTGATGCTGACCAAAGACGAAAACGTCGTCACGGTGGCGATGGACGTTCAATACCGTGTGGCGGAACCCTATAAGTACCTGTTCCGAGTGACCAATGCTGATGACAGCTTACGCCAAGCGACCGACTCTGCGTTGCGCGCTGTGATTGGTGACTCATTGATGGATAGCATTTTGACCAGTGGCCGTCAGCAAATCCGTCAAAGTACGCAAGAAACGTTGAACGACATTGTCGACAGCTATGATATGGGCTTAGTCATTGTTGATGTCAACTTCCAATCTGCACGTCCACCAGAGCAAGTGAAAGACGCCTTTGATGATGCGATCGCAGCTCGAGAAGATGAAGAGCGTTTCATCCGAGAAGCGGAAGCGTACAAGAATGAAATCTTGCCAAAAGCGACCGGTCGAGCGGAGCGTTTGAAGAAAGAAGCGCAAGGTTACAACGAGCGTATTACTAACGAGGCCCTAGGTCAGGTTGCTCAGTTTGAAAAACTGTTGCCTGAGTATCAAGCAGCGCCGGAAGTAACGCGTAATCGTCTGTACCTAGATGCGATGGAAGAGGTATACACCCGTTCATCGAAAGTGCTGATTGATTCAGAATCGAGCGGCAACCTCTTGTACTTGCCTATTGATAAGTTAGCGGGTCAAGATCAAGTGTCAACAAAGCGCAGTACTAAGTCATCTTCTAGTTATGATCAAATTGAGCTTGAATCCCAGCGTACTGATACCACTTCAGACACCTCATCTCGTTCAACTGATTCACGTCAAGGGAGATACTAAGAATGCGTAAGTTAATGATCCCTGTATTAGTCGTTGCATTGGCTCTGATGTTGATGTCTTTATTTGTCATTCCTGAAGGCGAGCGCGGTATCGTGATTCGATTTGGTCGAGTGCTGAAAGACAACAACGATGTGTCTCGCATTTACGAGCCGGGTCTGCACTTCAAAATGCCGATGTTCGATCGTGTTAAAACACTCGATGCACGTATTCAGACCATGGACGGCCGTTCAGACCGCTTCGTGACCTCTGAGAAAAAAGACGTCATCATCGATTCCTACGTTAAGTGGCGTATCGAAGATTTCGGTCAATACTACTTGGCGACCGGTGGTGGTAATACGCTGACGGCGGAAGCGCTCCTTGAGCGTAAAGTCACTGACGTATTGCGTTCTGAAATCGGTGCTCGTGAGATCAAACAGATCGTGTCAGGTCCGCGTAACAACGACGTTCTACCTGACAGTGCAGATGCGGATGTCGTCACGACTGAAGCGGCCAAAGAGGCACTTGAGATTGATGGTCAGCGTGACCAAATCATGCAAGAAGTGTTGAACGACACGCGTCGCAGCGCACTGAAAGACTTGGGTGTTCGTGTGGTTGACTTCAGAATGAAGAAAATCAACCTACCTGATGAGATCAGTGAGTCTATCTATCGCCGTATGCGTGCAGAGCGTGAGTCAGTGGCGCGTAAGCACCGCTCTCAAGGCCGCGAAAAAGCGGAAGTGATTCGCGCACAAGCCGAACTTGAAGTGGCGACTATCCTTGCGGAAGCAGACAAAACCGCGCGTGTGACGCGAGGTGAAGCGGATGCACAAGCGGCGAAAATCTACTCGTCAGCGTACAATAAAGACCCTGAGTTCTATGGGTTCCTACGTTCGCTCAAAGCTTACGAGAAATCGTTCAGCGATAAGAGTGATATTCTGGTCTTGGATCCTAAGAGTGAGTTCTTTAAATACATGAACAACTCTGCGGGTGCCGCCGCGAAGTAATTCGCTATTGATGAATAAAGGCTCCGTTATGACGGAGCCTTTATTTTTTGTCTCTCATAGGATGGTTTACCATTGTCGCCGCCTGAGCGTTTGCATGCGCACGTGGCGCGGGAAAAGGAGCTGAGGATGTCTAACTCATTGTGGCTGGCACTGGGCATTGTGTTGATAGTCGAAGGGCTAGGGCCATTAATCGCGCCCAAAGGGTGGCGAGCCATGATTGCCCAGATCAGCGATCAATCAGACCACCACTTAAGACGCATGGGCGGCTGTCTCGTGGTGGCGGGCGCCGTGATTGCTTATGTGTTTGGTTAGCCTTACCGAGAGGCTTATAGCCTGCAATGCAATGTGGCTATGACGATCAGTAATGGGGAGGCGGCGTCTCTTCTGAAGGGTCAGCCAGATTCGAGCTGTCCATGTTTTTCACTTTACCGACAACGTATTTCATCTGATCCTGCATTTTGGTGATCAGTAATTGCTGCTGGCTAAGTGCAATGTTGAGGCTCTCTACCGTTTGTTCTTGGAAGGCAAGTTGGCACTCCAAGTCATTGATGCGGTTTTCTAGTTGTTCAATAAGTGTTTCGCTCATCGTATTACTCATCTAGCTGCCAAGCTTGGGCAATGCCTGCGGATGTTGCAGAAATGACACGCCCTCGGTTATCAAAGGCAGCATCATACACCACTGCGCGAGGAGGGCGAGCATCTTTTAGTGGTACGGCTTCAAAGCCGTCGATGCGCTTTCCGCTATTGACGTCCCACACCATAATTCGACTCGACGGCGTGCCTGTTACGAGCTTTTGCCCATCATCAGAAAAGCGGGCGCTAGAGAAAATAAGCTGCCGTGAGAAACTTCGCAGTTGAGCGTGTTGTTCGCCGGTGCTTAAATCCCAAATGAACGCTTGATTGCCACCATCAGAAGTGAACGCAAACTTGGCATCGCGATGCAAAGCAACACGATTAATGCGCTGCTCATGCTCAAAGGTTTTTAGAATTTGCCCGGTATTGGTGTCCCATAAGTAAGCGGTGTAATCGTTGCCGCCAGACAGAGCAAAGCGCCCATTGGGCGACAGCGCAACAGAATTGACTTTTTCATTGTGCGCGAGGAACTCAAGACGACGTCCGGTGACTAAGTTGACGTAAATCGCTTTACCATTGGAGAGCCCAAGTAATACCTGTTCGCCATTGCTGGCGATGTCGATATCGCGTATCAGTCCGTCGGATATTGACCACAGACCTTGCGCTTGCGTCCACGCTAAATCCCACACGGCGAAGTTGATTTGAGTGGCGGTCACAGCAAAGCGACCATTGTCGGAGATGCGAATGGTGGATACGGTACTGGCTTGAGGGTCTTGCTCACCCAGTGAGGCCAGAGGTTGGCTCTCCACTAAATCCCATAGGACAAGCTGATGTTCTTTGGAATAGAGCAGGGCGAAGCGAGCATCACGGCTTAATGCAAAGCTCGTGGCGCCATTGGGTTCAATCTCCCAGCGCTGAACATCACTCGATGAGTAAAAACAGCCATTTATTAACGCTGAAATGACAACAACAATGATGACCTTGTTAAAAATTATCCGCATTAGGTCCAAATATCCGCTTGGTTTGGTTTAATTAAGCCGTATATTGGTTATATTGGTACAACATGTAATTGCACACCACTCTTTCTTAAAGATTTGTGCACAAAGACAAAATGCTTCAATTTGGAGAGTTTAATGAAATCTATTTTTAAAGTGTCACTGCTTGCTGCAACGGTTGCGCTAGCGGCTGGCTGTCAAAAAGACGAAGAGCCAAAAACCGACACTGCCCCAGCTGCTGAACAAGTTCAAGCAGAGACAGGAAAAGCGGTTCACTTTAAAACCGAAGACGATAAAGCGGCGTATGCTATCGGTGTGTCGTTTGCTAACTACCTGAGCACCAGTCTTGATAAGCCAAACGAAATTGGCATTTCCCTCAACAAAGACCTGGTTCTAAAAGGGATTGAGCATGTGTTTGCGGGCAACCCCGAACTGAGCGAAGAAGAGACGCGTGCTGCGCTAGAAGCGTTGGATCAACGTGTAGCAGAAACCATGCAAAAGCAAGCCGCTGAAAAAGCGCAAGCAGCGAAAGCGGCAGGTGATGAATTCCGCGCTGAATTTGAACAGCAAGACGGTGTCGTGAAGACAGAATCTGGCTTGTTGTACCAAGTGATGACGGCAGCGGAAGGTGAGCAACCAAAAGATACCGATACCGTGCAGGTGCATTACAAAGGTACGCTGATCGATGGTACTCAATTTGACAGCTCATACGATCGCGGCGAGCCAGCCACCTTCCCACTCAATCGAGTGATCCCAGGTTGGACCGAAGGCGTACAGCTCATGCCTGTTGGCTCAAAATTCAAATTCGTGATTCCGCCAGAGTTGGCGTATGGCGAGCAGGACACCCCATCGATTCCGGCGAACTCAACACTCGTGTTTGAAGTTGAGCTACTTAAGATTGAAAACGGTGAAGAAGCCGCGCAGTAATCTTCTGCGGTTATTCTCTTATTGGAGCCCGGCCATGTGCCGGGCTTTTTTCTACCCTTCCAAAGCAGCGTTCGATACTAGTTGGCGATGGGATCGTTCAGGTGAGGATAGCGTTCAGAGATGCGCCCGCGCACACGGATAGACGCGATTTATTTGTTCTAAGTCACTAGATGCTCGGTTTACGGGATCTGATTTTCAAAATTTCTGATAAACTTACAGCAATTTGTTGATTTTTCGCTCTAAGGCTAGAAAGTGACCACTACAGAAACACTAAATACCGATATGTTGCTTGAAATGGAATCTGTCAACGTGATGCCATTTAGTGAGCACGACAAGATCATTCTGCGCTCGTATGAGGCCGTGGTGGATGGCATCGCAAGCTTAATCGGCCCATTCTGTGAGATCGTTTTGCACTCATTGGAAGATCTCAACACCTCTGCGATTAAGATTGCCAATGGCGAAAACACCGGACGCCAAGTGGGATCGCCGATCACCGATTTGGCGCTGAAAATGCTGCGTGATATCGAAGGATCAGAGCGTAACTTTTCTCGCTCTTACTTTACGCGCGCGAAAGGCGGTGTGCTCATGAAGTCTATCACCGTTGCTATTCGCAATGGCGAGAACCGGGTGATTGGCCTTTTGTGTATCAACGTCAACCTGGATGCGCCTTTCTCGCAAGTGTTGCAATCGTTTATGCCGACCGAAGAAGCCAAACAAGCCGCTTCATCTGTTAACTTTGCGAGCGATGTTGAAGAGCTGGTGGATCAGACGGTTGAACGCACCATTGAAGAGATCAATGCTGACAAGTCAGTATCAAATAACACCAAAAATCGCCAAATTGTGATGGAGTTGTTTGATAAGGGCATTTTTGACATCAAAGACGCGATCAACCGTGTCGCCGACCGTTTGAATATCTCTAAGCACACCGTGTATCTCTATATCCGTCAGCGTAAAACGGAAGAAGACGAAAGATGAGCGCATTGAGTTACACCTTGGTCGTGAATGGCGGTGTGTATGGTACGCAGTCTGCGCGCAGTGCCTACCAGTTTGCCCTCGCGTTAATCGAAAAAGGCCATCAATTGGTGAGCGTGTTTTTTTATCAAGATGGCGTTAACAATGCCAGTCGTCTCGTGGTGCCCGCCAATGATGAGTGGGATTTAACCCAAGCATGGCAAGCACTGGCTGCCGAGCATGGCGTGCGTCTTGAAACCTGTGTGGCCGCCGCGCTACGCCGCGGAATTGTCAGTGACGATGAAGCTACACTTCATGCACTACCAAACAGCAACCTCAGTGAAGGTTTTGTTCAAGCGGGGCTAGGTAGTCTTGCTGAGGCGATGTTGAGTCAAGATAGGGTGGTGCAGTTTTGAGTCAGCTCACGTATTTCTTTCGCAGTGCACCTCATGCCACCGCCTCAGGTCGAGAAGGCATCGATGCATTGATGGCCGCATCGGCGTACTGTGAATCGATTGCCGTCATCTTCAGTGGCGATGGTGTGTATCAGTTACTGCAAGGGCAGCAAGCCAGTGACATACTCTGTAAAGAGTACGCACCTATGATGAAGCTGTTTGAGCTTTATGACATCGAGGATGTGTTTGTCTGCGCCGCATCGTTATCTGAACGGGGGCTGTCGCATGCCGATCTCATTATCGATGCTAAGCCTCTCTCGGTTTCTGAAATACAAGCCGAGTTGGCAAAAGCGTCGGCGCTGCTGTCGTTCTAAGAGGTAACATGCTTCATATTATTAAATCACAATCCGCGTTGGCAGACGCGCTGCGTATTGCCCATCCTACACAAGATGACTTGATACTGATTGAAGAGGCGATCTACGGCGCGACCATGCATAGCGCCCTTTTTACAGCGCTTAAGGCGCATCAGGTTCACGTCTTACACAGTGATGCATCGGCGCGCGGTATGACGTCACGTTTGAGCCCATCTTATCGTCTGATTGACCACGGTGAGTTTGTTGACCTGACGGTCTCTCACGAGACATCGCTGACTTGGGATTGAGTCATCACTGGCCTATCGGGGAAAGTGGACAAAAAAGATCCGTATATTTCTTGACACACCTCTCACTGCTGCATAGAATTTTGCGTCCCTAATTACCATTCGTGATTCGGGATAGATTTTTCACAAAGCTTACTTTCAAGTAAATCAGGAGCTAGTTAATGGCAACTATTAACCAGTTGGTACGTAAGCCTCGTGCAAAGCAAGTTGTTAAAAGCAACGTGCCTGCACTAGAAGCGTGTCCACAAAAACGTGGTGTATGTACTCGTGTTTACACTACTACACCTAAAAAACCTAACTCAGCACTTCGTAAAGTATGTCGTGTTCGTCTAACGAACGGCTTCGAAGTGACTTCGTACATCGGTGGTGAAGGCCACAACCTTCAAGAGCACTCAGTTGTTCTAATCCGCGGCGGTCGTGTAAAAGACCTTCCGGGTGTACGTTACCACACAGTTCGCGGCGCACTAGACTGTGCTGGCGTTAACGACCGTAAACAAGGTCGTTCTAAGTACGGTGTTAAGCGTCCAAAATCTTAATGGTATCCGTTAAGTAAGGCCAAACACTAAATTATATTTAATTTTTGAAGAAACTGAAAAGTTTTGGATAACCTGAAGAAGACAACGGAGAAAATCCATGCCACGTCGTCGCGTCATCGGTCAGCGTAAGATCCTTCCAGATCCAAAGTTCAAATCTGAACTGCTGGCAAAATTCGTTAACATCCTAATGGTTGACGGTAAGAAATCTACTGCAGAGAAAATTGTTTACACTGCACTAGACACTATGGCTGAGAAATCTGGTAAAGATCACTTAGCTGTATTTGAAGAAGCTCTTGAAAATGTTCGCCCAGCGGTAGAGGTTAAATCTCGCCGTGTAGGTGGTTCAACTTACCAAGTACCTGTAGAAGTTCGTCCGGTTCGCCGTAACGCACTTGCTATGCGTTGGTTGGTTGAAGCTGCGCGTAAGCGTGGTGAAAAATCTATGGCTCAACGCCTAGCTGCTGAAATGCTAGACGCGTCTGAGAACAAAGGTACTGCGGTTAAGAAACGTGAAGACGTTCACCGCATGGCTGACGCAAACAAAGCGTTCGCACATTACCGTTGGTAATACCTTTATCGTGCTGCGAGATCTCTCGCAGCACTTCAATAGTTCCTATGCGCAAGCTAGGAACTATTGCTATATCTGAAACACAGAAAATCGCTCATCTAAAGCGCGACATCGTTAACTGAAGACGCCCACGCTCAACTCGAGCATTCTTCGTTCTGTCGTTTCGACATAGCAATAGTCCCTATATCCCAATTGAAGAGGATTCTATCGTGGCTCGTAAAACACCGATTGAGCGCTACCGTAATATTGGTATCGTCGCTCACGTAGACGCAGGTAAAACCACCACAAGTGAACGTATTCTATTCTACACTGGTCTTTCTCATAAGATTGGTGAGGTTCACGATGGCGCTGCTACCATGGACTGGATGGAGCAGGAGCAAGAGCGTGGTATCACTATCACCTCCGCTGCCACGACCACTTTCTGGCGTGGTATGGAAGCGCAATTCCAAGATCACCGCATTAACATCATTGATACTCCTGGACACGTTGATTTTACCATCGAAGTAGAGCGCTCGTTGCGCGTACTCGACGGCGCCGTTGTCGTTTTCTGTGGTTCATCTGGTGTTGAGCCGCAATCGGAAACGGTTTGGCGTCAAGCAGATAAGTATCATGTCCCTCGCATGGTGTTCGTCAACAAGATGGACCGTGCAGGCGCTGACTTCCTTCGTGTCGTTAAGCAAATCAAGACTCGTTTGGGCGCCAATCCTGTGCCTATCCAACTTAACGTTGGTGCGGAAGATGAGTTCCGAGGCGTGATTGATCTTATCAAGATGAAGATGATCAACTGGAACGAAGCTGACCAAGGTATGACCTTCAATTATGAAGAGATTCCAGCAGATATGGTTGATCTGGCTGAAGAGTGGCGCAGTAACCTAGTTGAATCAGCAGCGGAAGCCAGCGAAGAGTTGATGGACAAATACCTTGAAGAAGGTGAGTTGACCGAGAGTGAAATCAAGCAAGCGCTTCGCACTCGTACACTGAATAACGAAATCGTATTGGCCACTTGTGGTAGTGCGTTTAAGAACAAAGGCGTGCAAGCCGTGCTGGATGCCGTGGTGGAATACCTACCATCACCGATCGATGTACCTGCTATCAAAGGCATCGATGAGAACGAAAACGACGTTGAGCGCCATGCTGACGATAACGAACCGTTTTCAGCGTTGGCATTTAAAATTGCCACCGACCCGTTTGTTGGCACGCTTACCTTCATGCGCGTTTACTCAGGTGTCGTCAACTCAGGCGATGCTGTGTACAACTCAGTGAAGCAGAAGAAAGAGCGCTTTGGGCGTATCGTTCAGATGCATTCCAACAAGCGTGAAGAGATCAAAGAAATCCGCGCGGGTGACATTGCGGCAGCGATCGGCCTGAAAGATGTCACCACGGGTGATACGCTTTGTGATGCGAACCACAAGGTGATCCTAGAGCGCATGGAATTCCCTGCTCCAGTGATTCAGATTGCCGTAGAGCCACGCTCTGTTGCCGATCAAGAAAAGATGGCGATTGCGCTGGGTAAACTGGCTGCAGAAGATCCCTCATTCCGCGTCGAAACGGATGATGAAACCGGTCAAACCTTGATCTCGGGTATGGGTGAGCTTCACCTAGATATCATCGTTGACCGAATGAAGCGTGAGTTCAGCGTTGACTGCAACGTAGGTAAACCTCAGGTGGCTTACCGTGAAACGATCCGCGGCAGCGCGGAAGTGGAAGGCAAGTTTGTTCGCCAATCTGGTGGTCGTGGTCAATATGGTCACGTATGGATCAAACTAGAGCCCTCTGAACCGGGTGCGGGTTTTGTCTTTGTCGACGAAATCGTGGGTGGTGTGGTTCCTAAGGAATACATCAGCTCGGTAGCGAAAGGTATCGAAGAGCAAATGAACAGTGGTGTTCTAGCAGGCTACCCTGTACTAGATATTAAAGCGACCTTGTTCGACGGTTCTTACCACGATGTTGACTCTAACGAGATGGCGTTTAAGATCGCTGGCTCGATGGCATTCAAGAAGGGTTCATTAGAAGCACAACCTGTACTTCTTGAGCCGATGATGAATGTTGAAGTCACCACTCCTGAAGATTGGATGGGTGACGTTGTAGGTGACCTAAACCGCCGTCGCGGTATGATTGAAGGTATGGACGATGGTGTTGCGGGTATTAAAATTATCCGTGCCCAAGTGCCACTCTCTGAGATGTTTGGTTACGCTACAGACCTCCGTTCTGCGACTCAAGGCCGTGCGTCTTACTCTATGGAGTTTAATGAGTACGCTGAAGTACCGAAAAACTTTGCAGACAAAATTGTTGCAGAGCGAGGTTATTAATGAAGCGGCTTGATCGTAGAAAAAGTGTGTGCTTTTTTTAAAGATCAAGGCGTCGAAATATTGCGCTGACGGACGTTGGCGCATAAAATAGCAATTTCTGGCGCGTCTCGATCAATTCTGATCGTGGCGAATCATAACTAGGAAGGAACACGAACGTGTCTAAAGAAAAATTTGAACGTGTAAAACCGCACGTAAACGTTGGTACTATCGGCCACGTTGACCACGGTAAAACAACTCTAACTGCTGCTATCTGTACTACTCTTGCTAAAGTGTACGGCGGTGTAGCGAAAGACTTCGCATCTATCGATAACGCTCCAGAAGAGCGTGAGCGCGGTATCACAATCGCAACGTCTCACGTAGAGTACGACACTCCAACTCGTCACTACGCACACGTAGACTGTCCAGGACACGCGGATTATGTTAAGAACATGATCACAGGTGCTGCACAGATGGACGGTGGTATCCTAGTTGTAGCTGCGACAGATGGCCCAATGCCACAGACTCGTGAGCACATCCTACTAGGCCGTCAGGTTGGTATTCCTTACATCATCGTATTCATGAACAAATGTGACATGGTTGACGATGAAGAGCTACTAGAACTAGTAGAAATGGAAGTACGTGAACTTCTATCTGAGTACGATTTCCCAGGTGATGACCTACCAGTAATCCAAGGTTCTGCACTAGGCGCGCTAAACGGCGAAGAGCAGTGGGAAGCGAAGATTGTTGAGCTAGCAGAAGCGCTAGACACTTACATTCCTGAGCCAGAGCGTGCAATCGATCAGCCATTCCTAATGCCAATCGAAGACGTATTCTCAATCCAAGGTCGTGGTACAGTAGTAACAGGTCGTATCGAGCGTGGTATCCTAAACGTAGGTGACGAAGTTGCTATCGTAGGTATCAAAGACACGACGACTACAACATGTACTGGTGTTGAGATGTTCCGTAAGCTTCTAGACGAAGGTCGTGCGGGTGAGAACGTTGGTGCACTTCTACGTGGTACTAAGCGTGACGAAGTTGAGCGTGGTCAAGTACTAGCTAAGCCTGGTTCAATCACTCCACACACTAAGTTCGAGTCAGAAGTATACGTACTGTCTAAAGATGAAGGTGGTCGTCACACTCCATTCTTCAAAGGCTACCGTCCACAGTTCTACTTCCGTACAACTGACGTAACAGGTAACATCGAGCTACCTGAAGGCGTAGAAATGGTAATGCCAGGCGATAACATCAAGATGACTGTAGAGCTAATCGCACCAATCGCGATGGACGAAGGTCTACGTTTCGCAATCCGCGAAGGTGGCCGTACAGTTGGTGCTGGTGTTGTTGCTAAGATCTTCGACTAATTTAGACAAATTAGCTGAAGTCTTCGGAAAATCTTGGAATAAGATTTGACGAACCAGTAGCAAAGAGGGCATCATTTGATGCCCTTTTTCTGCACTGAAGATAATGTTTGCTGATTTGTTGTTCATGCAAGCATTACGCAGAGAAATTTTGATTAAAAACTGGGCGTTTTGATCAATAAAGAGTACGTCGACCAGTAATGATTGGCGTGTATGGATTTGCCCTGCAACAGCGGGGTTGTTGTCGTCTATATTAAGACTAATGACAGGCTGGTTTTATGAAAGCTAATAATGCTGAAACTCCTGAAAGCTCAAATAGCGCAGATATCTTTAAGTGGATTGTCACTTTTGTTCTGCTAGCTGCCGCTGTTGTGGGTAATTACCTGTACGGTGAACTCTCTGTAGTGATTCGCGCTGCAGGTGTTGTTGTGCTAATCGCTGCGGCATTGGGTGTGGCTGCTACAACAACGAAAGGTAAAGCTGCGATTGATTTTGCTAAAGAATCTCGCATGGAAGTTCGTAAAGTGGTTTGGCCTACTCGCCAAGAAACTATGCAAACAACTTTGATCGTTTTAGCTGTAAGTATTGTAATGGCTCTAGCACTTTGGGGCATTGACGGCATTATGGTTCGTCTTGTTGCCTTTGTGACTGGGGTATAGAGGTTTTAATTCATGAGTGAAGCTCCTAAAAAACGCTGGTATGTGGTTCAAGCCTTCTCTGGATTTGAAGGCCGCGTAGCTCAGTCTCTTCGTGAGCATATCAAAATGCATGGCATGGAAGAGCTGTTTGGTGAAGTGCTAGTCCCAACAGAAGAAGTTGTGGAAATGCGCGCAGGTCAACGTCGTAAATCTGAGCGTAAGTTCTTCCCGGGCTATGTTCTAGTCCAGATGATCATGAACGATGAATCATGGCACTTAGTACGTAGTGTGCCGCGTGTCATGGGCTTCATTGGTGGTACCTCAGATCGTCCAGCTCCTATCTCTGATAAGGAAGCTGACGCTATCTTGAATCGTCTTGAGAAAGCGAGTGAAGCACCTCGTCCACGTACTATGTACGAAGCGGGTGAAGTGGTTCGCGTGACCGACGGTCCATTTGCTGACTTCAACGGTACGGTTGAAGAAGTGGATTACGAGAAGAGCCGCCTGAAAGTGTCTGTATCGATTTTTGGTCGTGCAACACCAGTTGAGCTTGAATTTGGTCAAGTTGAAAAACATGATTAATTAATGACCTTTTAGGGTTGTGTAGGGCGCGGATTATGACTATAATTTCGCGCCTTATTATTTTGGCTGAAGCCCAGCTTCAATCAAAGTAGCAAGTATTGACATCAACGGGGAGCTGTTCAGTCGAATAGCGTCTGTACCCAAAATTTAGGAATTATCATGGCTAAGAAAGTTGAAGCTTATATCAAGCTGCAAGTTGCTGCTGGTATGGCAAACCCAAGTCCACCAGTTGGTCCTGCACTAGGTCAACACGGTGTGAACATCATGGAATTCTGTAAAGCGTTCAACGCGAAAACAGAATCTCTAGAGAAAGGTCTACCAACTCCAGTTGTTATCACTGTGTACAGTGACCGTTCTTTCACGTTCATCACTAAGACTCCACCTGCTGCAGTTCTTCTTAAGAAAGCGGCTGGCGTTAAGTCTGGTTCAGGTCGTCCAAACACTGAAAAAGTGGGTACTGTTACTGATGCTCAAATCCAAGAAATCGCAGAAACTAAAGCTGCTGATATGACTGGTGCTGACATCGAAGCGATGAAGCGTTCTATCGCAGGTACTGCTCGTTCAATGGGCCTAGTGGTAGAGGGTTAATAAGATGGCTAAACTAACTAAGCGCATGCGCGTAATCCGCGAAAAAGTTGACGTAACTAAAGAATACGAAATCAACGAAGCTGTAGCACTTCTTCAAGAGCTAGCAACAGCGAAATTCGTTGAGTCTGTAGACGTTGCTGTTAACCTTGGCATCGATGCTCGTAAATCTGACCAGAACGTACGTGGTGCAACTGTACTACCTCACGGTACTGGCCGCGATATCCGCGTTGCAGTGTTCACTCAAGGTGCAAACGCTGAAGCAGCTAAAGAAGCTGGCGCAGATCTAGTGGGTATGGAAGATCTTGCTGAGCAAGTGAAGAAAGGCGAAATGAACTTTGACGTTGTTGTTGCTTCTCCAGATGCAATGCGCGTTGTAGGTCAACTAGGTACTATCCTAGGTCCTCGCGGTCTAATGCCAAACCCTAAAGTTGGTACTGTAACTCCTAACGTTGCTGAAGCGGTTAAGAACGCTAAAGCGGGTCAGGTTCGTTACCGTAACGACAAAAACGGCATCATCCACACGACTATCGGTAAAGCAAACTTCTCTGCAGAGCAGATCAAAGAGAACCTAGAAGCACTTCTAGTGGCTCTGAAGAAAGCTAAGCCATCTTCAGCGAAAGGTGTTTTCCTGAAGAAAGTCAGCATCTCTACAACAATGGGTGCTGGTGTTGCTGTTGATCAGGCTAGCCTGAACACTCAAGCATAATATATTTGCTTAGGCGCAAAATTAATGTATAATTTTGCGCCTAATATTTGTGGTTGGGGCTGAACTTTGGTTCATTCAATTCGTTAAGAATTGGCTGTGAATTATGACCCAGTCTCCGTCCAAGACCGTAGGTGTCTGAATTTGTTTTACAACTTCAGGCTTAATTCTCCTACGTAGATGGTGCCCGAACTGACAGAAAGCTCTATGTAAATAGTTACCTTTCTTCTGGGAAGCACCTCAATAGCTCTCACTGTTGTGATAATAGTGAGTGGTGTAACAACAACCAGGAGTAAATCCAAGATGGCTTTAAACCTTCAAGACAAAAAAGCAATTGTTGCTGAAGTCAACGAAGCTGCCAGTGGTGCACTTTCTGCAGTTGTAGCTGATTCTCGTGGCGTTGAAGTAAGCGCAATGACTTCACTACGTAAGCAAGCTCGTGAAGCTGGCGTTTACGTACGAGTTGTTCGTAACACTCTAATGCGTCGTGCGGTTGAAGGTACAGACTACGAGTGTCTAACAGACACTTTCACTGGTCCTACTCTCATCGCGTTCTCTAACGAGCACCCAGGTGCTGCAGCGCGTCTTTTCAAAGACTTCGCTAAAGAGAACAAAGACTTCGAGATCAAAGCTGCTGCATTTGAAGGCGCGCTAACTGACGCTGAAGTACTAGCGACACTACCAACTTACGACGAAGCGATTGCACGCCTAATGATGTGCATGAAAGAAGCTTCTGCTGGCAAGTTGGCACGTACTATCGCTGCTATCCGCGATCAAAAAGAAGAAGCAGCGGCGTAAGCCTTGCTTTTTACTGGTTGCTAATTAAACTTATTGTTGATTTTAAAAGAGAATTGTTATGTCTATTACTAACGAGCAAATCCTAGACGCAATCGCAGAAATGTCTGTGATGCAAGTTGTTGAACTAATCGAAGCGATGGAAGAGAAGTTCGGCGTATCTGCTGCTGCTGCTGTTGTAGCTGGCGGTGCTGCTGCAGGCGAAGCTGCTGCTGAGCAAACTGAATTCGACGTAATCCTAGAATCTGCTGGCGGTAACAAAGTTGCTGTAATCAAAGCAGTACGTGGCGCAACTGGTCTAGGCCTTAAAGAAGCTAAAGCTCTAGTAGACGGCGCTCCAGCACCTCTAAAAGAAGGCGTTGAGAAAGCTGAAGCTGAAGCTCTTAAAGCTCAGCTAGAAGAAGCAGGTGCAAGTGTTACTGTTAAGTAATTACTGCATAGTTTCTTAGCCTAACGGCTAATGGCTGGTGGTTTTCTAACCACCGGCCTTTTTGCGCTGTAGGGCATAGGTGAATTTTCCGCTGTTTAGTCACCTAAGCTTAAGCAAAAAAACATTTCATTGTTGCTTTATGAAATGTCACTACTGTTAAACAGTTGTTCAGTCACTGTCTCCCAATGATTTGAGACAGTTTGGGTCACTTATCAGCGAGCTGAGGAACCCCATGGTTTACTCTTATACCGAGAAAAAGCGCATCCGTAAGGACTTTGGTACTCGTCCACAAGTTTTGGACATTCCATACCTGCTATCGATCCAGCTCGATTCGTTCGAAAAATTCATCGAACAGGATCCTGAGGGGCAATACGGTCTTGAGGCTGCTTTCCGTTCTGTATTCCCAATCCAGAGCTACAACGGCAATTCCGAGCTGCAATACGTTAGCTACCGTCTTGGTGAGCCAGTATTTGACGTGAAAGAATGTCAAATCCGCGGCGTTACTTATTCAAAACCACTACGCGTAAAACTTCGCCTAGTTATTTTTGATAAAGACGCGCCAGCAGGTACTGTCAAAGACATTAAAGAACAAGAAGTCTACATGGGCGAGATTCCGCTTATGACAGACAATGGTACCTTCGTAATCAATGGTACCGAGAGGGTTATCGTATCCCAGCTGCACAGAAGCCCAGGCGTATTCTTCGACAGCGATAAGGGTAAGACCCACTCATCGGGTAAAGTTCTTTATAACGCACGTGTTATCCCTTACCGTGGTTCATGGCTTGATTTTGAGTTCGATCCTAAGGATAACCTATACGTACGTATCGACCGCCGTCGTAAGCTACCCGCTTCGATCATTCTGCGCGCACTAGGTAAGACGACAGAAGAGATCCTAGACATCTTCTTTGAGAAGGTGAACTTCGAAGTGAAAGACCAAACTCTATTGATGGAGTTGGTCCCTGATCGCCTACGTGGCGAAACAGCGACATTCAATATCGAAGCCAACGGTACGGTGTATGTTGAACAAGGTCGTCGCGTGACGGCTCGCCACATTCGCCAGCTTGAAAAAGATGGTGTCGACCATATTGAAGTACCGGTTGAGTACATCGTAGGCAAAGTGGCATCAAAAGATTACATCAATGAAGCCACTGGCGAGATCATTGTTGCAGCTAACCAAGAGATTAGCCTAGAAGCACTCGCGAACCTGTCTCAAGCAGGTCACAAAGCGCTTGAAGTGCTCTTTACTAACGATCTTGATCACGGTCCATTCATGTCTGATACCTTGCGTATCGACAGCACCGTTGATCGCATCTCTGCGCTAGTTGAAATCTACCGCATGATGCGCCCTGGCGAGCCACCAACGAAAGAAGCGGCAGAAGCTCTGTTCGAAAGCCTATTCTTCTCTGAAGAGCGTTACGATCTATCGACTGTTGGTCGTATGAAGTTCAACAGCTCTATCGAACGTGAAGATGCTGGTGAGCAAGGTACTCTTGATGAGACTGATATCATCGAAGTGATGAAGAAGCTTATCGCTATCCGTAACGGCATCGGCGAAGTGGACGATATCGACCACCTAGGTAACCGTCGTATCCGTAGCGTTGGCGAAATGGCTGAAAACCAATTCCGTGTTGGTCTTGTTCGTGTCGAACGTGCGGTTAAAGAGCGTCTAAGCCTTGGCGATCTTGATGCTATCATGCCTCAAGACCTGATCAACGCTAAGCCTATCTCAGCGGCAGTAAAAGAATTCTTTGGCTCTTCACAACTGTCTCAGTTTATGGACCAAAACAACCCACTATCAGAAGTAACGCACAAGCGTCGTATTTCTGCATTGGGTCCTGGCGGTCTAACTCGTGAGCGTGCTGGCTTCGAAGTACGTGACGTACACGTAACGCACTACGGTCGTCTATGTCCTATCGAAACGCCTGAAGGTCCAAACATCGGTCTGATCAACTCTCTGTCTGCGTTTGCGCGTTGTAACGAGTACGGTTTCCTAGAAACTCCATACCGTCGCGTTGTTGATGGCGTAGTAACAGACGAAGTGGATTACCTATCTGCTATTCAAGAAGGTCAGTACGTTATCGCTCAGGCGAACACGGTTCTGACTGAAGAAGGCACATTTGCTGAAGAGCTGATCACGGCTCGTCAGAAAGGTGAATCTGGTCTACACCCACGCGAACATGTTGATTACATGGACGTTGCAACCAACCAGGTTGTATCTATCGCTGCATCGCTTATCCCGTTCCTAGAACACGATGATGCGAACCGTGCATTGATGGGTGCGAACATGCAACGTCAGGCTGTTCCAACACTGAAGGCTGACAAGCCTCTCGTTGGTACGGGTATCGAGCGTAACATCGCGGTTGACTCTGGTGTGACAGCGGTAGCGAAACGTGGTGGTGTTATCCAGTCAGTGGACGCATCGCGCATCGTCGTTAAGGTTAACGAAGAAGAGTTGATTCCTGGCGAAGCGGGTATCGATATCTACAACCTAACGAAGTACACACGTTCAAACCAAAACACGTGTATCAACCAGCGTCCATGTGTGATGCCAGGTGAGTCTGTACTACGTGGCGACGTTCTAGCTGATGGTCCTTCAACAGACCTTGGTGAGCTAGCGCTTGGTCAGAACATGCGTATCGCGTTCATGCCTTGGAACGGTTACAACTTCGAAGACTCGATCTTAGTGTCTGAGCGCGTCGTTCAAGAAGACCGTTTCACAACGATCCACATCCAAGAGCTATCTTGTGTGGCGCGTGATACTAAGCTTGGCGCAGAAGAGATCACAGCTGACATTCCAAACGTAGGTGAGTCTGCTCTGTCTAAACTTGACGAGTCAGGTATCGTATACATCGGTGCTGAAGTGAAGGGTGGCGACATCCTAGTTGGTAAAGTGACGCCGAAAGGTGAAACTCAGCTGACGCCTGAAGAGAAGCTATTGCGTGCTATCTTCGGTGAAAAAGCATCAGACGTGAAAGATACGTCACTGCGTGTACCAAACTCTGTTTCAGGTACCATCATCGATGTTCAAGTCTTTACTCGTGATGGCGTAGAGAAAGACAAGCGTGCGCTTGAAATTGAGCAGATGCAGCTGAAAGAAGCGAAGAAAGACCTAACTGAAGAATTCCAGATTCTTGAGGGTGGCCTTCTTAACCGTGTGAGAGCTGTCTTGATTGACGGTGGCTACGCGGAAGCGAAACTTGACGCAACGGATCGTAAGAAGTGGCTTGAGTTCACGCTAGAAGACGACGCACTACAAACTCAGCTAGAGCAATTGGCTGAGCAGTGGGACGAGCTAAAAGCGGACTTCGATAAGAAGTTTGAAACTAAGCGTCGTAAGATCACACAGGGTGATGATCTTGCTCCTGGCGTACTGAAGATTGTGAAAGTTTACCTCGCGGTGAAACGTCGCATTCAGCCTGGTGATAAGATGGCGGGTCGTCACGGTAACAAGGGTGTAATCTCTAAGATCAACCCTGTTGAAGACATGCCATACGATGAGAAAGGCCAACCGGTCGACATCGTTCTTAACCCACTGGGTGTACCTTCGCGTATGAACATCGGTCAGATCCTAGAAGTTCACTTAGGTCTGGCGGCGAAAGGCATCGGTGACAAGATCAACCAGATGGTGAAAGAGCAGCAAGAGCTGGCTAAGTTCCGTGACTTCCTACAGAAAGTCTACGACCTTGGCGAAACGCGTCAGCAAGTGGACATTGCTTCACTATCAGATGACGAAGTACGCACGCTGATCGGCAACCTTCGTGGTGGTCTACCAATCGCGACACCAGTCTTTGACGGTGCGAACGAAACATCAATTAAAGAGCTACTGAAACTGGGTGATCTACCAGAATCTGGTCAGCTAACACTGTTTGATGGTCGCACTGGTGATGCGTTTGAGCGTCCGGTAACCGTAGGTTACATGTACATGCTCAAACTGAACCACCTTGTTGATGACAAGATGCATGCTCGTTCAACCGGCTCATACAGCCTAGTAACTCAGCAGCCACTTGGTGGTAAAGCTCAGTTCGGTGGTCAGCGTTTCGGTGAGATGGAAGTATGGGCACTTGAAGCATACGGTGCTGCTTACACGCTACAAGAAATGCTAACCGTTAAGTCGGATGACGTGAACGGCCGTACGAAGATGTACAAAAACATCGTCGACGGTAACCACAGCATGGAACCTGGTATGCCAGAATCGTTCAACGTATTGTTGAAAGAGATTCGCTCGCTAGGTATCAACATCGAGCTAGAAGACGAAGAGTAATCCACCATCTCTGAGACAGAGATAAATTGGGTTATTTGGTAGAAGGTGCCTGTCTTGGCGGGCATCTTTTAACTCCTTACAGGAGCTGATTGTGAAAGACTTATTAAACTTTCTAAAAGCACAGCATAAGACCGAAGAGTTTGATGCAATCAAAATCGGTCTATCTTCACCAGACATGATCCGTTCATGGTCTTTCGGTGAAGTGAAAAAACCTGAAACGATCAACTATCGTACGTTCAAACCTGAGCGCGATGGTCTGTTCTGTGCGCGTATTTTTGGCCCAGTAAAAGACTACGAATGTCTTTGTGGCAAATACAAGCGTCTGAAACACCGTGGTGTTATCTGTGAGAAGTGTGGCGTTGAAGTTACACAAACTAAAGTTCGTCGTGACCGCATGGGCCACATCGAGCTTGCTTCACCAGTGGCTCACATCTGGTTCCTAAAATCACTGCCGTCTCGTATCGGTCTACTGATGGATATCCCTCTACGTGATATCGAACGTGTTCTTTACTTCGAAATGTACGTGGTAACAGAGCCGGGTATGACGGATCTAGAAAAAGGTCAGATGCTGACTGAAGAAGAGTATCTGGATCGTCTAGAAGAGTGGGGTGATGAATTCACGGCTAAGATGGGTGCAGAAGCGATCAAAGACCTACTAGCGTCTATGGATCTACCTGCTGAAATCGAAGAGATGCGTGAAGAGCTTCAGTCTACTAACTCAGAGACTAAGCGTAAGAAGATCACTAAGCGTCTGAAGTTAGTTGAAGCGTTCGTTCAATCGGGTAACAACCCAGAGTGGATGATCCTAACTGTGCTTCCGGTTCTTCCGCCAGATCTACGTCCTCTAGTACCACTAGACGGCGGTCGTTTCGCGACATCTGATCTGAACGACCTATACCGTCGCGTGATCAACCGTAACAACCGTTTGAAGCGTCTACTAGAGCTAGCGGCTCCGGACATCATCGTACGTAACGAAAAGCGTATGTTGCAAGAGTCTGTTGATGCCCTTCTAGATAACGGTCGTCGCGGTCGTGCGATCACAGGTTCGAATAAGCGCCCTCTGAAATCTCTTGCTGATATGATCAAGGGTAAACAAGGTCGTTTCCGTCAGAACCTTCTAGGTAAACGTGTAGACTACTCTGGCCGTTCTGTAATCACAGTAGGTCCATACCTTCGTCTGCACCAGTGTGGTCTTCCTAAGAAGATGGCACTTGAGCTATTCAAACCATTCATCTACAGCAAGCTAGAGACTCGTGGTCTTGCGACGACAATCAAAGCTGCTAAGAAAATGGTAGAGCGTGAAGAAGCGGTAGTTTGGGATATCCTAGACGAAGTGATCCGTGAGCACCCAGTACTATTGAACCGTGCACCTACACTTCACCGTCTAGGTATCCAGGCGTTCGAACCTGTACTGATCGAAGGTAAAGCGATTCAGCTACACCCACTTGTGTGTGCGGCGTACAACGCGGACTTCGATGGTGACCAAATGGCGGTTCACGTACCTCTAACTCTAGAGGCACAGCTTGAAGCTCGTACTCTGATGATGTCGACAAACAACATTCTGTCGCCAGCGTCAGGTGATCCGATCATCGTACCTTCTCAGGACGTGGTATTGGGTCTGTACTACATGACTCGTGACAAGATCAACGTGAAAGGTGAAGGCATGTACCTTGCTGGCCCAGAAGAGGCTGAAAAGGCATACCGCACTAAGAGCGCAGAGCTACATGCACGCGTAAAAGTACGTATTACTGAAACCGTTGTTGATGAAGACGGCAACAGCACCACTGAAACCAAACTCGTGGACACCACGATTGGTCGTGCAATGCTATGGCAAATCGTGCCATCAGGTCTTCCATACAGCCTAGTGAACCAAAAGCTTGGCAAGAAACAGATTTCGAACCTGTTGAACGAGGCTTACCGTAAACTGGGCCTGAAAGATACGGTTATCTTCGCTGACCAAATCATGTACGCAGGTTTTGCTTACGCAGCACTATCTGGTGTGTCTGTCGGTATCGACGACATGGTAGTACCAGAGGCGAAGTACACTGAAATCGCAGAAGCAGAAGAAGAAGTACGCGAAATCCAAGAACAGTACCAGTCAGGTCTTGTTACTGCGGGTGAGCGCTACAACAAAGTGATCGATATTTGGGCATCAACCAACGATCGTGTTGCGAAAGCGATGATGGAGAACCTCTCTTCTGAAACTGTGGTTAACCGCGATGGTGAAGAAGAGCAACAAGAGTCGTTCAACAGCATCTACATGATGGCTGACTCGGGCGCTCGTGGTTCTGCCGCACAGATTCGTCAGCTTGCCGGTATGCGTGGTCTGATGGCGCGTCCAGATGGTTCAATCATCGAAACGCCGATCACTGCAAACTTTAAAGAAGGTCTAAACGTACTTCAGTACTTTATCTCAACGCACGGTGCTCGTAAGGGTCTTGCGGATACGGCACTGAAAACAGCGAACTCGGGTTACCTAACTCGTCGTCTCGTAGACGTTGCTCAAGACGTTGTCGTGACCGAGCATGACTGTGGTACGCACGAAGGCGTCGACATGATGCCTCACATCGAAGGTGGTGACGTTAAAGTGGCACTGACTGAGCTAGCGCTAGGTCGTGTTGTTGCTGAAGACGTGATGAAGCCAGGTACTGAAGAAGTTCTTATTCCACGTAACACGCTGATCGATGAGAAGTGGTGTCAAATCATGGAAGAGAACTCAGTAGACAGCATGCGCGTACGCTCTGTTGTAACCTGTGATGCTGACTTCGGTTGTTGTGCACAATGTTACGGTCGTGACCTAGCACGTGGTCACCTAGTGAACCAAGGTGAAGCAGTCGGTGTTATCGCTGCTCAGTCTATCGGTGAACCAGGTACACAGCTAACGATGCGTACGTTCCACATCGGTGGTGCGGCATCGACAGCTGCGGCTGAGAACAGCATCCAAGCGAAGAACGACGGCTCTGTGAAACTCAGCAATGCGAAATTTGTTATCAACAAAGATGGCAAGCTGGTGATCACCTCTCGTGCTTCTGAAATGATGATCATTGACGAGTTCGGTCGTACTAAAGAGAAACACAAATTGCCTTACGGCTCTCTATTGAGCAAAGGCGATGGCGACGCAGTGAAGTCCGGTGAGACCGTGGCAAACTGGGAAGCGCACACCATGCCAATCATCACTGAAGTGGCAGGTCGCATCCAGTTCGTTGACATGATCGATGGCGTAACTGTATCTCGTCAAACCGACGATTTGACTGGTCTATCTTCAAGCGAAGTGACGGAAGCCGCCGCTCGCCCAGCAGCAGGTAAAGATATGCGTCCAGCTATCAAACTTGTTGACGCGCAAGGCAACGATGTATTGATCCCTGGTACTGAAATGCCAGCGCATTACTTCCTGCCTGGTAAAGCGATTGTGAACATCGAAGACGGCGCTGAAGTGGGTGTGGGTGATACACTTGCACGTATTCCTCAGAAGTCAGGTGGTAACCGAGATATCACTGGTGGTCTTCCACGCGTTGCGGACCTATTCGAAGCTCGTAAGCCAAAAGAGCCTGCGATCCTTGCTGAGCACACAGGTACTGTGTCATTCGGTAAAGAGACCAAAGGTAAGCGTCGTCTAGTGATCACTCGTGAAGGTGGTGACACCTACGAAGAGATGATTCCTAAGCACCGTCAGCTTAACGTGTTCGAAGGTGAGAAAGTGGAACGTGGTGATGTGATCGCCGACGGCCCAGAGTCTCCGCATGACATCCTTCGTCTACGTGGTATCCACGCTGTGACGCAATACATCGCGAACGAAGTTCAAGAAGTATACCGTCTGCAAGGCGTTAAGATTAACGATAAGCACATCGAGACTATCGTTCGTCAGATGCTACGTAAGTGTACTATCACACACGCTGGTGACTCAGAGTTCCTAGCGGGTGAGCAGGTAGAATACTCACAAGTGAAGATTGCGAACCGCCAGCTAGAAGCTGAAGGCAAAGAGCCAGCTCGCTTTGAACGTGAACTACTAGGTATCACGAAAGCG
Organism: Vibrio sp. R15-SG3-ISO1B; assembly: GCF_059833835.1. Lineage (NCBI taxonomy): Bacteria > Pseudomonadati > Pseudomonadota > Gammaproteobacteria > Vibrionales > Vibrionaceae > Vibrio > Vibrio sp. R15-SG3-ISO1B. The sequence goes on along the minus strand of NZ_JCBDGG010000015.1, from coordinate 11,910 downwards.
TCGCTAGCGACTGAGTCGTTCATCTCTGCGGCATCGTTCCAGGAAACAACTCGCGTACTAACAGAAGCGGCTGTTTCTGGTAAGCGTGATGAGCTACGTGGTCTGAAAGAAAACGTGATTGTTGGTCGTCTGATTCCAGCAGGTACCGGTTTCGCATACCACCAAGATCGTCAAGCGAAGCGTGCACAAGAGCAAGAAGGTCCATCTGCTGAACAAGCAACAGACAACCTTGCAGCATTGCTTAACGCAGGTTTCTCTTCTGAAGAGTAATCATACAGCGACATGAAAAAAGGCACCTTCGGGTGCCTTTTTTGTATTTTGGAATAGAATTTAGTGCCTAGTGCCTAGTGCCTAGTGCCTAGTGCCTAGAGGTCGATGTTTGTTGACTTATCGAAGTGAATCGACCTTTAAGTAAATGAGGGGGCTGGTTATAAGTTAAGCGCCGGGTGGAATGGCTAAGCTGTCCGCAATAAGCTGAATGAGGCGATCTTCGACTTCGAAGCGCTCTTCGATTACTTCGCCAATCTCAGACATGTCCGCATCAAAATCGTCTAACGTCTCGTCGTCGCTCACCGCTGCGTACTTATCGGTAAAGTTTAATAAAGGCTCAGTGGTCAGGACAATTTTACCGTAGGTATCGTTTATCTCATCGGTCGCTTCAAAGCCTGTCGAGCGCCATTTATCCATGACCATGTCGTAAATTTTAAAATGACCTTCGGAAATATAGTCGACCAGTTCGCCACAAAAATGTTGCAGTTCAGCAGGGGTAGGGAGTTCGACGACAGCCGTTTTCGAGGAGGTCGGTTGCAAGGCGGCAAGCTTACAAAATTCAACGATCAAACGTTGGCGGCTATCTAACCAATGGTCGATAACATCACTCGATCCGCCCCATTGTTCTTGGGTTCTTTTTAGTTTTCTTAACATGACCAGGCCCTCTTGTCGGATCACCATCCGGATGATCGTTACGCTTTGAAATCAAAGCAGGTTGAGAGAATTAACCTCTTGTCCTTACTAAAATTTATAGCCGGAGATCTTTCCCACTACAAACTCTGGTATGAATTTAGATTGCCAGTAAAATAGACGAACTGCAAGTAAAGGGAGTGGCTGATGTTAAAGAAAAGTGACACGAACCGTATGGGTGATGCTTACTGGTGTGTGGTCTCGGGAAGTGAGCTTTGGTTACCCGGCGGTGCGTTGCCAAAAGGCTGCGCTGAAACCCTCGAATTGCCTGCGTATGAGGCGATAGAAATCGGTCACTACGAAGGGCTTCCCGTCATGTGGCTTTGTGAGGAGTGGGTGGAGCAATCATTACCTCTTACTTCGCTTCGAGAAGCGCTTACGCTACCTGAGGCACTGTTTCTCTTGGCCAGCAAAGCGGTGCAATATGGTCACATGCGTCAGACGATGCGTTTTTGCCCGCAGTGCGGTGGCCGTAACCATCTCAATCACAATCAATTAGCGATGCAGTGTGGTGAATGCCGAACGTTGCATTATCCGCGTATTTTTCCCTGCATTATCGTCGCTGTACGCCACCAAGACTCGATTTTACTTGCTCAACACCCAAGACATCGAAATGGTATGTACACCGTTATAGCGGGCTTTGTAGAAGTCGGAGAGACCCTTGAGCAATGTGTGGCGCGAGAAGTCAAAGAGGAGACCGGGATTGACGTCACCAACGTGCGTTACTTTGGTAGCCAGCCTTGGGCCTTTCCATCGAGCATGATGATGGGCTTTTTAGCCGACTATGCCGGTGGCACATTGAAACCCGACTACAGTGAACTCAGTGATGCGCGGTGGTTTACGGTTGACGCCATGCCGCCCGTTGCGCCAGTCGGAACCATCGCGAGAGCACTGATTGAGCATACGCTTGCAGAGATAAAAAAAACCCTCCGAGAGGGAGGGGGTAAGTAAGATGTCGTTATGAGATGCTGAACACGGAGATGTTCAGTTTATAATTGTAGTTTTCGCTAGCAAACAAATATTTAACACTCCAATGCGTTGAGCGCAAATTAAGCACTGATTTAATAGTAAATAACTTGATCTGGGTTGCAAAGCACACCGCTTTTGAGAGCTAAACAGTGTTAGAATACGAGCGATAAAAAGTCAGCTTAAATGATTGGAAGAACAGAATGACAGAACTCAAAAACGACCGTTATCTTCGTGCTCTGCTCAAAGAGCCTGTTGATTACACCCCGGTATGGATGATGCGCCAAGCGGGTCGCTACCTGCCAGAATACAAAGCCACGCGCGCGCAAGCGGGTGATTTTATGTCACTGTGTAAAAACGCAGAGCTGGCCTCAGAAGTGACACTTCAACCGTTACGTCGCTTTCCACTTGATGCCGCGATTTTGTTCTCCGATATTTTGACGATTCCAGATGCGATGGGATTAGGCCTCCGCTTTGCTGCGGGTGAGGGCCCGGTGTTCGATCGCCCGATTGCCTCGAAAGCTGACGTCGATAAAATTGGTATCCCAGATCCAGAAGGCGAACTTCAGTACGTGATGAACGCTGTGCGCCAAATTCGTAAAGATCTCAATGGTGACGTGCCGCTGATTGGTTTCTCGGGTAGCCCATGGACGCTCGCTACCTACATGGTAGAAGGCGGAAGCTCAAAAGCCTTCACCAAAATCAAAAAGATGATGTACGCTGAGCCACAAACCTTGCACCTGTTGCTAGATAAACTGGCGGACAGTGTGATTGCGTACCTTAACGCGCAAATCAAAGCGGGCGCACAATCCGTGATGGTATTTGATACTTGGGGCGGTGTATTGACCCCACGTGACTATCAGCTGTTCTCATTGCAGTACATGCACAAAATTGTCGATGGACTGGTGCGTGAAAACGAAGGCCGCCGCGTTCCTGTCACGCTGTTTACCAAAAACGGTGGAATGTGGCTTGAGCAGATCGCCGCAACAGGGTGTGATGCGGTCGGACTGGATTGGACCATCAACATCGAAGACGCCAAAGCGCGAGTCGGTGACAAAGTGGCACTGCAAGGCAACATGGACCCATCCATGCTCTATGCCTCACCGGAGCGAATCCAACAAGAGGTAGCGAGCATTCTGGCGGGCTTTGGTGATGCGGGCACAGGTCACGTATTTAACCTCGGACACGGCATCCATTTGGACGTGCCACCTGAAAATGCTGGCGTGTTTGTTGAGGCGGTCCACGAGTTATCCAAGCCATACCACAAATAATTGAGTAATCTTTGCAAAGCGCCTGATATGACCAGGCGCTTTTTTGTTATCGGTTACACTAGCCGCTATACTGCTGAAATAACAAGAAAGGATACGGATTATTCATGAAGACTCGCGACAAAATTGTCTTAGCGGCTTTGGAGCTGTTTAACGAGCATGGTGAACGCACCATTACCACCAATCATATCGCCGCGCATATTGATATTAGTCCCGGGAATCTCTATTACCACTTCCGCAATAAGCAAGAAATTGTGCGTGAGATTTTTACGCTCTACTCCAACGAGCTGCTTGAACGTTTCACGCCGATTCAAGGTCAGCAGGAGAGTTTGGTGTTACTTAAGCACTATCTCGACTCTATTTTTACCCTGATGTGGAAATACCGTTTCTTCTATGCCAACTTGCCAGAAATCTTGGGCCGAGATGAACAGCTGCATGATGACTACATTCAAGTGCAGGAGAAGCTGCAAACCAATCTCATTGGGATCATGCACGCCTTTGTCGCTTTGGATTTATTGGATGTCTCTGAGCAAGAAATGCAATCTCTGGTCACTAGCTTACATTTGATTGCGTCCAGTTGGCTGGCGTATCAATCTGCCATGTCTCCACGGACACAGATTACCGAGCAAGTCATTCATCGCGGAATGCTACAAATGATCGCCATTGTGAAGCCCAAAGCGACGGCTCAGGGGCTTGAACAGTTACAATTGTTTGAGGAAGGGGTCAAAGCCATGCATGCTTAACGGCGCGCAGCACTGGCTTTTTCGATCCTAGTTATAACGAATTAAAATTGTTAGATTTTTTAAGACCCATTACAGTATCGAAAGATAAGTGAATGGGTTTTTTATGCATTACGATGTGTTTAATGGCGATGCCGATGGCATCATCGCCTTACTGCAACTGCGCTTAGCGCAGCCGAAAGAGACAACGCTGGTCACCGGCGTCAAACGTGACATCCAATTGCTAGACAAGGTATCGCCACAGCCTGGCGATAGCGTAACAGTGCTCGATATCTCGATGGAAAAAAATCGAGTCGCGTTGGAGAGCTTACTGGATGGCGGTGTGTCAGTCTTCTATGCCGATCATCACCGATCGGGCGACATCCCCGAGCACCCACTGCTCGATGCTCACATCAATCTCGATGCCAACATGTGTACCGCGCTCATTGTCGATCAGTGGCTCGACGGGCGTTTTCACTTTTGGGCCATCACCGCTGCCTTTGGCGACAATCTTATTGCGACAGCGCAGCAGCTAGCTATCCAAGCGGGGCTGGATGGTAAACAAGCCGCGCAGCTACAAGAGTTGGGGACGCTGATCAATTACAACGGTTATGGCGCCAAGATTGAGGACTTGCACTACCACCCGGCAGCACTGTTTAACACCCTTTTGGCTTATGATGATCCTTTTGCTGTGATTGCTGACAAGCACTCCCCATATTGGCAATTAAAAGCCGCTTATCAAGCAGACATGGAGAGGGCATTGTCGGTGGAAGCCAGTTACCGTAGCCCAACATTGAGTGTCTTTGAATTGCCTGATGAACCCGCGGCAAGGCGCGTCAGCGGCGTGTATGGCAACGCGTTAGCGAATCAGGCGCCTCACTCTGCGCACGCAGTACTGACACAAAATCCTGATGGGAGTTTCTTGGTTTCACTGCGTGCGCCTTTGAACAATAAACAGGGAGCAGGGGCGATTTGTTCGGCGTTTGCGACGGGCGGTGGAAGAGAGGGGGCCGCTGGCATCAATGCGCTACCCGCCAATCAATTAGCGACGTTTATTGAACAGGTTGAGGCGTACTATCAGCCGCGCTGACCATCGCTAGGCTAACGGGTGAGCCACTGACTTGGGTCTTGGGTTTTGCTGTTACGGCGAATCTCAAAGTAGAGGGACGCCTGTGGCTGACCGCCAGTATCACCTGCTAGGGCAATGGTCTCTCCGGCGGTGACTTTGTCGCCTTCTTTTTTCATCAAACTTTGGTTAAACCCGTATAAGGTCATATCGCCTTTGCCGTGATCCAGCAGAACAACCAGGCCATAGCCTCGTAAATACTCCGCAAAGACCACGGTGCCAGAATAGACGGCTTTGACCGATTGACCGTAATCGGCATCAATCACCCATCCCTTCCAGCTTAATTGACCAGTTTGTGGCGCGCCGTAGCGATGTAGGATACGGCCTTTCAGTGGCCAAGGCAGTTTGCCTTTTTGTCGTGCAATACCATCCATCGGCACGGCATTGCGTTTAGCGGCCTTGGCGATTTCCGCTTTTAAGCGCGTCTCATTGCGTTGCAATTCAGAAAGGTAGACTTGGTCGTTGGAAATGCTCTTTTTGATGTTGGTGACCGTGCCTTGGCGACTGGATTGCGTTTTGGTGAGCGCGTTTTTCTGCTCAGTTTGCTGCTTGAGTAGTGCAGCAATTTGCGCTTGTTCTAACTCGAGTTGGCGTTGACTTGAGGTCAGCTTTTCAGTGGTGAGTTGCAACTCATCGATGATGTCAGCGCGCTGTTTGGCTAGGTGTTGGAAGTATTGGCTTATGCGATCTTCTTCCACACCACGATTGAGCATATTGGCTGGCGCTTTCGCACGTTCTGTCATGTAATAGGTCTGAATCAACTCGGCAAGCTTGTCGCTTTGGGCTTTTTTTTGTGCTTCTAGCTGATCAATTTGGCGTTGGAGCTCTGCAATGCTCTCTTGGGTTTTCTTTTGTTGCGCCTTGGTCTCAGTGATCTCTTTTTCGAGTCGAGTGATGCTCAGTTCTTGCTGTTTGAGAGACTGCTGAAGCTCATCGAGCTTTTTTTGTTGCGAGGAGAGATTTTGCTTTTGGCGGGAAATCTCGCTACTGACCCCTTTAAGCTCAGAGGTCGAGGCAAAACTGGTCATAGGAAGCCAACAGAGTACGGCGAGAATCCAAACCGTCATCGGTTTCAAAAGCAAACTGCGCTGTCCTTGCCCAACCAATACCATGGCTCTGTCTGTCCTAAGTGTTTGAGATTGGGTCAGTATACCCAAATCAGAAATTGGAATACACAAAAAGCCCGAGCATGGGCTCGGGCTTTGGTTCTCTATCACAGCAGCAAACTTATTTAACCAGAATTTCCCCGGTCATTTCTGCTGGGATTTCTAGACCTGCAAGAGACAGCATGGTTGGCGCTAGGTCAGACAGTTTTCCGCCTTCTTTAAACTCAACCGCTTTGTCACCAACGTAAATCAGAGGCACCGGTAGGTTGGTGTGCGCAGTGTGTGTGCCGCCTGTTTCTGGGTCGACCATCATTTCCGCGTTACCGTGGTCTGCTGTGATCAGCAGTTGACCGCCCACTTCTTTGATCGCTTCAACGACTTGGCCAACGCTGGCGTCTAGCGCTTCAATCGCTTTTTCTGCTGCGTCGTACACACCTGTGTGACCGACCATATCGGCGTTCGGGTAGTTACAGATGATGGTGTCGTATTTGCCAGATTTGATCGCTGCGACCATCTTTTCAGTCAGTTCAGCAGAGCTCATCTCTGGTTGAAGGTCGTACGTCGCCACTTTTGGAGAAGCCACGAGTTGACGCTCTTCACCGTCAAACTCTTGCTCAACACCACCGTTGAAGAAGAAGGTCACGTGTGCGTATTTTTCTGTCTCTGAAATACGCAGCTGAGTTTGACCTTGCTTTGATAGCCACTCACCGTAGGTGTTCTCAAGAGACGCCGGTGGGAAGGCAATCGCCAGTGGGATATCGGCAGCGTACTGAGTCAGCATCACAAAATGAAGGGCTGGGAATACCGCACGCTCAAAACCGTCAAACTCAGGAACGAAAGCACGCGTAATTTGGCGTGCGCGGTCTGCACGGTAGTTCATGAAGATCAGAGCATCGCCATCTTGCATGATGGCGTCTTCTTGTGCGTCAGTCTTAATCGCAGTGGCTTTAACAAATTCGTCGTTCTCTTCGCGAGCGTAAGCCGCTTCAAGACCCGCAACCGCAGAATCAAACGTGAAGTCCGCTTTAGCTTGCGTTAGCAAGTCGTAAGCAACTTGAACACGTTCCCAGTTGTTGTCACGGTCCATTGCGTAGTAACGGCCCACTAGAGAAGCAATGCGACCTTTACCCAGCTTCGCAAACAGTTCATCAAAGCGCTTGAGTGAGTTTTCTGCGCTGCGTGGTGGTGTGTCACGACCGTCTAGGAAGCAGTGTAGGTAGATCTTTTCTGCGCCACGAGCGGCAGCCATTTCTACCGCTGCGTAGATGTGATCTTCGTGAGAGTGAACACCGCCTGGTGACATCAGACCCATGATATGAACCGCTTTCCCGGCTTTTACCGCCGCGTCTACTGCTTCGACTAGCGCTGGCGTTTCGGCAAATTCGCCGTCAGAGATGGATTTTGTGATACGAGTCAGATCTTGGTAAACCACACGGCCAGCACCAATGTTTGTGTGACCCACTTCTGAGTTACCCATTTGACCGTCCGGTAGACCAACGTCCATACCTGATGCAGAAATGAGCGTGTGTGGGTGGTTAGCAAGTAGCGCATCCATAACCGGTTTTTTTGCGTTTGCGATAGCGTTGCTTGCTGTGTCCTCACGGTGACCGTAACCGTCAAGGATAACTAGAGCCAATGGCTTCTTAGCTGACATAGTGATGTCCTCGTTAAAATTTCAAAGTAACTTTGGAAACAAAATTAGCGTAATTTTACTACACTTTTTAACCAAAACTGTAGGTTAAGATCAAATAAACTGGGCGAAATGCCGTTGTTATCTTTCACCATGCCCAGTGTGTGGAATTACTCCGTCTCTATTTACTTGCCAGTCTCGACCTAATTTTATCCCTTTTAAAGCGGAATCTATCTATTAGTTCAATAGGTGCTATTGATGGCCGCTGTCCACACTAACCTGTGTGAGCCTTGGGTTCAACTCACCAAGATACTGGTGCCGGCGACCGCGACCAAAGCGCCAATCCACGCATAGCGGTTGGGGCGCTTTTTGGTGTAGATCCACAGTATAGGCAACAACATGATTGGCGTGGTGGAAGAGAGTAGCGCGACCATACCGACGTTCCCTTCACGCAGCGCATAGAGGATCAGTGTCATCCCTACTGCCATCGCGAGAAAACCGTTGATCGCGGTAATCGCAAAAATGCGCGTGTTCATCGGTTGCGTCGCTCTCGCTAGCCGTGCGCCGGAGAGAAAAAAGACGCTGTGCGCGACAAAGGCGGTCATCATACGCATGGCGGAAGCGGCAATGGGATCGATCGCGGTCTGCATAATCGGCTTGGCGATAATGCCGCCCAATGCCTGACACAGCGCAGCGAGGAGGCCAAGTCCGATACCCGCCCAAATGTTGCCTTTAATGGACTCCAAGCTATTCGCCGCTTGACCTCTGCGCCCGAAAAATATCGCCGTTAATACACCGGAAAAGACCAGCGCTGAACCGATGAGCTCAATCGAGGTCATGCTTTCGCTAAACAGGAAATAGCCGAGTACGGCAGAGAACACCGCATGGCATGAGAAAAGCAAACCTGCTTGTCGTGGTCCCATGCGATTGAGACAGGCAAACAGAGCGGTATCACCGATGAAGATACCCACTAAGCCCGATAGCGCCATGGCCGATACCGCACTGAGCTCAACGCTTGCCCAGCCACCCGTCAACCAAGCCATCGAGGCGAGAATGACAGACGTACACCCCATTCGCCAGCGGCTGTAGGCAAAGGTCCCTAAGTGCTGCGCAGGTGTGACAGACAAAATACTCGCTACCGCCCATAAAAGCGCGGCCGCCAATGCCAGCCATTCATAGCCCATAATCGTGAAATCCAAAGCAAATCATTAAGGTAAGCAATATGCACGAAAACGCGCTAGAAACAAAGCGCCCAGGTAAGAGAACCTGGGCGCCGAGCTAAGTATGACCTGTGGGGCAACGGTTACGTAAGAATGAGCGTTGCTGCATAAACAATCGCAAGACCAATCAAACCAATAATGACGCCGGTTTTGGCCATGTCTTTGCTCTCAATCAGTCCTGTTGAGTAAGCAAGGGAGTTCGGCGGTGTTGAGACAGGTAGAATCATACCGAGAGAGGCGGAGAAGGCCACCACCACCAACAAGGCTTGCAGCCCGCCAATGGCTGCCAAGCTCTCCATCGAAGCGCCGATGGCTGCTGCGATGGGCATCAACAAGTTGGCGGTCGCGGTGTTGGACATAAAGTTGGCCATCAACCAACACACCATCGACAACGTGATGACCACCGCGACAGGCGAGAGGGTCTCGTAATCGATCGCATGTGCCAGCGCTTCAGCGAGCCCAGTTTTATCCAGACCAATGCCGATTGCGATACCACCGGCAACCAGCCACAGCACATCCCAGTTGATCAGTTTGAGTTCTGCTTTGCCCATAATGCCAGTCAAGGTGAAGACGGCGAGAGGAATGATCGAAACCACATAGGTGTTCATGCCGTGCAACTGAGTGGTCATCCACAGCAAAATAGTGATGGCGAAGGTGCAATAGACGGTAATGGCCCGCCAGTTGCGTTGGAACTGACCATCGAGCTTGAGCTGCATCTCATTGGATGTGGCGGGGAAGAGCTTTTGCAGCAAAAACCAAGCGATGGTGAGCTGAATAATCACGAAGGGCAGACCCATCATCATCCAGCTTAAGAAGGTAATCGAGTTGTCACCCGTCAGGTATTGCAGCGCGATGGCGTTGGGAGGGGTACCAATCGGTGTGGCAATGCCACCCGTATTGGCGGCAATAGGGATACATAACACTAACGCTTTGATGCCCAAATCCCCTTTGGGTGCAGAAGCGACAATCGGGCCAAGTAAGGCCAGCATCATGACAGTGGTTGCGGTGTTCGACATAAACATCGAAAACACAGCGGTGATCAGCATTAATCCCAACATGATGAACTTGGGTTGTTTGCCAAAGGGTTTGAGTAGCACCCGTGCTAGGTTGTTGTCGAGCTCATATTTTGAGGCTGCGATCGCAAGGGCAAAACCGCCCATAAAGAGAATAATAATTGGCGAGGAAAAGGCGCTGAATATGTCTGTGTAATCGAGCAATACGCCTAGGTCATGATGGGGCGGCGGGGTTCGAAACCAGTGCAATCCTTTATTGGAAATCATCACCAACTCAAGCGCGATAATCAGGATAGAAGTAGCAAAAACAGGCACTGGCTCTAACACCCACAGCAACGCCGCCAGCAAGAATATGGCCAGTAGGCGATGTTGGATCAGGGTTAAGTCGTCAATGGGAATCCAATCGATGGGCATAAAAAGCACAGCAAGAGGGAGCCCAAAACTGACCAGAAGTTTGATAAGGATTCCGGGTTTCAACATGACACTAAACCTCAAGGTTTTTCGACGAAACACTAGAGTAATTTACAATCAAATTAAGGTCTTGGACGTAGCTGGAACTTTTAGCAAACAGTTGAAAATGTTCACTGGGTTTTGTCTTGGGTCAAAAAAGCCCCAACTTTGTGGGGCTTGGAGAGATGGTGTGAATCGAACGCTCTGTTATTCAGACTCAGAGGTGGATTCACTCTGGGTCGCGTTGCGTTGGTGTGCGTAAGGTGTGCCCATAACGGTGGTCGCACCGGTACTCATTGCGTCATCAAAGGTGATCGCGTCTTTTGCAAAAAGGTTGATGACGGTGGAGCCGAGCTTAAAGCGCCCCATCTCCTGGCCTTTTTTCAAGATCACGGCTTTGTTACCAGTGGCTGGGTAATCCCATTTGTACACTGTGTTGCCACGAGGAGGGGTGACGGTGCCAGCCCAGACTTGCTCAATGCTACCAACAATCGTTGCCCCTACCAGCACTTGCGCCATCGGACCGAACTCAGTATCAAAAATCGACACCACGCGTTCGTTGCGGGCAAAGAGGTTAGGTACATTTTCGGCGGTCAGTGGGTTGACCGAAAACAAATCGCCCGGTACGTAAATCATCTGGCGCAGCGTGCCATCGCATGGCATGTGTACGCGATGGTAATCACGAGGCGAAAGGTACAAGGTTGCAAAGTCACCCTCAGCAAACTCTTTGGCCAACTCGGCGTCACCACCAAGCAATTCTTGCGCGGTATAATCGTGCCCTTTGGCTTGGATTAGCTTGCCATCTTGAATTGGGCCAAATTGGCTCACACAGGCATCTGCAGGGTGAGTGATTACTGACTCACCTTCCGCGATAGGGCGAGCGCCTTCTTTGAGTTCACGGACAAAGAAATCATTAAATGTGGCAAAGTGCTTAGGATCCGAATGCTTCGCTTCGTCCATATTCACGTTGTACTGTTTGATAAACCATTTGATGATGGCTGTGGTTAGACCGCCTGCTTTGGCAGAGGCTAGCTTGCCCACAAGGCGAGTGAGGCCGTGTTGTGGGATCCAGTATTGCAGCCCAACTTTAATCTTATCCATGGTGTTTGATTCCAATATCGAAATAACAGGTTGCGATTGCACGCGCTTAATCGGGCGCGAGATACTAATCAATCTGGCTTTAAAAGTCAGCCATTCTCATTCAACTTTCCAAGCTTGCTAGGCACTTTAAGACCCAGAGCAAGGAATCTGTGCTCTAGGGGCTAAAGATCCGCTTTCTTGTTACGTGAATACTGACGATTGGCTTTGTTTTCTGCCATGCTCTCTAAGATGCGGTGGTAGTTGTCGAAACGCACTTCGCTGATGTCGCCTTTCTCCACGGCTTCAACCAGTAGACAGCCTGGATCATCTAAGTGCTTGCAGTCCCTGAACTTGCAGCCCCCTAGATAGGGT
>NZ_JCBDGG010000014.1:0-33646 GCF_059833835.1 Vibrio sp. R15-SG3-ISO1B | reverse complement strand
GGCGTTGACATCATCACCAACAGATGAGGTTTGCCTTTCATCTTGTTGCTCCCAACCCAAAGTTTGGTGTAACGGAGGTTGTTCTACTCCAAAGACGCACAACACGATAATAAAGGTTAGATATGAGAGCAGATGAGCGTCCATCGGAGCAAGCAACGAGGTATCACCTGACTCATTGATGATATTGAGCAAGACCAAAAAAGCAAACAGTGAGGGAATGACGTAAATCCAAATCAAACTGATCGTCGACCCTTGCTGGGAGAAATAAGTGGATAAATTTCTATTATGTTTGCGAAGTATGCGAATGGTCCAAGCCGAATAGATCATAAAGATGATCAGATTGCATTGACCAAAAAACGCCAAAATCCCCTCGATAACATTCGGTGTTGAGCTGATGAAGTTCAGTTTATCCAACAAGCTGGAACTTGACCCAGGTAGAACAACGGCGTCTGGCTGATAGAGCGTGAATAGTGCGTAGAAGAGTAGGAAAGGGATCATGTGAAATGCGTACTTGTACGATGGCCAATACTCTTTGCTGATTAGCTGTTGTGTATAGATGAGCATGATTGGGCCATGCAATAAGTTTAATGCTGGATTAAGCCACGGAGCCATTAAGTGTGGACCGTGATCGTTTATCAAATCCAGCATGTGGCTAGTAAATGGAGCGAGTAAGACAAATAACCAGATCGTAATAATCACATATCCACGATGGAATTGAGGTTGCCTCAGCATCGTGAGGACGGTAAATGCCGAGAGAGTCAGTGCAATGACCCCGAGGTTCCATGTCATATTGAATTCTATCACTCTCACTTTTCCTCGTTGACAACAAAGGTTTTTGTTTCGACAAGCTGTCCGTTATTTCTTCGTGCATATCATATTGGAAAAATATAAAAAGTTCTAAAAATAGCGTCCAAACTTATGTTTTGGGACGATCGAGTTTGGGCTTGAGGGAATACTGTGGCTTATCAACTCAATACTAATTAGGTGATTTAGATGTTAAAGGTTCTTAGTAAAGCAGTGCTTGTAGGATTGATGACGGCGACAGCATTCCCGCTTCTCGCCCAAGACGATTTCCCCAAGTTACCAGATACAGGGCAAACGGGTCATTTTGATACTAACGGAAAACCATTGGCTGCTTCGAGTGACAGTTTGTATTTAGGCCAAGATGCGTCTTATGAAGGCGTGCCCTTGCGATATCAAGACAATGGTGATGGTACGGTGACCGATTTGAATACCGGGCTAATGTGGCAACAAGATCACGACACAACGAGAAGAAACCTAGCTGACTCAGCAGCGGTCGTGGAATCAATGACCCTCGGCGGCTATGATGATTGGCGCCTTCCTACCATAAAAGAACTTTATGCTCTCGCCAACTTCGATGGTGAATTAATGAAGCCCGAGAGTGGTGCAGTTAGCCAACCTTATATGGATACCGAATACTTCGATTTTGAATACGATAAGCGTTTGCCTTTTGCCGGTGCATTTTGGTCTAGCACCGTGTATAACAAAGGAGCAGTACAAAATTTCACCACTCATGGAGGGCTGCAGGGTAGCTTCGGCTTCAATTTTGCCGATGGACATATCAAATCCTATGAAACAGGGTTGTTTTTTGATGGGTCAGAAATTCAGGACTCCGATAATATGTTTGTACCAGGTAACTACGTACGCGCAGTTCGTGGCACAACGACTCTCTATGAAATGGATTACGTTGATAATCAAGATGGTACCGTTACAGATCGCTCGACTGGCTTGATGTGGGCGAAAAGTGACAGTGGCGAAAGGATGAACTGGGTTGACGCACTGGAGTACGCCGAAAACGCCACTTTGGCAGGGTATAGTGATTGGCGTTTACCTAACGCAAAAGAGCTTCAATCTCTGGTTGACTACGAAAAGAAAGATCTACCCGCGATCAACACGACTTATTTTGATGTGACACCAACTCAGTTTGAGTCAAGCAATGATTCGTACTATTTTTGGACGAATACCACTCAAGGTGACTTTAAACACACGGCGGTCTACGTTTCTTTTGCGCAGGCATGGAGTAAGAAAAATTCTGATTCTACTCAATACTACGATTGGCATGGCGCCGGCGCACAACGTAGTGATCCCAAAAGCGGTATACCTGCCGACTATGAGCTTGCTTCTGAGATGGCCACGGATTACATCTCAATTGATAATTGGGTTCGCTTGGTGAGAGACGTGCATTAAGTTAATGTTGACGCCTAACTAAGAATTGAGGGCTGGGATCATCTTGCGTGAATGAAACAGATTGGACACGCTCTACAGCATTTTGATTTCAGTCCTTGCCCCCTAGACTCACAGACACGCCATTTCCTCGCTGGCTCTCCCACGAGTTCAGCAAGTATTTTCTCTGTTCACTATCACAAATGTATATCTGCCTTTTCTAAAATAAAGGCTGATATATCAGCATGATCAATTATTAACTAAAGCATCATCACGGTAATTGTTGACTATACTTTCGTTTAGATATCGTTCTCAAAGGCGAAGTGTTTGTGACCAAATCCATTCTGATTGTTGATGATCAGCCCATTATCCGCACCATGTTAGCGTCCACGCTTAATGCGTTGGGGCGCTTTGATATTCATGAGGCAGGGAATGGGGCGCAAGCGTATGACGTAGTGGCTGGGGCGCATATCGATCTTATCTTTTGTGACATTAACATGCCCGATTCGGATGGACTCTATTTACTGCAAAAGTTGAGTAATGAACGATTTCGCGGCGATATCGTCATCATCAGTGGTGAAGACGATGCGTTGATTCGCTCTACGCGCACGCTCACCGAAAGCTACCATCTGCGTATTTTAGGCGTATCTTCCAAGCCCATCACGGCTGCGATGATTCGCCACTACCTGCATCGTAAACCGGGCTGTGATGTGCACGATCAACCGCTCGAGAGTGAGCCGTTAACGCCGCAAGCGTTGGCAATGCATCTCGATAACAAACATGTAAAAGCGTATTTTCAGCCACAATACTCATTAGACACCATGCAGTTGATGGGCTTTGAAGCCTTGGCGCGAATCGAACCCGATGAGAAGACACTGATTCTGCCCGGCCGCTTTATTTCAACTGCGGAAAACAGCTGTTTGATGATGCGACTCACCTTGCAAGTGATCAACGCCGCCATGCACGCTTTTTCGCAGTTAGGCCGCGCGTATGACCATCTCACCTTATCACTCAATGTCTCTAGCCAAGTGCTCGAAGATGAGCACTTTCCGCAGTGGTTGTCTGACAAAGCGGCAGAGTTTCGCATCAGCAATCACCGCATCGTGTGCGAACTGACCGAAACCTTGATTTCAAACGATCCACAAAGCGTGCATGTGTCGTTACTTCGCTTGCGGATGCTCAATTTTGGCGTCTCGATTGATGATTTTGGTACCGGCTATGCAACCCTCACCCAGCTTCACTCTCTACCCTTTAACGAGCTCAAAATTGACAGGAGCTTTGTGTTTGATGTGCTGGAGAATGAAAAATCACTGGCCGTATGTCAGCGCTGCATTGGTCT
Organism: Vibrio sp. R15-SG3-ISO1B; assembly: GCF_059833835.1. Classification (NCBI taxonomy): domain Bacteria; kingdom Pseudomonadati; phylum Pseudomonadota; class Gammaproteobacteria; order Vibrionales; family Vibrionaceae; genus Vibrio; species Vibrio sp. R15-SG3-ISO1B. The sequence goes on along the minus strand of NZ_JCBDGG010000014.1, from coordinate 30,123 downwards.
TGCGCAAGACTTTGGCCTTAAAGTCGTGGCTGAGGGGATTGAGGACAATAAAACGCTGCAAGCGATACAGCGTTTGGGCTGCGATATCGGTCAAGGGTTTGGTTTAGCTCGCCCTGAACCTAGTGAGCAGGCAGTGGCGAGAGTCAATCGTGGCCAAGTGGGATTATGGACTGAGCACCGCAAACAATAACTCTAATAGCCTAAGGACAGAAAATGAAACTTTCAAAGCAATTGCCAATAGGACTGATGATTGTTGGACTTTTCATGATGTCCGCGACCTATCTAATGCTGAGTAAAAGTGATGGGCTGCTCAAGCAATACACTTCTAACGGCTTAGAGCGAGAAGCCAAATATCTGACCTATTTGATTGAACAAAACTTAATGGAGCGCTATCACGACGCGTCGATTTTTCCTTTAGTGCTGGGTGAGTTGGAAAACGAAGCGGAGCTCAAATACGACGTCACAGATCCGGAATTTTTGGCCTCGCTTAATCGCCTTATCAAGAACTATTCAGTCTATCGGCGCATCGGTATCATGGATCTCAATGGAGAAATGATTGCAGAAAACAGCCGCAACCATTTAGGAAAAACGATTTTCAGTAACAATATTTCCAAATCAGAGGTGGTCGAATCCGACTGGTTTAAAGCGATTTCTAGCGCCGAGCACGCCGTCGGGGATGTGTTTTTCTTCGGTCCAACCAAGCGCATTATCGATACCAATGAGCAGCAGTTTGATCTCCTGATAGGCTCAAAAATCTACGACACCCAAGGCACCCTGATTGGCTATTGGCTCAATATCTTGGATTTTACTATTGTTGAGCAGCGCTTTGAGAAAGCCTATCAACTTCTGGCGCAGAAAGGCTTACCTTATGCCGAGCTCACCCTACTGGATGAACAAGGCAACGTGATTGTTGATTACGATCCATTTGTCCAACAAACCACCACCTATGAGCGCGACTTCTCTGTCGTGGGGCAGATCAATTTGGTCAATGAGGGGGTTGAAGGGGCAAAACGAGCGATTGCTGGTTTGACGGGAACAGTAATCTCGACCCATGCGCGTAAAGGTATTGAACAGTTTACTGCTTTCGCTCATTTCAGTACTGAAACTGACCTTCCTATTCCTAATTGGTCGACCTTGATCCGGGTCGACAAAAATATCGCCTACAACGAATACGCTGAGCTGATGAAACTGGGCAAGTGGATATTCTTTGTCGCGTTGATGTTGATCATCTCACTTTGGTATCTCTCCTCGCGCATATTGACGCGCCCTTTGCAAAAGGTGACTCAAGCCATACTGGAAATCGCCAATGGTAACTTGGAGCCAGAGATTGAAAAGCGCCAAGGAAAAGATGAAGTCAGCTCGATCAACAACGCGTTACTGGAACTGAAAGAAAAACTGTATGAGCGGGATGGATTGCTCAGTGAAGTGAGCGAGAAGCAGCAGCTAGTCGAGCTTCAACGCACGGCGATGAACGCGATGGCTTCTGGCATCATGATTGCCGATGCCAGACAAACCTCGATGCCGATCATCTTTGTCAACCAGGCGATTGAATTTCTCACTGGTTACCGAGCAGACGAACTGATCGATCAACATTATCAAGTGCTCTGGGGAGCGGAAACAGAACGTTTGTCTAAGCAGCGCGTAATGGAAGCCATCGAGCACGGCAAAAGCTGTACCTGCGTGATGATCAATTACCGGAAAAATCTCACCACCTTCATTAATAACCTCAGTGTTGATCCCGTCTTTGATGATGAAGGCAAGGTGACCCACTTTATTCTGGTGCATAACGACATTACGGAAATTAAGAAAGATGACGAGATCGCAAGGCTTGAGCTTGAAAGACGCATCGAAGAGAGTACCAGAGAGTCACGCGAAGCCGCCAAGCGTTTAAGAACCGTGTTTGATACCGCCATCGATGGCTCGATAGTCATGAATGACAAAGGGATCATTATTGACGTAAACCACTCGTTGGAGTTGATGTTTGGTCGCAAGCAGCACGAAATGATAGGTCAACCTATCGCAGTGCTCCTACCGCAAACCACCCTGAAAGACAACGAAGCGCGCCAATGCTATTTTGACCAAGAGATCCGCCAATTTATCGGTCAACTGCGAACCGTCAAGGCGCAACACAAAAGCGGGGCCATCATCATTGTTGAAATCTCAGTGGGCGAAGCGAGATTGGAAAACGAGAGCTTGTTTGTCGCTGCAATACGCGATATCACCGAGCAGCAAGCGATCAAAGATGAGCAATTAAGCCTGCAAAAACAGCTAAAAGAACGAGAGACCATTTATCGTACCGCTTTCGACCAAGCCGCCGTCGGGATTGCTCGTGTTGCGCTGGATGGAAAAATGTTGGAAGTCAACCAGCGCATCTGTGCCAGTTTAGGGTACTCCGAACAGGAGTTGCTTGAACTGAATGTGGTAGACATTACCTATCATGAAGATCTCTCTTTAAGCAAAGGCTATTTAAAGGACTTGCTAGAAGGCAACTCAGACTTTTATACCCTAGATAAGCGCTATATCCGCAAAGATAGAAGCGTTTTCTGGGCAAATCTCAACATCTCTTTGGTGAGAGATGACGAAGGGCAGCCCAAATATTATATCTCCATTATTGAAGACATCACGGAACGCAAGACCTTTGAACAGGAGCTGCGTGACGCACGCGATCAACGCGAAGAGTTGATTCGCGGAATCAACATCGCGTCAGAAGCGGGTGGGATTTGTAACTGGGCGTACAACATTGAGACGGATGAATTGCGTTGGGATCCGAGTACCTATGATCTTTATGGCGTCGAAGAGGGGCTCCCACTCACCTACGTTGACTGGCGTGACCGCGTGTTGGAAGAGGACATTGATGCGATAGAGAAAGAGATTCAAGACGCGATGCAGTTTGATTTGGCGATCGAGTCGGAATTTCGTTTTCGTCGCAAAGGACAGCGCGATGTACGCTGGGCGAAGGTGGCGGCGGCTATCGTGTATGATGACGACAACAAACCGGTCAAGATGTTTGGTATCAACATCGACATTACCGAGCAGAAACGCATCCTAACCGAGTTAGAAAAAGAGACGCTCGCTGCCCAGCGGGCTAACGAGGCGAAGTCGGCATTTCTTGCGACCATGAGCCATGAAATACGCACCCCGATGAACGGCGTGATCGGCATGATTGAACTGCTGAGACAAACCCCACTCAACGCCGACCAAAAACGCATGGCGACCACGGTACGCGACTCTTCATTTGCCCTGCTTGATATCATCAACGACATACTCGATTTCTCTAAAATTGAGTCAGGCCAAATCGACATTGAGTGGACGCCCAATTCGCTGCTTGAAATCATGGAAAAAACCGCTGCAAATCTTTGGGTCAACGCGTCGGACAAAAACGTCGATCTGGTGTTGGAGCCCGATTTGTCTATCCCACAAAGCATCGCCATTGACTCCCTACGCATCCGACAAATTATCCTTAACCTAACGGGCAACGCGATCAAGTTTTCCCACTACGAGGACAAACGAGGATTAGTGAAGTTGGTGAGCCGCTTTGACCACACTCAATCGTTGCTACACATCGAGGTGCGTGACAACGGCATCGGCATCAGTGAAACCCAATTGCAATCGCTCTTTACTCCCTTCCAGCAAGCGGACACCTCGACCACTCGTAAATATGGCGGGACAGGGCTTGGCCTGAGCATCACCAAATCTTTTGTTGAGTTAATGGGAGGTGAAGTGGCGGTGCGCAGTGAAGTAGGGGTCGGCAGCACGTTCTCGCTCACGATTCCCATTCCCGAGGTGATTGACCGTACGCCAGAATTTAGCAACGTGATGTTGACGAATCAGCCGATTGTGATTGGCTTAAGTAAAGCGCCGTTCCAAGACGGCTGTAAACACTGCTTAACCCAATTGGGTGTAACGGACATGACGGTGTTATCGAGCCCACAAGAGTGGCAACCCGTCACTCGTCGTGAGGGCGACAAAAAGCCTGTCTTGATCTGCGATCCGTTCTTTGACGCAAAAATTAACAGCGATGGCGCGCTGCGTTTAATGATCGAAGAAGACCCAATCAAACCCAAAGGTTATGCAAACCCATACCTATTCGTGATTGCAGGCCATCCGCTTAAACCGAGTGAGTTGATTCATGGCATTGGCGTGCTTTGCGGTCTGGTGAGTCCGGATTTTCAATGGCCAGAAGAGAGTTTAGAAAGCGCGCATGGCGCGAGTGCGTCGATGCTCACCCAACTTGCCACCGAAGGGGTACGTGTGCTGGTGGCTGAAGATAACAAAACCAACCAGATGGTGATTGGCCGTCAGTTGGACAATCTCGGGATCGCCCATGATATCGCCAATGATGGGGTCGAAGGTCTAGAGATGTGGGAAAGCGGTGCTTACGACTTAATTTTAACCGATTGCCATATGCCCAATATGGATGGCTACGAGCTCACGGCTCAGATCAGGCAGCGTGAAGCACAGCGATCTCAAGCACGGATCCCCATTATCGCGATCACCGCTAACGCCTTAGTGGGAGAAGCGGACACCTGCCTCAAAGCGGGCATGAGCGACTACATCTCCAAACCGGTCGAAATTGGTTTATTGAAGAGCAAACTGGCGCATTGGCTGAAACAGATCAGTGCCGCGCAAGCCAGCGCTCCTGATACGCAGGAAGGCGAAACGGAAGAGGGGATGGAAAAGGGTCTGAGACTAGAGACCTTAGTTGAGGTGATTGGGACCGATGACAAAGCGATCATCAGTGAGATCCTCACCATGTATTGGGAAAGTATTCAAACGGAAGTGGCCGATCTTGAGTCGGCCATCTCTGCTTTGAACTATAATAAGATCAAAAGCTTGGCGCACGCCGCGAAAGGCTCTTCGGCTTCAAGTGGCGCGGCTTATGTGAGTGAACTGTTTAAACAGATAGAGCTGAACAATCAAGACGTTGATTTAGCAGCGCACAACATCGAGCAGATTAAGACGGAGCTGACGCAGATAGAGCAGCAATTGAACACCTTGGGCATTCTTTAGTTTCACTGATTTAAGGGCCGAGAAAAGATATGGATAAATCGATTACCGTTGTGGTGTTTTATGAGTCACATGAAATTCGTGACTTAATGGAGGAGGTTCTGCGTGGTCGGGCGAGTGAACTGGTCTTTTCCAATTTAAAAGAGGATCAAAAAGAGTTTATTGAGTTTGCGCGTGGTCAGCACACTGCCTTCATGTTCATCTACGCCTTTGAAGACCCTAAGTTTGCGATTGATTTGTACCAGTTGCTTGATTCACACAGTGCGCTGTCGAACATCATGAAATACCCTCATTTGTCGGTGTTGTTTTGTAATCGAGAGTACCGTGAGCAAGCCTACCAAGAGTGCATGTCGAAGCGCTTTTTTCTCTACGACACGATCAATCCTGTTTATGACATGAACAAGGTGCGTTTGCTGTTGGATCTCACCTCTGAGGCGCTGATGCAGCAGATCAAAGTCAGCGAATTGGAGCAAGAGATAGAGGATTCGCGCCGAGATATGTTCGACGTGTCGCTGCAACTCGATGGTATCGAAGGATCGATCAATGATGAGAAAGGCATTCAGGGTGGTCTTTTGGATGATTTGGCAAGGGATCTCAATGAATTAGGTGAGCGCCATGAAAGCCTAGAAGGCGATGAGACCAGCGGGCGTATGAAGCAGGGCTTAGATGAATTTAAGAACCATAATGAGGTCTACTTCAGTGATCTCGGCGCTCAGGTAAGAAGTGCTAAGCCGAAAACCAAAGAAACAGAGCCTTTGGTGATTGTCGCCGATGATCAGAAAATGATGCTTAAAATCATCACCACGATTTTGCAACCGAAAGGATTTCGGGTGGAAACGGCCTCGAATGGCGCTGAAGCGATTATGAAAGCCAAAGTGTTCCCACCCAGTGCTGTACTACTCGATATTGATATGCCTGTGATGAACGGTGTTGAGACATTAAAAGCGTTTAAAAAGCTCGAGCCACTTAAACATGTGCCCATCATTATGCTGACCAGCAATACCGATAAACACAGCTTTGTCGAGTGCCTCAAATTGGGCGCGGTGGATTACATCGTCAAACCGACTAATGCGGAAACCTTGCTCAAAAAGCTGTTGGCGGTGGTATAGCGCCTGAGCCCAACACAGCACATTTTTGCCACAAGCCGAGTTTAGTGTTGTGCACTTTGTTTAGTGGGCTAATTAACAATATTTCGAGCACATAATTTTTATCTTGTGCTGCTCATGTGTGTAAACCTTACTCGTTGTTCTCCCCTCACTGTTAAGTCGCGCACTTGACGCTGGTGTCACGCCATATCTATAACTTTCAGTTATTTGAAGGCGTTTATTGTCGCCAAAATGTAGCAATTCTGTGTCGTTTTTACGGATTTCTTCTCACCCGTTTTCGCCTCTCAATCAGGATTGATTCTTTACGTTAATGAAAAATCATTTGAGTTCGAACTAATTTTCAGGCATTTTATATTTAACTGAACGTTCAATAAAAAATAAATGGAGCCGTTTGATGCCGAAAGTTGGGATGCCACAAATTCGAAAACCGCAGTTGGTGCAGGCCACCATGACGGTGATCGATCGCGTAGGATTACACGCGGCCAGTATCTCTCTGATCAGCAAAGAAGCGGGTGTGTCGACGGGCATCATCAACCACTATTTCGGCGGTAAACATGGCCTGTTAGAGGAGACGATGCGTGAGATTTTGCGTCAGCTCTCAACCACCATCACCGAGAAACTCAAGGTGTTGCCAAAAGACGCCCACGTTGAACGCATCAACGCCATCATTGATGGCAACTTTGTCGGTTATCAAGCAGAGAATAAGGTGGCCAAAACCTGGTTGGCTTTCTGGTCATACTCAATGCACGACGCTCAGCTCAAACGTCTTCAGCAAGTCAATGAGAAGCGCTTGCTCTCTCATCTGAAGATCGAACTCAAGGCGCTGTTCTCTGCCGAACAGGTGGAGGTGGTCGCGCACGGTATCGCTGCGTTGATCGATGGGATTTGGATTCGCGGGACGCTCAACCCGCAAGGCATAGACGCCGATATGGCGCGCCAAATCATCAACGATTATCTCGATAAACAACTCACGTTTTACTCACAAAAATAATTTAAGTCAGACTTTACATGGATATGAAATCACTATTTATCGACGGTAAAGCCCACCAGGCCACGTCTGGTGAAACATTTACCACCTACAACCCGGCAACGGGTGAACCTTTGGCGACCATAGGTCAAGCCAGCGAAGCCGATCTCGTGCTTGCGATTGAATCGGCGAAGAAAGGCTTTGCTGTTTGGTCAGCGATGAGTGCCATTGAGCGCAGCCGCATTTTGCTCAAAGCGGTGGCGCTGCTGCGTGAGCGCAATGATGAACTCGCCGCACTCGAAGTGTCGGATACGGGTAAACCTTTGCAAGAAGCGTTGGAAGTGGACATCGTCACCGGCGCAGACGTGATCGAATACTTTGCCGGGCTTGCTCCTGCGCTTCAAGGTGAGCAGCAGCCGCTGAGTGAATCACAGTTCTTCTACACACGTCGCGAGCCGCTGGGCATTTGCGCAGGGATTGGCGCGTGGAACTACCCGATTCAGATCGCTATGTGGAAATCCGCACCCGCACTCGCCGCAGGGAATGCGATGATTTTCAAACCGTCGGAAGAGACACCACTGACCGCGCTGAAACTGGCTGAGATATTCACTGAAGCAGGGCTGCCTGATGGTGTCTTTAACGTCTTGCAAGGGGACCATCGCGTTGGTCAAATGCTGACCGCACATCCTGATATCGCCAAGGTGTCGTTTACTGGTGAGTCGGGTACGGGCAAGAAAGTGATGGCAGACAGTGCGCGCACGCTCAAGCACGTCACCATGGAACTTGGTGGTAAGTCACCGCTGATCATTTTTGATGATGCCAAGCTAGACGATGCGGTGTCGGCAGCGATGGTGGCGAACTTTTATACCCAAGGCGAAGTGTGTACCCACGGCACTCGTGTGTTTGTGCATGAGTCATTATACCCCTCATTTATAGAACAACTTAAAGCGCGAACCGAGAAACTGGTGGTTGGCGATCCTATGGATAAGGCGACCCAGATTGGCGCGCTTATTTCTAAAGAGCATCAACAAAAAGTGCTCGCAGCGATTGAAAGCGCCAAGCAGAGCGGCGCGACCTTATTGACTGGCGGTGAAGCGGTGAAAGATGGCGCGCTAGCAAGCGGCAATTTTGTTCAGCCAACAGTGTTTACTGATTGCGATGACGATATGCCTCATGTGCAGCAGGAAATCTTCGGCCCTGTCATGTCCGTGCTCACCTTTAGCGATGAAGACGAGGTGATCGCACGGGCGAACAATACCGACTACGGCTTGGCAGCGGGTGTCTTTACTCAAAACCTGTCTCGAGCGCATCGAGTGATTCATCAGATGCAAGCAGGTATTTGCTGGGTCAACACTTGGGGCGATTCCCCGGCAGAAATGCCAGTGGGCGGCTACAAGCATTCTGGTCTTGGTCGTGAAAATGGCCCAGAAACCCTGCGCCACTATACCCAAACCAAGAGTATTTTGGTGGAACTTGGCGGCTACGAAAGCCCATACGCGTAACGGGAGGCAGACAATGACAACTCGTTACGACTACATCATTGTGGGCGCCGGTTCAGCGGGCTGTGTACTGGCAGACAGATTGACCGAAAGCGGTGAGCACCAAGTGCTGCTGCTTGAGGCCGGGGGCAGCGATAAGAGCATTTTTATCCAGATGCCAACGGCGCTCTCTTACCCCATGAACAGTGAAAAATACGCATGGCAATTTGAAACGACGCCTGAGCAAGGCTTAGATGGCCGACAACTGCACTGCCCAAGGGGCAAAGTGTTGGGTGGTAGCTCATCCATCAATGGCATGGTGTATGTGCGCGGTCACGCCTGTGACTTTGACCAGTGGCAGGAACACGGCGCCGAGGGTTGGAACTACCAAGCCTGTCTGCCTTATTTCCGCCGAGCGGAATCTTGGCAGGGCGGCGCAGATGCCTACCGAGGCGGCGATGGGCCGCTTGGCACCTGTGGTGGCAACAATATGGAGCTCAATCCGCTATACCGCGCCTTTATTGATGCTGGCGTGGAAGCGGGCTATCCCGAAACCGACGATTACAATGGCTATCAGCAAGAAGGTTTTGGTGCGATGGACATGACGGTAGACAAAGGGGTTCGCGCTTCTACGTCTAACGCCTACCTAAAGCGTGCCCGTAAGCGTTCAAACTTGACTCTGATTAAAGGCGTCGTTGCGCGCAAAGTGCTACTCGATAACGGCCGTGCGATTGGCGTGGAGTATGAAAAGTCGGGTCAGATAACACAAGCAATGGCGAGCGTCGAAGTGATCGCCAGCGCCGGTTCCATTGGCTCGGTGCAACTGCTGCAACTGTCCGGTATTGGGCCTAAAGCGGTGCTTGAGGCGGCGGGTGTCGAGGTCAAACATGATCTACCGGGCGTGGGTGAAAACCTGCAAGACCACTTAGAGGTCTACTTCCAATATCACTGCACCCAGCCGATTACGCTCAACAGCAAACTTGGCTTAGTCAGTAAGGGCATGATCGGCGCTGAGTGGATCCTGACGCGCAAAGGTTTAGGGGCCACCAACCATTTTGAGTCGTGCGCCTTTATTCGCTCACGTGAAGGGTTGAAGTGGCCCAATATTCAATATCACTTTTTGCCTGCGGCGATGCGCTACGACGGACGAGCGGCGTTTGATGGCCACGGTTTCCAAGTGCATGTTGGCCCCAATAAGCCTGAAAGTCGTGGCCGCGTGGCGATCACGTCGGCGAATCCGCACGATAAGCCGCAGATTGAGTTCAACTACATCTCGACTGAGCAAGACAAGCAAGACTGGCGAGATTGCATTCGCCTGACACGAGAGATTCTCAACCAGCCAGCGATGGATGCGTTTCGCGGTGAAGAGATTCAACCCGGCAGCGACGTCACCAGTGATGAGGCGATTGATGAGTGGGTGAAACAGAACGTAGAGAGTGCGTACCACCCGTCGTGCAGCTGCAAAATGGGCGCAGACGATGACCCGATGGCGGTATTGGATGAAAGCTGTCGAGTTCGTGGCGTGGAGAGTTTGCGTGTTGTGGACTCATCCATCTTCCCGACCATTCCTAATGGCAACCTCAACGCGCCCACCATCATGGTGGCTGAGCGTGCAGCGGATATGATTCTGGGCAAGCCTCTGCTTGAGCCAGACAACCAACCTGTGTGGGTTGCACCGAAATGGCAAGAAAAACAGCGAATTCATGCGCCCAAACGTGCGCACATCATCAAGTAAAGCGAAGGAAAGACTCGCAAAAAGCGAGCACGGACCGGCACGTTGCGGCCGGTCAACATAATAAGCAGTTAGTAAAAACAGAAAGTTAGTAAAAAGGAAATCAACATGTCTATGATGACGAAAACCTTCTCAACACTCGCTCTGTCGAGTTTAGCGATCAATGCGTATGCCAACCAGTGTGAAACCGTGCGTTTCGCCGATGTCGGTTGGACGGACATTACCGCGACCACCGCAGTCACGTCTGAAGTACTGAAAGGTCTGGGTTACCAAACTAAGACGGATCTGCTCTCTGTACCCGTCACTTACTCTTCGATGGCAAACGGTGATATCGATATCTTCCTTGGCAACTGGATGCCAACGATGGAGGGAGATATCGCTAAATACCGTGAAGCTGGCACAGTGGAAACCGTACGTGCCAATCTAGAGGGTGCGAAGTACACGCTAGCAGTACCGAAATACGTCTATGAAGCGGGGGTGAAAGACTTCGCTGATATCGCGAAAAACGCCGACAAATTCCGCGACCGCATTTATGGCATTGAGCCAGGAAATGACGGCAACCGCCTAATCCAATCCATGATAGATAGCGATGCATTTGGCCTGAAAGCGTTCAGCCTAGTTGAATCAAGCGAGGCCGGCATGGTGTCTCAAGTGGCACGCGCTGTACGCCGCAATCAGTGGATTGTCTACCTTGGCTGGGCGCCGCACCCAATGAACAGCAATATTGAGATGGAATACCTCGCGGGCGGCGATGACTTCTTTGGCCCGAACTACGGCGGTGCGAACGTGTACACCAACGTGCGAGCGAACTACTTGTCTGAATGTGGCAACGTTGGCCAACTACTGAAAAACCTTGAGTTTAGCCTTGAGATGGAAAACCAGTTGATGGAAGCCATCTTGAATCAAAATGTTAAACCTTCAATTGCGGCTCAGCAGTGGCTAAAAGCCAACCCAGAGCAGGTTGAAAAGTGGCTAGAAGGCGTGAAGACCATCAACGGTAAAGACGCGGCTTCAGCGGTGAAAAACTACATTGATTCAAAAGCGTAATTCAAATGGGTGGGCACTGCCCACCCGCAACATCAAGGTTATATTGTGAATTTTATTACTGACAACAAAATCCCATTGGGTGAGTGGATGGAAGCAGGGGTTGATTGGCTAACATTTAACGCTGCTGGGCTGTTTGATGCGATTTCTCTCTTTCTTGAAACCATTATTCTGTTTGTTGTAGACATTTTTAAATGGATGCCACCTGCGATGCCGATCTTAATGACGGCGGCCATTGCTTGGTATCTGCATCGTAGTCTTCCGCTGGTGTTATTCATTATTGGCGCGTTGCTGACGATTCTCAATCTTGGCTACTGGCAAGAGATGCTAGAAACCTTTGTTTTAGTCTTTGCTGCGACAACGATTTCTGTATTAATTGGCGTGCCTCTGGGCATTATGGCGGCGCACCGTCGTTGGCTCTACACCCTGCTCAGACCGATTCTCGACTTAATGCAAACCGTACCCACGTTTGTTTATTTAATCCCCACGCTGGTTCTGTTTGGCTTGGGTATTGTCCCGGGGCTGATTTCAACCATCATCTTCGCCATTGCTGCGCCGATTCGTTTGACTTACCTCGGCATCACTAAAGTACCGGAAGAGCTGGTCGAAGCCGGTAAAGCGTTTGGTGCCACGCGCATGAAACTGCTGTTTAAAGTGGAACTGCCTGCGGCCATGCCAAGCATTATGGCGGGCGTGACTCAGTGCATTATGTTGTCTTTGTCGATGGTGGTGATTGCCGCGCTGGTGGGAGCGGACGGCCTAGGAAAACCCGTAGTGCGTGCACTCAACACGGTGAACATTTCGCAAGGTTTTGAAGCCGGACTTGCCATCGTATTGGTTGCTATCATCCTTGATCGACTGTGTAAATCACCGAACCAGAAGGAAGCCTAATCATGAAAGCGATTACGATTAACAATCTTGATGTGGTGTTTGGTGACAAACCACAACTGGCCCTCGATTTACTCGACAAAGGACTATCACGCCAAGAGATCATTGACCAAACCTCGCAAGTGGTGGGGGTCGATAATGTCTCTTTGTCGGTCGATGAAGGCGAAATTTGTGTCTTGATGGGCCTCTCTGGCTCGGGCAAATCCAGCCTGCTTCGCGCGGTCAATGGGCTTAATACGATCTCTCGTGGTTCGTTAACCATCAAAGATGGTGATTCACAAGTGGATCTCGCCAACTGTGATGAACAGACACTGCGCCATTTGCGCACGCATCGTGTCTCTATGGTGTTTCAAAAGTTCGCCCTTATGCCTTGGCTCACCGTATTGGACAACGTCGCCTTTGGTCTTGAGTTGCAAGGGCAAGGAAAAGCTGAGCGAAGAGCCAAAGCGCGCGAGCAGCTCGAGATGGTGGGCTTAGCCGAGTGGGAAGATAAGTTCCCGCATGAGCTCTCAGGGGGGATGCAGCAACGTGTTGGTCTTGCTCGTGCCTTTGCGATGGACAGTGATATTTTACTGATGGATGAGCCGTTTTCCGCGCTCGACCCACTGATCCGTGCTCAGTTGCAAGATGAACTGATTTTGTTGCAGAAGAAACTGAATAAAACCATCTTGTTCGTCAGTCACGATCTTGATGAAGCGCTTAAAATCGGCAACAACATAGCGATTATGGAGTCAGGCAAGCTGATCCAACACGGCAAACCAGAAGCGATCATCCTGACGCCAGAGAACGACTACGTACGTGATTTTGTTGCGCACACCAATCCGCTCAATGTGTTGAAAGGGCGCTCCTTGATGCAGCCGGTGGAAGAGTTGAAGCACAACGCCAACCAATGGCAAGTGTGCGGCAGTGACGCGCTGTGGGTAAGGCAACAAGGCGAGCGCCTCGAACTCGCGCCTGACTCCTCGCTCTCTTTGCTGTATTGGGATGCCAGCAAGGGTGATTTCGACGCCGTGAATGCCTCGACCGTGGTGGTCACCAGCCCGGACATTGGGATGCGTGAAGCGATTGAACTGAAACAGCGCAGCGGGCAGCCTATCTTATTGATGGAAGAGGGGCGCTTAGTGGGCGTGTTGAACGACAGTGAGTTTTATGACGCGTTGCTAGGCAACTACAACGCGCCGAAAGCAGCGTAGTGAAACCCCTGCATCGTTAGCGTTCATCTCAATCTGAACGCCATCAAAAAGGGCTGACGTATCGTCAGCCCTTTTCGGTTTAGTGTTTACGGCCAGTGCCACTTCTGACTAACTCTTGACCATTTTGGAACACATCTTCCGTGACCCAGCGGCCAAGAATCAATTGATGGTTGTCATCGAGCACTGCGACAAATCGGCGCCCGTCTGCGTTGCTGGTCGCAAGGGCGATACCGGCGACACCCTGTAGGCCAAGCGTGCCGTTTTCAACGGCGATCAAAAAGGCTTCAAGTTCTTCTAGGCTGGCGATAATTGTGTCGTCATTAATCATATTGGTTATCTCTTGGTCTATCTTGTTGACATCTGTGCGGCATTACACGCATAGCCGCCACTCTATCACTGCCGCTTAGGCTGTGACAATCAAATCACCCTCTTGGCCAACATACAGGATACCTTTTAGGCATTCATCACTGAGGCTGATACACTGAAGGTGAATATGGATTTCAGGAACCTTCAGATGCAAAGCGCGCCCATTCTCTATTATGTTTACGATCCGATGTGCTCATGGTGTTGGGGCTATCAACCCGTTTGGCAGCAAGTCAAACAGCAACTCTCAGGTACGGTTAGCGTGCAGTACGTGGTTGGCGGTTTAGCACCAGACAGTGATGAGCCGATGCCAATGGCGATGCGAGAGCAAATTGCCTCCTACTGGCGCAAAATTGAAAACTTGCTCGGCACGCCATTTAACTACGATTTTTGGAGCAGGAACACGCCAAGGCGCTCAACGTACCCTGCATGTCGCGCTGCCATGGCGGCGCGCAAGCAAGACGCCGAATTGGTAATGATCAACGCGATTCAACGCGCCTATTATCTTGAGGCGAAAAATCCCAGTGATGATGAGGTGTTGCTTGCACTCGCCAGCCAGGCTGGGCTGGATATGACGCGCTTTGAAGAGGACTATCGCAGTGTGCAGCTCAACCAGTCTTTGCTGGATGAGATTCGTTTTTCTCGCCAGATTGGCGCGAATGGGTTCCCTTCTTTGGTGTTACGCATTGAGGATAACGTTTATCCCATAGCCGTGGATTATCGTGATGCACACAATACAGTTACCCTCGTGCGCTCGGTGTTGGAGGAGCAATCATGATTTCTATTGAGCCACTCAGTGAACAGACCATTGATGGCGTAAGAGGGGTCACGCTACCCCAAGCGCAAGTGAAGTTTGCGGGGACCGCCGAGGAGTTTCTCTCCGATCATTGCCCAACCACACATCGGCATGTGATTCTGGCCGGCGATAACGTAGTCGGCTTTTTCAAACTCGATATCGCTTATCGTCGCCGCTACGACTTTTGTCCCGATCACGCAATGGGGCTCAGAGCGTTTGCCATCGACGCCGCTCATCAAGGTAAAGGGTATGGCAAAGCAGCGATTCGCGCATTGATGCCGTATCTCGTCGCCAATTATCCGCAGTTTGAGACGATTTACCTTACGGTCAACTGCAAAAATCCCGGCGCGCAAGCCTGCTATCTCAAAAGCGGCTTTGTCGATACTGGCAAGATCTATTTAGGTGGTTCTGCCGGCCCGCAACACATCATGAGAGCGACCATTCATGCTTAAGTCGTTGGTATAAAAAGGGATAAGTACCAGAAAAAAACGGCTCGACCGTGTCTGAATTTTTCTAGACAGGGTCGAGCCGTTTGAGTGGCGGCGCAGGGCTTAGACGAGTTTGGTCTTCGTCACTTCTTTAATCGCCGACAGAATCAAGGTAGGCAGAGAGGCGGCCATGATGACACCAAATAGGTGACCACCTTGCAAGGCTTCAGTGCTGAAGATCAGCTGACCAATACCGGTATAGATGACGCTAAGCGATAGCGTGGCTGAGATAGCAACGGCGCCAAGCAGCGACTTGTTGGTCAATGGGTTCTTACGGAACAAGGTCGTGAATGAGCGCGAGTCAAACAGGTGCCACAGCTGAGCAAACACCAGCATCGCAAAGGCCATAGTTTGTGCGTAGTTTGCACTAAAACCATTGTCTAGCGCCCAGTTAAACGCTAAGTAGCTCATTGCGCCAAGGGCCAAGCCACGGGTGACAATGCGAGTGCCTAAGTGGTTGCTGAAGAAGCTCTCGTTACGCTTGCGAGGTTTGCGTTCCATCAAATCTTTTTCTTCTGGATCAACACCCAGAGCCAGTGCCGGTAGGCCATCTGAAACCAAGTTAATCCACAAGATCATCAATGGCGTGAGCGGCAAAATCGCCTCTGGTCCCATCATCAAGAAAGCAAATAGGATCACCGATACTTCACCGACGTTCGCCGTCAGAGCTTGGCGAATGAACTTGCGTAGGTTATCGAAGATTTGGCGACCTTGACGAACCGCTTTCACTATGGTGCTGAAGTTGTCATCCAGCAGAATCAAATCACCGGAATCTTTGGCGACCGAGGTACCTGTGATACCCATCGCAACACCGATGTCAGCACGGCGCAAGGCTGGAGCGTCATTGACGCCATCACCTGTCATCGCAGCAACTTCATTGTTGAACTGCTGAGCTTGAACGATGCGCAGTTTGTGCTCAGGCGTCACGCGAGCAAACACGGCCACTTGTGGGCATATACGGCGCAATTCGTCATCGTCCATCGCATCGAGCTCAGCACCGGTGACGACGCGGTCTTTCTCGCTGCGAATAATGCCGATCTCACGTGCAATTGCGGCGGCGGTCAATGCGTGGTCGCCGGTGATCATCACAGTGCGAACGCCCGCATCGAAACAGCTGTCTACCGCAGCGCGTACTTCAGGGCGCGGTGGATCCATGATGCCGTAAAGACCTAGCAGAATGACCTCTTGCTCAAGCTCGCTGTGATCGCGTTTGAGATCGTCATCGCTTAACTCTTTGTAACCGACCGCCAACGTGCGCAGCGCTTGGTGGGCAAAATCTTGAATCGCCGCCTCATAGTTGGTCACGATGGAATCCGCAACATCAGTCTTTAGGGCACAGTTACCAACCGTCGCGCTCACCGGCAGCTTAGATACATATTGACCATCCACCATAAAACCGGCGGAGTGGTTCAATACCACATCGGGTGCGCCTTTAATGGCGAGGAAATGCTTACCTTCAGGGCTTCGAACAATCACGGACGCCATTTTGCGCGCTGAATCAAACGGGAACTTTTCAACAATAGAGTAACCGCCCGTGCTCAGCATTTCAGATTGCTCTAGGCCTGCTTTGGCGGCTGCGACGATCAAAGCGCCTTCGGTTGGGTTACCGCGCACTTTAGACTGGTCACCATCTTTGAGGTATTCGGCGTCGTTACACAGGGTCGCGACGACTAAGCCTTTCATCATTTCCGGGCTTTGCTTGGCGTCAATATGGTGACCGAGTGGTTTGAATTCACCTTCTGGGCTAAAGCCTTTACCACTCACTTCCCAATAGCGGCCGCTCACATCGTAAGCTTTCATTACCTGCATTTGGTTTTGAGTCAGCGTGCCGGTTTTGTCTGAACAGATGACGGTAGTCGAGCCCAGCGTTTCAATCGCAGAGAGCTGTTTAGCCAGTGCGTTGTTCTTCACCATTTGCGTGGAGCCCATGGTCAATACAATCGAGATAACCGTTGGCAGACCTTCTGGAATTGCTGCGACCGAGAGCGAAATACCCGTGTTAAGAATTTCAAGCCACGGCATACCGTGATAAAGACCAATACCACACACCACAGCCACGACGGCGAGCGCCGCGACCATCAAGATTTTTGCGATGGTATCCATGCGCTCTTGCATTGGCGTTTTGGTCTCTTCGGTGTTCGCCATCATATCGGCGATGTGGCCCACTTCGGTTTTCATACCCGTGTTGACCACAATACCTAAGCCAGTACCTGACGTGACGATGGTGGTCATAAAGCCCATGTTGCGTTGATCGCCAAGACCAACCGTGGCATCATCGATCACCTCGACTTTCTTATCGACAGGTTCCGATTCACCTGTGAGCGCCGCTTCATCAATCGACAAGCGGTTGGCTTCGATAATGCGCACATCGGCGGCAAGAATGTCACCGGTGCTGATTTTTAGGATATCTCCCGGCACGATCTCTTTGGCCGGAATATCCATCCACTGGCCGTCACGTTTTACTTGCGCGGTAGGCGCCGCCATCTCGCGTAGGGCTTCCATCCCTTTTTGCGCTTTGAACTCTTGCCAAAATGCGATGATGGCATTGATGAAGATGATCACCGTGATCGCAATGGCGTCGACGAGGTGTCCGGTAAAAAAGGACACTATCGCGCCAATACCGAGGATAAAGATTAGAGGGTTTTTGAACTGGTGAAGGAAAAGCTCTAGCGCGGATTTGCCGGCTTGCTCTTGCAGTTCATTTTTACCGTATTGTGATTGTCGGTTCGCGACGTCTTGCGCTGTTAAGCCTTGCTCAATGGAGGTTTCAAGCACCTCTTTTGTAGCGTCAACCGACTCAGTAAACCACTTTTTAGTCATCGTTTGCTCCGTTTGGATTCAGTCGATATCAGTAAAATCACCAACTGATAGAAAAAATCGCTGAATCTGAAAATCAAGATCTCTGCAAAAGCATGTTCCTTGGGGGAAGGTTAAAGTCATATTGAATGACAATTATCTAGTTCAGAGATAAATAACCTACTAAAAAGTGGATGGGCTTGTAATTATCTTTCAAAAGGCAAACAGGTGGAGTAGAGCACTTCTATGATGCAGGTCAGGTCAAGTGAGATCGGCTGAGGGAAAGGTGCAGTTTAGTGTAAGCAAGTATAAATAAGACATGAGTTTAACGGAAATTTGGCTTCCAAATTTCCGAATTGTGAAAGTAACTTTCACAATGGCACGGTTTCCAATGCGTGCAGTTGCGTCGAAACCATGCTCAAGATTGAGCATGGTTTAACGCGTAGGAGCAACGACTAATGATAGAAAAGTCGGTTTGAGCGCCATTTTAGTAGATAAGGATCGTAGATTTGGAATATGGCTTATTCCAAATCCGTGTTGGATTCCTCAATCAAGGCTCGAGAGTAGTCATCCAACAGCAGAGCAAAGGTGTTGACGCTGTGGTCACGGTAAATGCCTGCTTTAAAATAGGGGCCGAGACAATCGACATAACTGGTTGGCCCGTGGTGGTTCACGACGGATTGGCCATTGATCATAATGGCAAGGTAGCCGTCAGAGTTAGGCGTCCACTTCACCTTGACATCAAACTGATACCAGCGATTCTTCTCGATAGGCGCGCTGAGGTAGTGCTGAGTTCTCGTCATGCCGTGTTTGTTGTCGGTGTTCACCGCTAGCTGACTGGTTTGGGAGCGAATCAAAAAGCGGTCATTACGTAGTTCAATCCCAAGGTTTGGGCTACGGCTGATTTCATTCAGATGACGATCAGGCGTGGCATGCCACTGCGCAATTAAAGCGCGCACATCGTCGTATTGCCATTGGTCATTGATCAGCACTTTAAATCGATAGTGTATTGGCTGATTGAACGGTGCTTTATAGCGATCGTACACTTCCGCGCGATAGGCGTACCCAGAGCGCGTACGAAATTGATCGCCGTCTCGCAATTCTAATCGCAGTACATTATCGCTTGAGTCCATCGGATCTTGGACTATCATCGCAGAGTGCGGGTAGCCAAAATGGCTTCCCCAACCCTGCAAATCATCATACGGACTGTGCCATTGATGCGCCGTGTCATCGGGTTTGATATCAGGGCAACTCAATTGAGCGACCGATTGCTCAGCACACGCTATCAACAGTGGCGCCAGAAGAATGGGTAAAAGTAACTTCATGATAAACGCAGACCTGCCACCACTGAAAAAGAGGTCAATAAACCGATGAGATGGTTCGAGAAGTATATCGTTGAAATCGCCTAAGCGTCTGTGCCCTGTGCCATTGTTGGAACACTGGCGTTTAATTTGCTGTAGGGTGATGGATGGGAAGGACGAGGAGCTTATAGGCGCTTCGTTTGAGTGGAGGTGTTTGCGACTATTAGTGAAGACTTGCTATGACTTGACCGTTTTTTGGCTCGCAATTATCTCTTGCTGCTTCTACTCAAAAATACTTTGATATCTGCGTAAATGTTTTTGTTGTAAGAGCAGCTAAAACACCCTCCATGATCATATGTATATTCGCTGCTATATTTACTCGATGATTCTATAAATGCAATAAAGAGTGCACATATGTCGTTACTACACAAAGTATGCTTTTTCATAATCTCCCTGACTTCTCTCGTCGCTTGCTCTTCAGTCAATGAGGTAGAGAGGGGTAATTTTGGAGACTTTCAACGTTCGTTAAACAATAAGTCTTATGGGTACACATTGACCGTTGATCCTTTACTTGAGAGTAAACCAGATGCCTTAGTTGAGAGATTTGAAGTCCGATATGGTGATTGCTCTAGCAATCAAGATTGGAATGATTGTAAGAAAGATAGAGAGAGAAGTGAACTTAGTGAAAGAAGCAAGACAACTCATGATGGCGATCACTATTGGTATGGCTGGCAAATATACTTTCCAGACAATTACACGAATATTTACCCGACTAAGGTAGCGTTAGGACAGTTTCATCAAATGAACTCTCACCCGGTCTGGATGTTTCAGAACGCAGATGGAGGCTACTCCTTGGATGACCAAGTTTGGGGGGGTACTCGTAAACTATATCCTTTGATATCTGAAGAGGAACTGAGAGGTAAATGGCACAAAATAGAGATAGATGTCAAATGGACACGAGATGATAACGGTTGGTTCCGTGTATGGGTGAATGGTGAACAAAAGGTTGATTATTCTGGGCAGACTATGGAAGCGAGCACGGTATATTTTAAATATGGAATATATCGCTCATTTATAGAGCGTTATAGGATTAGGTATTCGAAGACTATTAAGCCGACAAAAGATGATATTGTACCAACGCAAACTGTTTTCTATAAGAATGTTTCTAGGGCAAATAGCCGAGAAGGCTTACTTCACTAATGTGGGCGCGACAGTTACACAGAATTATTTACAGGGTCACAAAAGGCGAACCAAATGGTTCGCCTTTTGTTTTCAAGTTAGTTTCCAACTTAGTTATCGGTTTCCAACTTGGTTATCTGTGATCACTACGTCACTTACCCTTCATAACTCTCAATACTCGGGCAAGAGCAGATCAAGTTGCGGTCACCGTAGACGTTGTCGACACGGTTGACGGTTGGCCAGTATTTCCATTGCTTAGTCGCGCTGGATGGGAAGCAACCCACTTCGCGTGAGTATGGGCGATCCCAGTGTTCGCTCGCCAAATCCACTTGTGTGTGCGGTGCGTTGACCAGTGGGTTGTTGTCGAGTGGCCAAGCGCCTTCTTTAACGGCGTTCATCTCTTCGCGGATGGCAATCATCGCATCGCAGAAACGATCCAACTCAGCCAGATCTTCAGATTCCGTTGGTTCAACCATCAAGGTGCCGGCAACGGGGAATGACATGGTAGGCGCGTGGAAACCGTAGTCCATCAAACGCTTCGCGATGTCTTCTTCACTGATGCCGATCTCTTCTTTTAGCGGTCGGATGTCGATGATGCACTCATGCGCCACTCGGCCGTTCTTACCGCGATAAAGTACAGGGTAGTGAGGGCGCAGGCGCTCCATTATGTAGTTGGCGTTCAAGATTGCGACTTTAGTGGCTTCAGTGAGTCCAGCCTCGCCCATCATCGCGATGTACGCCCAAGAGATAGGCAGGATAGATGCACTACCAAGATCCGCGGCAGAGACGGCAAACTCTTTACCTTCAACACCGTTTTCAATATGACCTGGCAAGAAAGGAGCGAGATGCGACCTGACGCCAATCGGGCCCATACCCGGGCCACCGCCACCATGCGGGATACAGAAGGTTTTGTGTAGGTTGAGGTGAGAGACATCAGAGCCAATCAAGCCCGGTGAGGTCAAACCTACCTGCGCGTTCATGTTGGCACCGTCTAGATAAACTTGGCCACCCGCCGCATGCACCATTTCACACACCTGCTTCACTTGCTCTTCGTACACGCCGTGTGTGGAAGGGTAGGTGATCATGATGCTAGAGAGGTTGTCAGCGTGCTTTTCAATTTTGTCCGCCAGATCGGTCAAATCGATGTTGCCGTCTTCATCACATTTCACCACCACGACTTTCATCGACACCATTGAGGCCGTCGCAGGGTTGGTGCCGTGCGCTGAGCTTGGGATGAGACACACATTACGGTGACCTTCGCCACGGCTCTCATGGTAACGCTGAATAGCAATCAGACCCGCGTACTCACCCGACGCGCCAGAGTTAGGCTGCAATGAAAAATCATCATAACCTGTGATTTCACACAGCTTCTCTTTCAGATCTTTCGCCAATGCCGCGTAGCCTGCGGCTTGCTCTAGTGGCGCAAACGGGTGAAGAGCGCCGAACTCAGGCCAAGTGACAGGAATCATCTCGGCTGCGGCGTTGAGCTTCATAGTACAGCTGCCGAGCGGGATCATGCCGTGTGTCAGTGAGAAGTCTTTGTTCTCAAGCTGCTTGAGGTAACGCATCATCTGCGTTTCACTGTGATGCGTGTTGAAGACTGGGTGCGTTAGGTACGCTGACGTGCGGCGTAGTGTTTCAGGAATCGCGGCGTACTCATTGCCACCGATTTCTGACGACAGTCCGTTGATCTCTTCTTTCACACCAAACACGTCAAATAGCGCGGCGATGTCATCAGTGGTGGTGGTTTCATCCAAACTCACGCCCAGTTGCGCTTTATCTGCGATCAGGCGCAGGTTGATGTCTGCCGCTTGTGCTTTAGCATACAGCGCCTCTGTTTGGCTGCCTGAATTGATGGTGATGGTATCGAAGAAGCTGTTGTGCGCCAGCTCGAAGCCAGATTTGGTCAGGCCAGCGGCTAAAATTGCTGTCATGTGATGCGTGCGGCGTGCGATGGTACGTAGACCTTGTGCGCCGTGGTAAACCGCGTAGAACGACGCCATATTGGCCAGCAGTGCTTGCGCGGTACAGATGTTCGATGTCGCTTTTTCGCGGCGGATGTGCTGCTCACGGGTTTGCATCGCCATACGCAGGGCTTGGTTGCCGTTGGCATCAATGGATACGCCAATCACGCGTCCTGGCATGGTGCGCTTGTGTTTGTCACGCGTCGCCATAAACGCTGCGTGTGGGCCGCCGTAACCCATAGGTACGCCGAAACGTTGCGCTGAACCAATCACCACATCTGCGCCCATTTCGCCCGCTGGCTTAAGCAGTGCGCACGCGAGTAGGTCGGTCGCAACCGCAACCAGTGTTTTGTTGGCTTGCGCTTTGGCGATCACGTCGCTCAAATCGCGCACTTCGCCTGTGGTACCAGGGTATTGAACCAAGGCACCGAATACGTCTTGTTCTGGGAGAGAGTCCAGTGACCCTATGGTGACATCAAAGCCGATGTATTTTGCACGCGTTTTGACGACTTCAATCGTTTGAGGGTGCACATCATCGGCAACAAAAAAGACGTTGCTCTTGCTCTTGCCGGCGCGTTTACACAGCGTCATCGCTTCTGCTGCTGCAGTTGCTTCATCCAGAAGGGAGGCGTTCGCGATGTCCATCGCGGTTAAATCCATCACCATCTGTTGGAAGTTGAGCAGAGATTCCAAACGTCCTTGTGAGATTTCCGGCTGATAGGGCGTGTAGGCCGTGTACCAACCTGGGTTTTCCATCACGTTACGCAGAATCACGTTGGGCGTGAAGGTGTTGTAGTAGCCTTGACCAATGAAGGTGCGCTTGACTTGGTTTTGATCGGCGAACTGACGCATAGCGCTCAGCATATCCGCTTCGCTCTTGGCTGGGGCCAAGCTCAGTGGCTGCTCAAGACGAATCTGCGGCGGCACCGTTTCCTCAATCAGAGCATCTAAGCTGGTGGCATTGATGGCCGCCAACATGGCTTGTTGGTCTTGTGTGTTTGGGCCGTTGTGGCGAGCAACGAACTCATTTTGTGTGCTGAGGCTTTGAAGTAATTCAGTCATTGTCCTTTACCTGCTCCAAAGTTCGCTGAGCGAACCGTGAAAAAAAGCTGCCTCCTAGATGGGGGCAGCTTTGCTGTTGTGCTTATTACTCGTCTTCGATTGAGTTTAGGTATTCTTCGGCGTCTTTTAGGTCATTAAGCTCAGAAGGATCCGACATCTTCACTTTGACGATCCAGCCGCCTTCATACGGTTCTTCGTTGATTAGCTCTGGGCTGTCTTCGAGCTCTTCGTTGATTTCGATGATTTCACCGGTGATCGGCGCGTAAATATCAGAAGCGGCCTTAACCGATTCAACCAACGAGAAGCTGTCGCCGGCTTCAATCTCGTCTTCTACTTCCGGTAGGTCGACGAAGACCACGTCGCCAAGCATTTCTTGAGCGTGCTCAGAAATACCGATAGTTACAGTGCCATCACCGTTGTCACGTACCCACTCATGGCTATCTGCAAACTTCAGTGTTTTGTCCATTGCTTAATCTCCAAAATAACTAAGATAAAATTGATTATTGGTACAGTGGGAAGCGATGACACAAGGCTTTCACTTCTTTGCGAACGCGTTGCTCTACTTCTGTATTTCCGTCTGGGTTATCGACTAACCCGTCCAGAACATCACCAATCCATTGTCCGATAAGTTTGAATTCTTCAGCGCCAAAGCCGCGGCTGGTTCCCGCAGGCGTTCCCAATCGAATGCCCGATGTAATCATAGGCTTCTCAGAATCGAATGGGATGCCATTTTTGTTACATGTGATCCCGGCACGCTCAAGCGCTTCTTCTGCTTTGTTACCCTTTAACCCTTTTGGCCTCAGGTCGACGAGCATCAAATGCGTGTCCGTACCGCCTGTCACAATGTCACACCCGCGAGTTTGCAACACCTCGGCAAGAACTTTTGCGTTGCTGATCACCGAATTGATATAAGTCTTAAACTCTGGCCCGAGTGCTTCACCAAACGCCACCGCTTTCGCTGCAATAACATGCATCAATGGTCCGCCTTGCAGCCCAGGGAAGACAGCAGAGTTAATCTTTTTGATGATGGTTTCATCATTGGTCAAAATCATGCCACCACGTGGGCCGCGTAGGGTTTTGTGCGTCGTTGTGGTGACGACATCAGCATAGGGAAGAGGGCTTGGGTGCGCGCCAGTAGCGATAAGGCCGGCGATGTGCGCCATATCGACCATCAGCAAAGCGCCGACTTCGTCAGCAATCGCGCGAAACTGAGCAAAATCAATCGTACGAGGAATGGCGCTGCCGCCCGCGATGATGAGCTTAGGTTGATGCGCTTTTGCCAGTGCACGGACATCGTCGTAATTGATTTCGAGTGTGTCGCGATCCACCCCATATTGCACTGCGTTGAACCATTTACCCGATAGCGCAGGTTTTGCGCCGTGTGTGAGGTGGCCGCCTGCATCAAGAGACATGCCTAAAATGGTGTCACCCGGTTGCAACAGTGCGAGCATGACGGCGCCGTTTGCTTGTGCGCCAGAGTGAGGTTGAACGTTTGCGTATTCACACCGAAAAAGTTTCTTTGCGCGTTCGATAGCGATGGCCTCGACCGTATCGACATGCTCACAGCCACCGTAGTAGCGGCGACCTGGGTAACCTTCTGCGTATTTGTTGGTTAGGCAGGTGCCTTGAGCCTGCATCACCGCTTTTGACACAATGTTTTCTGAAGCGATCAACTCGATCTGTTCGTTTTGTCGAGACAGCTCCGCTTGAATACCGGCAAAGACGGCGTCGTCGGTGGCACTGAGTTGAGTTGAGAAAAAATTCTCTAAGCGATGATTGTGATAGGTGTTGTTCATAGTCGATGACCTTCCAATTGAGTCGTCAGCGTGCTGACTAAATTTTGTGTAAATCCATGCCCCGAAAAGAGAGGGGAAAACCCAACTTGGTCGCAAAAATGGTGCGAAACACTGGGGTAAAAATGCATCTCGACAACTAACAAGTTGGTAACATAGCGGGAGTTGCATCAACAATCAACCAAAAATTTCCTATTGGAAACACGCTTGCGGCTTTTGTTAACGAGTGCACACTATATTTCCTATCCTCACCTTTCCAGTTGTACGACCTTGGGGCACAATGAAATCCAAATAGGAAGTGAAGAAAGTATGACTGAGGGAAACATGTCAGAAGATATCTACGATGAGTACCCGTCCATCACCCTAGCGAAGGAAGCGGGTGATCAAAACATCGAGCCGCTTAAGTTAGGCGAGCGCATCAAAGAGATTCGTAGCAAGTTAGGCATCACGCTTGAGGAAGCCAGTCAACGCACTGGGCTCGCGCGTTCAACGCTTAGTAAAATTGAGAACGAGCAAATATCACCGACTTTCCAAGCGATGCAAAAGTTGGCATCGGGGTTGGCGATAGATATGCCACAACTCTTTGAGCCACCTAGAAAAAAGGTCGCAACAGGGCGAAGAGATGTCACCCGAGTTGGGCACGGCAAACCGCACCCCACGCAGACGTATGAACACGAATTGCTGGCTACTCAATTGTCCAATAAAAAGATGATGCCTTTCAAAAGCCGCGTCCACGCGAGGCGTTTTGAAGAGTACAGTGACTGGGTTCGTCATGATGGTGAAGAGTTTCTATTGATCTTATCGGGCACGGTTCGGTTCTACTCAGAGTTTTATGAACCGATTGAGTTGACAGTGGGTGACAGCGTCTATTATGACGCCAATATGGGCCACATGTTGATCTCAACCAGTGAGCAAGACGCGCATATTTTGTGGGTGACAGCCAAATAACGTGAATCAAATGTAAATTTCTTATAGTGAAAGCAAACGTTTGCTTTTGGGTTGTTTATGCGTAGAATAACGCCGCTTTGATCGAATCTTGCTCAAGGCGGCGTTTTTATTGATGATGCCCTGTTGTGAATTTAATGTTAAATGTCACACTTTCACTTCTCCCGCTCTTATTTAGGGTGCATTCTCGCCATCGTCGTGTTTATTATTGGAAACAAGGTTTCCTCTCAAGGAAAACGGACCGGATCACATGGAGACAACAATGACTCAAGAATTACTGAAAACCCCTCTTCATACTCTGCATGTTGAAGCGGGCGCAAAGATGGTACCGTTCGCTGGCTATGATATGCCTGTGCAATACAAACTCGGCGTTAAGAAAGAGCATCTTCATACCCGAGACGCTGCCGGACTTTTTGATGTGTCCCACATGGGACAATTGCGATTGCATGGTGAAGGGGCTGCGGCCTTCCTTGAGTCTTTGGTTCCTGTCGATATCATTGATTTGCCTGTAGGCAATCAGCGCTACGCGTTTTTTACTAACGACAACGGCGGCATTATGGATGACTTGATGGTGGCCAATTTAGGCGATCACTTGTTTGTCGTGGTTAACGCAGCATGCAAACAGCAAGACATCGATCACTTGCAAGCACATTTGCCATCGGGTGTGGAGCTGGAGGTGATTGAAGATCGCGCCTTACTTGCGATTCAAGGCCCGCAAGCGGTGGACGTATTGGCAAGATTCAACCCTGATGTAGCGAATATGGTCTTTATGGATGTCAAACGCCTCAACTTATTGGGTGTGGAGTGCGTGATCAGCCGAAGCGGCTACACTGGTGAAGACGGATTTGAAATCTCGGTGCCGAACTCACACGCGGAAGAGTTGGCGACCCGTTTAACGGCGGAAGGTGAGGTAGAATGGATTGGCCTAGGCGCGCGCGATTCTCTGCGCTTAGAGTGTGGTTTATGTCTTTACGGCCATGACCTTGACCCGACCACTACACCGGTTGAGGCTAGTTTGCTTTGGGGCATCCAGAAAGTGCGACGCATCGGCGGCGAGCGAGAAGGGGGCTTCCCAGGAGCCGACATTATTCTTGGTCAAATTGAATCGAAAGATGTCTCGCGCAAGCGCGTCGGTCTTGTGGGTCAAACCAAAGCGCCGGTTCGTGAAGGCACTGAGTTATTTGATGAATCAGACAACAAAATCGGCATCGTCACCAGCGGCACCGCAGGCCCGAATGCCGGCAAGCCCGTTTCTATGGCGTATGTCCGCGCCGATCTAGCCAGCATCGGCACCACTCTGTTTGCCGAGGTTCGTGGTAAAAAACTGCCCATGACGGTAGAAAAAATGCCGTTTGTCCCGCAGAGATACTATCGCGGTTAATCATGGTTTAATGATAGATATTGTGCATAAACCTCTCTGCGGAGAGGTTTTTTTGTATCAATAATTGGGTAGAATCAAGGCTGCTGTTTCAAGGATTTATTGAATGAAAAACGTATTTCTCTTATTGGGTGTCATGCTCGCGACCCCGCTCTATGCCGCCGATGTGTCTACTTATATAGTGAATGGTGATGATGTTTCAGTAAGCAGCTATCCCTCATTTGCGAGTTTATATTTTGATGATGACGCCTACTATGGTTATCGCTGCGGCGCGACGGTCATCAACGCTGAGTACGTGCTGACAGCGGCGCATTGTGTGTACGGTGCCGAGAGTGAGATGCTTCACTACTGGGTGGTTCCCCAACTCCAAGATACGGCCGACTATTTGAGCACGTCCAATAAATACCGAGTGAAAGAGTACTATTATCCGGACACTTATGTTGATTCCGCCCCTTGGCCAAACGACATCGCGATCTTAAAACTTGAATCAACGATCAGTGGTAATCCAGACTACAGTGCTTCGCTCAACAGCATAGCCAACGATACGTATGTTGAATCGAAATCGAGCGATAATTTTATCGCTATCGGTCATGGTTTAATTGAGGGGAATCAATCCAGCAGTGGCTACCTCCAAGCTACCTCTCTCGATATCATCTCACCAAGTTCGACCTGCGATTCGAGCATTTCCGACAAACAGCTCTGTTTTGATGGGGAAGTGTCCGGTAACTACAAAAACTCCACATGCGAAGGGGACTCTGGTGGACCAGTGTTTTGGTACAATGGTGCCGCCTACGTGCAAATTGGGATCACCAGTTGGGGATTCAAAACGTGTGGAGCGAAGGCTTATGACTACTCTTCCGTATTTACGGAGGTGTATGACTACGATAGTTGGATTCAGTCGGTGATCAGTGGCGGTGAGACCGCCAAGTACTATGTGACCACGTCAAATGGTACACGGACTTTATACCAAACGAGCAGCGGTACGGTGATTGATAGCGCAGATGTCGTGTCAGATACAACAACCACCTCTTCCTCTGGTAGCGGCGGTAGCCTTGGCCTCTTCTCCTTATTGGCACTTGTTCTGTTTGGTCAACGTCGTCACGCTTAAATGGCGTCGATCTTCTCACAAGCGACACTCGTAAACTAAACTTATTGAGTAGAGTGTCGTGAGGGATGAGCATGATGGGTCGATGGAGAGTGGCAGGGTGGGCGATGATGGTGTCCACCGCCTGTGTAAGTGCCGCAGAAATCTCGCCGTATATTGTCAATGGCACGACGACCGATTTAACGGATTACCCCACCTTTGCCAGCTTGTTTTATAAAACGGACAGCGTCTATCAGCCTTCCTCATTTTGCGGCGCAACGCTCATAAACAGTCGTTACGTGTTAACGGCGGCGCACTGCATTTATGGTGATGATGATTTAATGCTCTACACCGTCGTCGCGCCGGGGCTTGATGATGAGGATGATTTTCTCAACGCAGAACAAGCGCGCGCAAGCGAGTTCTATTACCCCGATAACTACCAAAACAGTGAAGCGGCGCTTTGGCCGAATGACATTGCCATCATCAAGCTCGAAACGGCGGTCAGTGCGAGCGACTACACCTATCTTATCAATTCAACAGTCAACAATAGCTTCAGTGATAGCGATACCTTTAAAGCCGTCGGGCATGGCTTGATCGAAGGTGGTACTGATGGCGGCACGCAAGCGCGAGATACGACGCTGGACTACGTCTCCACCGCCACTTGCCGTAGCGAGTTTGGCAGTAATATTACCAGCAAACAACTCTGTTTCAGTGGTGAGATCTCAGCCGGTTACCGAAACTCGACGTGCAGTGGCGATTCCGGAGGCCCTGTCTATTGGGACAATGGCGTCGAGTTTGTTCAGGTGGGGATCACCAGTTTTGGTCCTTCTCAGTGTGGTGATCAATCGGTGAGTGTGACTTCGGTTTTTACCGATGTGTACGATTATCAGGATTGGATCGAGCGGGTCATTAACGGGCAAGAAACGCCAAAAACCTATGTGGTGACAAGCAATGGCCAGCGTCGTTTGGTCTACAGCACTGAAACGACGTCCTCTCCATCAAGTGGCGGTGGTGGAGGGAGCTCAGGTCTACTCTTTTTGGTTTTATTGCTACTTTTTGGCACGCTGAAATGGCACTTGAGAGAAAGATCACAAGGTTAAAATCGATCTGTTTCGATTCTTAAAAATGAGATAATCAATATAAATATCTGAATATTGGAGTAATTGCGTATAAAACTTGAGGAATGTCTCAATCATCCACGTTGACTAATCTGTGCTAAACGATAGTTTTAAATTGTGAATGGGTTGAGCTAGGACTATTACTATGACAAATGGACATCACTACCAAATTACGCTTTTATCAGACGTAAGTATGCAATCAAAACTGTTTCGAGATTCTCTTGAGCAGGGATTACACCTCAAAGTGAACATTGTCACCATGGAAGATTTGCAGTCGGGGCACTTCGATAGCAGCTTGTTAGGTGATTTTGTACTCTTCGATTTTCAGTACATCGACGAAGAAAAGTTTGAACTGTACAGCCAAGCAAAAACGAACAATGACCATGTGTCGCGTGAGATCGTGATTAACTGCCCACAAGAGGTGCCTTCTACGCAACTCTT
>NZ_JCBDGG010000013.1:0-129376 GCF_059833835.1 Vibrio sp. R15-SG3-ISO1B | reverse complement strand
ACGACATCCGCGGCGCCCATCGCTAACCCTTTTAAAAATGTAGAAAAATAGCTCATTGTTTATGGTCACTTATTCTGTGTGGCGAGAGTATAACGCCTAAGGCGTTGGAGTTAAATTATCGCGCTATGTATAGCGCTGACTATGTGGAAAAAACATCAATAGCCACCATTGATAAAATTAAATATAAGAGATCAGTTTCTTATTGAAATGCACATTGTTTGCATTGTGCAATTGCACTTTGCAAAAATGCAATCAAAGCCTGACAAGAAGTGCGATACAACAGGCTAAAACGGCCAATATAAACTTGGCATGCATCATGCATTTATATTATTGACCCTTCTTAAGCCGAGGGTCACCTAGCCAACTGACGTTGTTAGTGAATGAATTTTGTTCACAATACATATAAGCCAAGCGCACGATTGCGGTTGGCTCTTTTTTTGCCTTTTTTCCGGAAAAACTCGACAAATCCCCACTTTTTTCTCCATAATGGCCGCTTTTATTGCACAAAGACGGTAGTTTTTACGACCGATTGTCAGTCGATATCGTCTTTATCCAGTTGTTTCACTAGAGGAAAAGTACCCACGTCATTAAGGAAGATGGCATAGCAACGTCAAAGAGGTGATATGAATCCAATAATCTCCGTTGGGCCATTAGAGTCGTTCTTAGTCGCAATCAGTGTGTTGTTTCTCGGCCAGTTTATCAATGCTCGTCTTCCTATCTTGCAGCGTTTTAATATCCCTGAACCCATTGTAGGCGGGCTTGTTGTGGCGCTCATCATTACCGTGCTGCATTTCAACCACGTCGATGTGACCTTCTCTTTACCGCTGCAAAAAATCCTCATGTTGATGTTTTTTGCCACCGTCGGCCTAGCGGCCAACTATACCCAATTGATGAAAGGTGGGGCGAAGGTCTTTTTGTTTCTTGCGATCGCCTCATTTTACATCGTGATTCAAAATGGCGTAGGCATCTCTTTGGCCACCGCGCTTGGTCTTGATCCTCTTATGGGGCTTATCGCTGGTTCGATAACCTTGTCGGGTGGACATGGCACAGGGGCGGCTTGGTCGCAAACCTTCTCCGAAAGCTTTGGACTACCGAACACTTTAGAAATCGCGATGGCGTCAGCAACGTTTGGTTTGATCATTGGTGGCATTATTGGCAGTCCTGTGGCTCAGAAGCTGATTAATAAACACCAGATTGAATCTCAATATGGCCGTAGCGGCCACACACACGAGAAGTTTCCTGATCTTGTCACCTATAACGAGTACGAAGAGGACAAGGTCAACGCGAAAAAAGTGGTGGAAGTGCTCTTTATCTTACTGCTTTGTGTGACGGGGGCTAAATACCTAGAGCATTGGGTCAGCGAGTTGGCGATCTCCTGGTTGATTATTCCCGATTTTGTTTATGCGTTGTTTATCGGTGTGTTTATCACCAATATTCTCGAAGTCACCAAAACTCACAAAGTGGACACCGAAACCGTCGATATCCTAGGGACTGTATCGTTGTCGCTGTTTTTGGCGATGGCGCTGATGAGCTTAAAGTTGTGGAACATATTTGATTTGGCGCTGCCGTTTTTGCTGATTTTAGCCGTGCAATCGGTGATTCTCGGCCTGTTTGCTTATTTCGTGACGTTCAAGGTGATGGGAGCAAACTACGATGCGGCAGTGATTGCTGGCGGCCATTGTGGTTTTGGGCTCGGCGCTACCCCAACCGCTGTCATGAATATGGGCTCGTTGGTCAATAAATTTGGCCCATCCCCTCAGGCGTTTATGGTTGTGCCGATTGTCGGCGCGTTTTTTATCGATATTGTCAATTTGGTCATTCTGCAAGGCTATATCAGTTTTATCCGTTAGTGGAATGAGCCTATAAAAAAGACCCAGCCGTGTTACCACGCTGGGTCTTTTTTAATTGTTTTATCTCAAGGTGAGCTTGGTGCCGTCGAACTTCAGTTTACCGAGCAGGTTTTTCGCGTTTTCTGCCCCTAATTCAGTAAAGGCAACACCATATCGAGAGTAATGGTGTGATCGCTGAAGATTGCAGATCTTTCCAAACAAAGGCTGAAATTCAACCCCTTTACCACTTTGCACCATCACATTTAGAGATACTTCTTCTCCGACTTGGAATGAACGGCTCAGTGGCGCGGTAATGAATCGGCAACCGCCTTTGGAGAGATCGCGAATTTCACCGTCCAGCCGATGGGACTGTGCAATCACTTTGACCGCGAGGTTGACGTCGTAGCGTGGCTCTTTTCGAAGTTGGGTGACCTCCATGGTCTGTGGTATGGAAAGCGCAACCATAGGCACAGGGGACACCATGACGTGCAGGAGTTGGGAGCGGAAGTGGATCAGCGCTCCTTCGCCACGGGGTGAAATGGCTCTCACTGTCGCCCAAAATCCTTCTTGGAAGAAATAGTCAAGGTCATCGTCGGAGACCTTGGGTAACTCGGCTAACACATAGTTATCAGAGTGCGAACCGATGAACGCGGTTTTACAGCGAAATGTCGTGCCCACTGGAGTCGTGATGCCGATGGTTAATTCTCCACCATGCTCAACCATGGCTAGAGCGTCCGAGCTCTTAATTATGGATTTATTTTTGTCTTTGATTTTCGAACCCGAATGTCGTTGTTGTTTTAACACTGCCTGAGATGTCATCTAGCCTCCTGCTTGCCGCTTTTTAGTTGTTTTTGCGGTCAGCATCATATTTTTTCGAAAATCATGTCAGAATGTTTCCGAGAGTCTTAGATTTTATTCACGCTTGAAGGATTGTTCAAACATCTATTTGCGGTAAAATTATGAGCCAAGTAGCATTTTTAAGAGTAATTATGCAGGAAAAACTGATTTTCGATGAGTCGAACTGTCAAATTCGTGTTCACCTTGAAGGGGAAGAGTACGCGCTAGTTCGTTACCATAAAGTGGCAGACGTCTATCACATTACGTCAACGAAAGTGCCTGACGCGCTGCAAGGGCGAGGTTATGGCAAGGTTATGATGGAAGCGATCCTTCCCCTGTTTGAGGAGCGAAAGCTAAAAATTCACCCAGTCTGCAGCTACGTTGTCCACTACCTTGAGCGTCACCCTGAGTGGCAACATTTAGTGGCGTGAGATGTTAATCGGTTTTGATTCTCGCCATATAGTCAGTATCAATGTACTGACCTTGGCGAGGTGCGGGACTGGTAAAGTCGCCAGTTTGCGATTAATGTAACACTTCTTTCACATCAACATGTACGGCTTATGAATCGCTCTGCCTCTTGGAAAACCCCACAAAACTTTCTGCTGCTCATTTCTATCGTTGTGCCCATCGCTTTTTCAAGCTGGATGGCTCTGTTAAACAACTTTGTGATCGAGAAGGCCAATTTCGATGGTGCAGACATCGGCCTATTGCAAAGTGTGCGTGAAATACCGGGTTTCTTAGCGTTTACCGCAGTGTTTGTTTTGCTGTTTGTCCGTGAGCAGAAGTTTATGTTGCTCTCTTTGGTGGCGTTAACACTGGGCACCGCGATTACGGGGTTCTTCCCCTCCCTATTTGGCCTATTGATGACCACGTTACTGATGTCGACCGGCTTTCACTATTTTGAAACTCTAAAACAGTCGCTCTCCCTGCAATGGTTGAATAAAGACGAAGCGCCAGAAATGCTCGGCAAGCTGATATCGGTTGGCGCGCTTGCCTCTCTGGTTACCTACGGCGCGCTCTGGCTGTGTTTGGAAGTGTTCGCGATGGAGTTTAAATGGGTGTACCTGCTGTTTGGCGGCGTCGGGCTGGTGTTGGTCGCTTGGATGGCGTTCGCGTTTCCTCAATTTGAAGCACAAACTCCGCAAAATAAGAAGTTGGTGCTGCGCAAACGCTACTGGCTCTATTACGCATTGACGTTTATGAGTGGCGCTCGTCGCCAAATCTTCACCGTTTTTGCCGGCTTTCTGATGGTGGAAAAGTTTGGCTACTCGGCGGCCGATATTACCATGCTGTTTTTGATCAACTACCTGTTTAACTTCCTATTTGCTAAGCGTATTGGTCGCTTTATTGGCCATGTGGGCGAGCGCAAAGCCTTGATGTTTGAATATGTCGGCTTGATTGGCGTGTTTGTCGGCTACGCCCTAGTGCAAAGCGCAGAGTGGGCCGCCGCTTTGTACGTGATTGATCATCTCTTTTTTGCTTTGGCATTGGCGATAAAAACCTATCTGCAGAAAATTGCCGACCCTGCTGATATGGCTTCGACTGCGGGCGTCTCCTTTACGATTAACCATATTGCTGCGGTTGTCATTCCAGTGACCTTTGGCTTTATTTGGCTTGTCTCTCCCGCCGCGGTGTTTTATATCGGTGCGGCGATGGCGGGGGTATCACTACTGTTATCTTTAAACATTCCCGCCAAGCCTGAAGAAGGGAATGAAGTCCGACTATTAAGATGGAGTTAACGCTGTGAAACAAGAGGTGACCTCACTCAACCAAAATATCGTTCCTATGTATCCGACGTTGAAAGCGTTGGATGTCGACGCGCTGGCGCCCGGCGAGCACAAACTGTGGTTTGCGGTGGCGACCGACGCGGTGGGCCACGCTCAAACTTTACCCGTTAGAGTGTTCAAAGGTGAGCAAGCGGGCAAGCGCGTCATGATCACGGCGGGCGTTCACGGTGATGAACAAAATGGCATCTTGACTGCTCAAAGTTTGGCAAGAGCCTTAGTGGGCAGAAAGTTAGCCGGTACGGTGACCATAGTGCCAACGGTCAACCTCTCGGGTATCGAGCGACACAGTCGCGACTTTCACTCCGCCGCGCCAGACAGCTCTTCTGCTAACCTTAACCGTCTGTTTCCCGGTAGCGCGGAGGGGGACGATGCCAGTCGCTATGCCTTCAGCTTGTGGGAAAACTTGCTCAAACCCAACGCAGATCTGGCGATTGATCTGCATTCGCAAACCAGCGGCTCAGCGTATCCTTTGTATGTGTTTGCCGACTATCGCTTAGAAGAAGCCATTGCGATGGCAAGACTCGTCAATCCTGATGTCATTCTTGATGACCCCGGTGACCCGGGTATTTTGGAAACCGTCTACAATCGCACGGGGATCCCATCCATCACGATTGAAGTGGGCGTTGGGCGCTACACCGACATCGACATGGTTGGAAGAGCGACGCAAGGCGTGCTGAACATTTTACGCGCCTATGAGATGTTGGATGAGCCCGTATCAAGCAGTGAAACTCCCTGCGTGGAAGGGAAAAAGATCGTCAGTATTCGCGCCAACCAGGGCGGATTTGTCCTGTGTCACGTGCCTTTGCTGGCCAAAGTTGAAGTCGGTCAGTCGCTGGCGACGCAATATGACAGTTTTGGCGACGTGGTGGATGAATACGTCGCGCCAGTCTCGGGGACGGTGATCAGCCACAATGTTGAAGCGGTTCGTGCGCCGGGGTCACTTGTCGTGCGCTTGATTTGCTGAGGGTGCAATACCCTTAGTATCTACCCGTGGTTAATCTGGCTATTCACCGCTATGATGAGTAAAACCCATGACATAGGAAACGTCACCATGATAGAGATCGGCCAAACTATTCCAGAAGCGGTACTGAGTGAGCTTACGAGCGATGGAATGGTGTCACACTCAACTTCTGAACTATTCGCAGGTAAAAAAGTGGTTCTGTTTGCAGTACCTGGCGCATTTACGCCGACCTGCTCTGAAGCGCACCTTCCCGGTTACGTTGTGCTCGCAGACAAGATCAAAGCGCAAGGCGTTGACTTGATTGCTTGTGTCTCCGTCAATGATGCCTTTGTGATGCACGCATGGGGCGAAGCGCAAAACGCCACCGAAATTATGATGCTGGGCGATGGTGATGCAAGCTTCACCAAAGCGTTAGGGCTTGAGAAAGACACCGCTTCATTCGGTGGTCTGCGTTCACAACGCTATGCGATGGTGATCGACAATGGCGTTGTCACCCAACTCAACGTTGAAGAGCCAAGCAAGTTTGAGGTAAGCAGCGCTGAAGCAATTCTCGACACGCTGTAATCAACGGCCTTATTGAACGATGGCTCGCATTGCGGGCCATTTTTTTACACGCCTTTCATTTCCCTTGTACCATCACCCCAAGCTTTTTGCCCATCCGATACAAATTCCCGCGATCCATTTGAAGAAACTCGGCCGCTTTTGACCAGGTGCCGTTGGTGACGTCAAGCGCATGAACAATCAGATCTTTTTGATAGGCTTCGACAAGTTCGCGCATTGGCTGGCTCTCTTTAGGTAAAAAATGCGGTTGTGATGCGGTGTTGTAGGTGGTTAGCCCAGTATCAAAGTGGCTCGGTTGAATAATGTGTTGCTGCTGCTGGATGCAGCGCAGGGCCGCTCGTGTGAGGGTGTGTTCTAGCTCTCGGACGTTGCCTGGCCAGGTCTGTTTTTCCAGCACGAGAATGGATTTGGGATGCAGATGCAAATTAGGAATGTGGAACTGGTTGCGAACCTTCTCCAACAAATACCCCGCTAGTACCGCAATATCGCCTTCGCGTTTGCGAAGCGGAGGAACGTCAATAGGAAAAACGTTCAAGCGGTGGAATAGATCGGCGCGAAACTGACCCGCATTGACCGCCTTGTCCAGATCGCGATTGGTGGCGGCGATGATGCGCACATTGACCAGCAAACGTTGATCGCTGCCGACGCGTTGCA
This sequence comes from Vibrio sp. R15-SG3-ISO1B, assembly GCF_059833835.1. Taxonomy (NCBI): domain Bacteria; kingdom Pseudomonadati; phylum Pseudomonadota; class Gammaproteobacteria; order Vibrionales; family Vibrionaceae; genus Vibrio; species Vibrio sp. R15-SG3-ISO1B. Next base: position 122,747 of record NZ_JCBDGG010000013.1, on the reverse strand, counting down.
CTTCACCTTGCTGGAGCACACGTAATAGTTTGGCTTGTAGCGTTAATGATAATTCTCCGACCTCATCGAGAAACAGCGTGCCACCATCGGCCAGTTCAAACTTCCCCGCTCGGTGCTGACTGGCTCCGGTATAAGCGCCTTTGACATGACCAAACAATTCGCTTTCAGCCAATCCTTCTGGCAAGGCGGCGCAGTTGACGTAAATCATCGGTTTGTCCGCGCGATGACTTTGAGCGTGGACACTGTGCGCCACCAACTCTTTACCCACACCCGTTTCTCCGGTGATCAACACAGCGTAGTCCGACTGCGCCACGGTTGAGATGTTGGTTTTCAGTTGGCGTATTTGGGGGCTAATGCCCATCATCTCACCCGTCTGCGATCGTGCTTGCTGGATGAGCGTCTGCGTCACCGACTTCTGTTTCTGATTTTGCGCTTTGAGCGCATTCATCTGCGAGATATTGCGTAGTGTCGCTGCCGCAAGCGCGGCAAAGGTTTCAACCGTGACAACATCGATGCTGTCAAACGCGCCGACTGTGAGTGAATCTAAAGTTAAGATGCCAACCAATTGCCCCTCCACATACAAGCTGCACCCCATGCAGTCATGGACATCCAAATCATTCTCTGCGCTGAGCATGATGCCGCTGAACGGGTCCGGTAACTCACATTGAGCATCAAAACGCACCGGGGAGGTGCTTTGCATGATGGCTTGAAGTCTGGGGTGGTTTTTCGGATAGAAACGGCGACCAAAGATGCTCGCCGCAATGCCTTTTACCGCGACGGGTGTCAGCAGCCCATCCTGATCGAGAATGAACAGCGCACTCGCGTCACAGGGAAAGACACGGTCAACACCGTCAATTAAGACTTGATATTGACGTTCACTGTTTTGGCTAGAACTGAGGTTAAGGGCAATATCGAGTAAAACGCGATTGAGTTTATCTTGCATGGTTGTCATTTTGTCATATCGGCATGCAGGAAGTGTAGCACTGCGATGTTGTTTTAACATCAACAATGTCATTGGGTTGTTTAGCCCAGTTTAAACTTCTCCCGATACTGCTGAGGAGACACGCCGACTAAACGACGGAAGTGGTGGCGCAGCGTGACGGCGCTGTCGAACCCCGATTGTTGGGCAAGTTGCTCAATGCTTAGCGGCTCGGTTTCCAATAACCCTTTGGCGCGTTCGATGCGCTGCTTGATCAGCCAGGCTTTAGGGGAGAGGTTGAAGCTTGAGCGAAACTTTCTATCAAACGTGCGCCGCGACATATTGGCGTGGCTTGCCCATTCGTCGACGCTGATGGCTTGACTGAGGTGTTCATTCGCCCACTCAACGGCGTTGGAAAACGAGCTCGGCACTTTGAGCATGGGCGTTTCGACATATTGTGCTTGTCCGCCGGTGCGATGTGATGAGACAACCAAGCGCTTTGCGACTTGGTTGGCGATTTGGTAACCAAAATCTTCGCGTATGATCGCCAGTCCTAAATCGAGCGCAGAAGCGCTGCCAGCGGCGCAGCCTATTTGCCCCTCCAACACATACAGCACGTCCGATTGATAGTCCACATCGGGAAATTGTTCACGAAACTTGCTCTCGTACATCCAATGCGTGGTGGCTTTTCTACCGGCGAGCAGCCCCAATCTGGCCAGCAAAAATGAGCCAGAGCAAAGAGACAGCACTCGCTTACCTGCGTTAACAAAACGCGTTACTTCTTTCGCAATCAGCGGTGGGATGGTGTCATCCCCTGTTGGCCAACCGGGAATGATCAAGGTGTCAAACGGCTCAAGCGAGCTTGCTGATTCAGTGACCAAGGTCATGTTGCCTGTGGTCTGAATAGGCGCGTTTTCCAGTGTGATGACTTGGGTATCGTACCACTCTTTGAATTCCGGTCTTGGCAGGGCAAACAGTTCAACCGCGCAGGAGAGCTCAAATAAAGTCACGTGCTGATGGGCCAATATTGCAACGCGCACTGTTTTGGTCTGATGTGCGTAGGGTTTTGCAGTGAATCCCTGTTTGTCGGTGCTCATTATTTACCTCCAGCTGAATGCAGCTTTTGGCTTATTATTAACGAACGTTGGCTTTTAAGCCAGTGGCGAGGTCGATAATTTGTGCGGATAATGGTGCTAACCTCAATAAACAAGGAAGAGAGCCATGAGCGCAGTATCAAGAGTACCGGCAGCGAGCAGTGAGGCAGCGTTGCGCCATTTTGAGTCGTTAATGCAGTTTGAGACCGATTGCTGGGACGTGCACCATGCGATAAGTAACGGATTACAAGATTTCGTTCTTATCGATGTGCGCGGTGAGGCGCTGTTTGACGCAGGGCATATTGAGGGCTCGGTATCGATTCCCCATGCTCGATTGAATGAACGTGCGTTGGCGCACTACCCGAAAGACACGCTGTTTGTCGTGTATTGCGCAGGGCCACACTGCAATGGCACTGAAAAAGCCGCCGTTCGTTTGGCTCGCCTCGGCAGGCCAGTGAAAAAGATGATTGGTGGGGTAACAGGTTGGCAGGATGAAGGCTTTGCTCTGGTCACGGGCTCTAAGAGCGAGCAGAAAAATGCATCTTATGCATAATATGAGTGTAGAAATGTCATTTGAGTCATGGCGCGCGGCGCTCTACACTCCGCGCTCTTTTTACTGTCACTGAGGCTGAAACGTATGCTTTTTTCATCCCTTTTATCGCAATCACTCAGTGCTCAACTTGTGAGAATGACCTTAGTGCTTGTGCTTGTCTTGGTGGGTGTTCACCATTCCCCTTCCTTGCTTAGTACGCTGGCCGAACAAGCGATGGCACTGGGGTGTCATGGACAAGATCTTGAGTTCGATGATGCTTCAAGACAAGACTCACGTGCATCAAGTCACGGCAATAGTCATTCTCACCACCATCATTAAGGGCAACAATAATGAGTGTATTTCGATTTCCATTGATGGTTTGGCTGGGCATTGCCATTCTCATCATCTGTTTGGGTATTCGCCAATCGTTCGGCATTTTTATGATGCCTATTTCAGAGCACTTTACGGTCGGTCGAGAGTTTTTTAGTTTCGCGATTGCCCTACAAAACCTGCTATTTGGTGCGTTTCAGCCGTTTGTTGGTATGGCCGCTGATCGCTTCGGCGCCAAACGTATTATTGTCGGTGGCGCTCTGGCCTATGGATTGGGGCTCTACTTGACCTCGATCGCCACCGCGCCTAGCGTGTTGTATCTCTCATTGGGTGTGTTGGTTGGCCTTGGCCTTAGTGCAACCAGTTATGTGATTGTACTCGGGGCGGTAGCTAAAGTGGTGCCCGCACAGCACGCGGCTAAAGCGTTTGGATTGACGACCGCCGCGGGCTCGTTTGGCATGTTTGCGATGATCCCGGGCGCTCAAGCTTTGCTGTCTGATTTTGGCTGGCAAGGCGCCATGCAGGTGTTTGCGCTGCTCTGTTCTACTATGGTGGCTTTTGCTCTGTTTATGAAAACGCCTAAAACGAGTGCGGCGACCCCTCAGGTGGCGGATGATCAAAACCTTAAACAGGCACTGAAAGAAGCCTTCTCCCACAAGGGGTATTGGCTGATCCATGGTGGCTTCTTTGTTTGTGGTTTTCATGTGATGTTCATTGCAACCCATTTGCCCAGTTACTTGGCTGATAAAGCCCTGCCTGCGTCTACGGCGGCGATGGCGCTGGCGTATGTCGGTATCTTCAATATTTTTGGTTCGTACTTTTGGGGCGTGCTGGGTGATAAATTCAGCAAGCGCCACGTGATGGCGGCTTTGTACGTTATGCGCACCATAGTCATCGCTGGGTTTGTCACTTTGCCTGTTACCGAATCGACGGCGGCGCTTTTTGGTGGGGCGATCGGCTTTGTATGGCTAGGGACTGTGCCGCTGACGTCGGGGTTAGTTCGGCAGATCTTTGGCGCGAAGTACCTTTCCACCTTGTATGGGTTGGTGTTTTTCAGCCACCAAGTCGGTAGCTTTCTTGGCGCGTGGGTGGGCGGTCGAATTTATGACTACTATGGCTCTTACGATCCGATTTGGTGGTCGACTGTGGTCTTGGCCTTTGCTGCGGCATTGATTCATTTGCCGATCAACGACAAGCCTGTGGCAAGATTGGCCGCTGCAAGCTGAGCCATCCGCTCAAACTAATCCATAATGGTAGAAACTGCGTATTGAATGGGAGTGAATGATTTTATGGAGCAAGGTTTTGTCACTCCCCATATCTCGAAGAGGGTTGTACTGGTTTCACAATGATTTTCGTCTGACAGACAACCCATTACTTCAAGCCGCAGCAGAGCAGGTCGATGAGATGCTTTGCGTCTGCAGCCCACCTCAGATGACCCATTTCCTCTCTCGCTTTTCTCAGCAGTGCCAGTTGGGAGCGAGCAGAGAGGCTTTTTGGTCTCAATCGGCCAGCGATCTGGCGGCCAGTTTGGCTAAATTGGGTCAAAACCTCTATTGTTTGCCTGATCTTAGCGCCGCTTCGCTCGCAGCTCTCATTCGAGAGCAGGACATTACCCACTTTTATTGTCAACGTTTTGCCGGTATAGATGAGCAGCGCATAGTGGATGCGTTGCAAGCAACGTGTCCTGATCTCAATATCATCCAAAGAGAGAGTGGCCACATACTTGATGAATCTGAGCTGCCTTTTTCACTCGCCGAACTGCCAGCCACTTTTAGCCGATTTCGAAACCGTGTCGAACCCCTTGCAGTGCCAGGGCCCTTGCCTGTGGTTGAGACATTGCCAAGTGTGATTGAGGTCGACTACCCCCTAGTGACGATGAGTCCCTGCCAAAGCGGACAGTTTCTGGGAGGAGAGGGCGCGGCACTGGCCCATTGTGATCATTACTTTTCGACGTCCAACGCGAGTCACTATAAAACGACCCGCAATGGCCTTGAGGGCATGGCTTATTCGACCAAGTTCTCACCGTGGCTCGCTCAAGGTTGTCTCAGTGCACGGACCATTTTGGCCAAACTGGCGCAGTATGAGGCGGCTCATGGAGCCAACGAGTCAACCTATTGGATTGCGTTTGAGCTACTGTGGCGTGACTACTTCTACTGGTATGCAAGATTGCATCGTCAGCGTTTATTCGCTTTTCGAGGTATCACAGAGCAAGCACCGCTCACGTCGTTTTACCCGGAGCGCTTTGCGGCGTGGATAGCAGGAGAGACGCCTTATGCTATCGTTAATGCATGCATGAAACAGTTGCGTGCGACAGGGTATATGTCCAACCGCGGCCGTCAACTGGTGGCGAGCTGTTTGGTTCATGAGTTGGGTATGGATTGGCGTTATGGTGCTGCGTACTTTGAAACGCAGTTGGTGGACTACGATGTGGCCTCAAACTGGGGAAACTGGCAGTATCTTGCGGGCGTCGGAGCGGATCCACGCAGCGGACGTCAATTTAATCTCGAGAAACAGACCCAAACTTACGACCCTGACGGTGAATTTATCCGCCGTTGGCAGGGGACACCCTCGCACTCGTGCTTGGATGCCTTCTCGCGCTTAGATGCCTTCGATTACAATGGTTGGCCGATTGAGGATAGCGGGGAGGGGAGATAAGTGAACTATTCCTGCGTTCGGCTCATTTTTGGCGACCAGTTAAATCATCAGCACGCTTGGTTTGCACAAAAAGAGGAAGGGGTGCTTTACCTCATCGCAGAGCTGCATCAAGAAGCCCACTACACCCGTCATCATAGCCAGAAAATCGCGGCTTTTTTTGCCGCAATGGCGAACTTTGCACGTGAGTTGCAAGAAGCGGGTCATCACGTGGTGCATCTGACGCTCGATGACACCGAGCCCTACAAGGATCTGCCCTCACTCATTGCGCATTGGGTCGAGCGGGTGAATGCCGAGACGTTCGAGTATCAAAGGCCGGATGAATACCGACTGATGCGGCAGCTCGAACTGTTGTCACTGCCTCAATGTACAGTGCACTGCGTCGAGAGCGACCACTTTTTGCTGCCATTTGATGAGATTGGCGACTATTTTAAGTCGGGTAAAGCGGTCAAGATGGAAAACTTCTACCGCAAAATGCGCCAGCGCTTTGATATTTTGATGGACGCAGACAAACCCGTCGGTGGGCAGTGGAATTTTGATGGCGACAATCGCAATAAGCTCAAAAAGTCCGATATTGAGGCGCTGCCGAGACCTCTGCTGTTTGCCAACGATGTCACATCGATCAATGAGCGTATCAAGCGTCATCAAATCCCGACGATCGGGCAGCAGCAAGAGCGTCTTGTCTGGCCGATATCTCGTCATCAAGGCTTGAATTTGTTGGCGCACTTTTGCCGAGTGTGTCTACCGCTCTTCGGTCGCTTCCAAGATGCGATGACCGATCAGCATCTTAGCCAATGGAGCCTCTACCACAGCAGACTCTCTTTTGCGATCAATACTAAAATGCTCAGCCCATGTGAGGTAGTGGACGCGGCGTTAGAGAGTTACCACCAGAGTCAGCGCAGTGACAGCCCGATTACCTTGGCGCAGATCGAAGGTTTTGTCCGTCAGATCATCGGGTGGCGCGAGTATATGCGGGGTATTTATTGGATCAACATGCCAACCTACGCGACGCTCAATGAGCTGCAAGCCCAGCGCCCCTTGCCGAGCTACTTTTGGCATGGCCGCACTCAGATGAAGTGTATGCATGCCTGTATTGGTCAATCGCTTGAGTGGTCTTACGCCCATCATATTCAACGCTTGATGGTCACGGGCAATTTTTGCTTGCTGGCTGGTGTTGCACCGGACGAGGTCGATGCGTGGTACCTTGGCATCTATATTGATGCCATAGAGTGGGTAGAGATGCCCAACACGCGCGGGATGGCGCTGTTTGCCGATGGAGGCATCATTGCCACCAAACCTTATTGTGCGAGCGGAAACTACATCAACAAGATGAGCGATTACTGCAAAGGGTGTCACTACGATGTGAAGCAACGCAGCGGAGAGAGGGCCTGCCCGTTTAATAGTTTGTACTGGCGTTTTATGTTGCTTCATCGTGAGCGTCTCAGTCGCAACCCACGCATCGGTATGATCTATCGCAGTTGGGATAAGCTGTCAGAGGCCGAGCAGGCAGAGGTGTTATCAACGGCGGAGCGTTACCTAGCGCAGATAGACGCGTTGTAACGCTGCACCTTGCAAGCAATGGGGTACTTAGCGTGATCTGTGGTATCTCCATGACACTATCTCAGTTAAAATAAGTTATTGATTGATTATCAAAAGCGGTAAACACCGCTTTTTGCTTGTGTTGACCTATGTTTGCTGAGTGGATGACTTCAGAGGCGCTGATTGCGGCGCTGCTTATTTTTATTGGTTCTTTTGTCCAAACCGCCATCGGTTTTGGTTTGGCGATTGTGGCGGCGCCACTGCTGTTTTTAGTGTCACCGGATTATGTCCCCGCCCCGATCTGTCTCGTCGCGCTGTTTATTTCACTGCTGAATGCGCTCAAGCATCGCGCCAGTGTGGAAATTGGCGGTTTGAAAATGGCGTTGATTGGTCGTGTGCCGGGCTCTATCGCTGGTGGCGTGTTGCTGGTGATGGTCTCGACCGACATGCTCGCGCTTTGGCTCGGTTTATTAGTGCTGTTTGCCGTGGCGGTGAGTCTGCTGCCTTTTCGTATTGAGCCAACCCCCGTCAAAATGGGCATCGCAGGTTTCTTTTCTGGCTTTTTTGGTACTAGCAGCGCCATTGGCGGGCCGCCGATGGCGCTCTTGTTGCAGCATCAAGAAGCAAACCAGTTGCGTGGTAATCTCTCGGCCTTCTTTGTCTTTAGCTCGATCATTTCTTTGATGATTCAAATGCCAGCGGGCTTTTTGAATTGGCACCATGTCTGGATCACCGTGCCGCTGATCCCTGCCGCTTGGGTGGGCTACAAGCTAGCTCAGATGACGACGCATTCGTTACCCAAAGAGAAAATTCGCGTGGGCGCCTTATTGCTGTGCAGTATCAGTGGTATAACGGCCGTGTGGCAGGCGCTGGCCAGCTAATGAGCGTGCGAAGCGGTTTTGTGTTTGAATAGATGACCAACAGTGAGTGAGGAGATCTGAGAATGACTATGCTAAGAATGCTAGGCAATGTGATTTGGTTTGTGTGCGGCGGCGTCATTATGGGGCTGATGTGGTGGTTATTTGGTCTGCTGGCGTTCATCAGCATCATTGGCATTCCTTGGGGGCGTGCGTGCTTTGTGATGGGCAATTTTTCCTTTTTTCCGTTTGGCCAAGAGGCGATTTCCCGTGAAGAGCTGACCAATGAGGTCGACATTGGCACCAGTCCATTTGGGCTGGTGGGTAATATCATCTGGTTTCTACTGGCGGGGATTTGGCTTGCGATTGGTCATATCTGTTCTGCGGTGGCGTGCTTTATCACCATCATTGGTATCCCGTTCGCGCTGCAACACCTGAAATTGGCGCTGATTTCGCTCGCACCGATTGGTAAAACGGTTGTGCCCGTCGAGCAAGCCGCTCGGGCACGCTATTCAAATCGCCCGTAGATTCCGCGAGTACCACTCACCAAAGAGCCCCCGCTTACTATATAACAGTGTGTGGGGCTCTCTTTTTGACGCTCTCTTAGACGAACGGTTAGGAAAATGCGTAATTCGCTCAGTGACTCATTGGTTCGCCGTTATTTATTCGCCGTAGATGTCGAAGCTAAAGTATTTGCTGGCGATCTTGTCGTAAGTGCCGTTGGCGCGAATGGCGGCAATAGCTTGGTTAAACTGCTCGGCTAAGGCCGTGTCGCTTTGACGTAGTGCCAGTGCGGTGCCTTCACCAATGTAGGCTTTGTCAGTCACCGCTTCACCCACAAATTCAAACCCTGCACCAATCTCTTTGTCTAAGAAGGCAAGCGCGAGTTGATCTGAGTTACCAAAGGTGACGTCCAGACGACCGTTTTGCATGTCGATGTACACTTCATCTTGACCACTGTAGCGTTTGATTTCAGCCACATCACCAAACTTGTCCGTGACGTAACGGTCGTGAATCGTACCTGACTGCACACCGATCACTTTCCCTTTCAGTCCGGCTTGGCTGATCTCAATGTTGCCTTGCTTAGCGGTGACGAAACGTGCTGGCGTTTGGTAATACTTGTCGGTAAAGAGAATGCGCTTTTTACGCTCTTCAGTAATACGCATCGAGGCCATGATGACGTCCGATTTACGCGCGAGTAAGCTTGGAATTAACGCATCCCAACCTTGTGATACCCAAGTGCACTCCAATTTTGCTTCAGCACATAGGGCATCGGCGATTTCAATGTCAAAACCTGCTGGTTTGCCATCGGCATCCATGTAGTTGAAAGGGGGATAAGTGAAATCAGACGCCAGACGCACGGTTTTCGCCAACGCTGGGGCGGTCATCATAGTGGCGGTGCAAGCAATGAGAGTAAGGAGTTTTTTCATCGTGGTTCCTTTTTATAATGGGTTACTGCGCCGAAGTGGCGGGGTAGCGACACATGAGCTCGGCAACTTCATCCATGCTTTGCTCTGAGCCGATGGTAATACGAACGCAATGCTTCAAACTTGGCTCATGAGCCTGATTGCGCGTGACCACGCCATGCTCGGCGAGGTACTGAAACAGATCCACACCGGGTTTGGTGCGAATTAGAACAAAATTTGTCGCGCTCGGATAGAGGGTCTCGATCCAGTTCAGTGAGTCAATGCGCGCGATAAAGCGCTGTTTGGTCTCAATCAGACGCTGAGTCGCCGCGGCGACTTTCTTTAGTCCCTCGTTGCTGAGCGCTTTAAGCACAATCTCCGCCGTGCTGTCAGGCATCGGGTAAGGAGGGACGAGCTTTTTCACATAGTCCATAACCGCGGGTTGAGCGATGATAAAACCACAGCGTACCGCCGCCAAACCGAAGGCTTTGGATAAGGTTCGGATGACGACTAGATGCGGATAGTGATCGATAAGGTCGACCACGCTCTCGCCAAGTTCAAACTCAATGTATGCCTCATCCACGACCACGATGGCGTCGTTCGCTGTATTTTCGAGCACGGTAATGATGTCTTGACGGGCGAGCAGTTGGCCCGTCGGATTATTCGGCGAGCAGAGAAAAATAAGGTTAACCTTTGGCACTGCGCATTTGATGCCTTCAACATCTAACGTAAAAGCATTGCCCATCAAAGGGACATCGATAGTGTCGACCGCGAAGGATTTGGCGCAAAACTCATACATGGCGTAGGTTGGCGAGCAAATCGCGATCTTGTCTTTACCTGGCTGGCAAAAGGTTCTGACCAATAGATCAATCGCCTCATCGGCGCCGCGCACGGCCATCACATCCTGATCGGTATTGCAGTACGCTTGGTAAGCGCGCGCGATGTCGTGAGGCAAGTAGTCAGGGTAGCGGGAGTAATCGGATTGTTGTTCATCAAAAAAGATCGGGGTCTCTAACTCGTTGGCGTTGAGCCACACGCGCCCATGACCACCTATGCGTCGAGCAGATTGATAAGGTATTAATTTTTTTATGCTCTCAGGCGCTAATTTATCCGCTAATGAATCCATTTACGTTCCTTTGACTGATTTTATAGTCGCTCACAATGAAAAATTATTTCTTATAAGCGGTTTGCATTGCCAATTTAGTCAAAAATGGGAGTTGGATGAAACGAAAATAATACATGATAGCTATGCATTTTTATCATGGCTTGTGCTAGGAGTTTTAACATGACCTGTGCTAGAGTCGTGGCATTCTGGCAGACAAGTATTGACGATGAATCATCGACTTCCTTCGACAAAAAATTTGCAAGCCTTCTTGGCAACGGCGGAGCATCTCAATTTTACTCATGCGGCGAGTGCGATGGCGATGACGCAAGGGGCGATCAGCCGTCAGATTCAGTCACTTGAATCCATGATGGGGGTGAGCCTGTTTTATCGCCACGCTCGCGGTTTGGCACTGACACCAGACGGACTCAAGTTTGTGCCACTGGCCGAAGCGGTTATTCACCAATTGCAAAATGCGGTGCGTGAGGTCGCAGAGAGCGCCAACCGCATTAAACTCAATGCACCTAGCTGCATCACCACGTTTTTGCTGGAAAAATTGACGGCCTTTCAGATTTCTCATCCGGATATCAATGTCGAGCTTACCTCGACCACCAAGCATCAGCTCCACCCTAACTTTGATAGTTTTGATCTGGTGATTATGTATGGCCGAGCGAGTGCGACCAAGCGTGTGAGACAGGTGCTTTTGTTTGAGGAGCGCCTTTCCCCAGTTTGTGCACCGCAGATCTGGCACCAAGCGCAGCAAGAGGGGGGCGGTGATGCTTACCAGTCATTGCGGCGCGTTAACTGGCTGCACGCGAATGCGGAGCAATCCGATTGGCAGTTGTGGCTTGATAGTATTGGGTTAAGTCAACTGCGCGGCGCACGTAACCAAACCTTCGCCACATTGGATCAAGCGATGAATGCCGCGCAACTGGGCTACGGGATGACAGTCGGCGATCTCACTCTGGCAGCGCGTCAAATCGAGCATCAGCAATTGATTCAGCCCTTTGAACATGAGGTGCTGTCGGGCAAGGGCTACTATTTGATGGCACCCGCAGACAGCGACAATCCGAATTTGAGCGCCTTTGTTGAATGGTTGGCGTCGGTGAATACGCCTTAGTCTTTGGCCAGGGAGAGATTAATACGCCTTGATACCGTAAGCGCGCAGTTTCGCGGGTAAGCACTCATCGAGTGTCTCGACCTCTTCTGGGTGTATCTCAATCAGTTCAAAACCGTGTTGAGCGTAGAGGGCGCGAAGGGGCTCACGTTGGTCATCTGGCATTGCGCCGCTGTCTGAGCCCCAATACTGGATATAGACGTTGCCTGTAGGTAGATAAAAATCGCTTAACACATCTTGCTCAATAGGCAGCGGTCTATCGTAGGCGTGGACAACGCCGTTCATGTACAGCCAGTTATCAATCAGTAGCTCACCTTTTGAGCGAACATAGTGCCCGTCTAAGGTGCGATGTTTGGCTTCAAACTTTTGCCGAAAGCTAGAGAGGGATTTATCCGTCGCGTGCGCGTGTGCATCTTGACCGGAAAACTCGACCACCGTTTGCCTCAGGCGTTTGTTGCGCGCTATTGAGTCATGCCAGACGACAAATTTCTGGCCGCTCTGTTTATCCTCACGTTGGTAACCACCGACACTGAGCCCCGTCTGGCTCACTTGCCAGCCTTGCTCGGTTTTTTGGATCCAACCGAGTTCTTGAAGCAGTTGATTGATTTTTTTCGCCGCTAGGGAAAAGCGCTCGCCAAGCTCGGTGGCGGTGAGCGTTTTGCCGCTGGTGGCGTCACTATCAATCAGTAGGTTGCTTGGCCAGACGATAAACTGGCCAAATTTGGGGTGGGTGGCGTAGTCACCACCAAACTTTTTGCCCAGCTCCGTTAGCACCCAACTCTCGTCATCACGATTGATGTAGCCAGCCAGTTTCAACTGATTGAACAAGGCCTTGGCCTCCAAGCCGCGCTGTTTTGCCAGCGCGGTGGTAGAGAGTTTGTCGGCCACTGGCTTAACTTGCCTTATAGTGGAAAATCGCCATCGATCCTGGCGCGATGAGCACTTGTTTGTGATCAATGGTTTGATGCACTTCGTGCGAATCGGTGTTGCAGATCATCATCCACTCTTGTTGATTTTCTGCAGGCAAGGTAAAGCGCGCGGGCGCGGTGGTTTGGTTGATGCAATAGAACAGTTCGTCACCTGCTTTGTCGATGCCCAGTTGCAACGCGACGCAACTCAGTTGGTTCCAATCTTCATGTTCCATGAAGGTGCCATCAATGCGTCGCCAAAGTACGCGGTTTTCATTGCGGGTATCGCCACTAAAGGCGCGAATGAACGGCACCATGTAAGTTTGACGTGCTTTCACCATTAGTGCCAACCACTCACGAAAGCTCTGCTTTTCTTGGGTCATAGACCAATTGAGCCAGCTAATTTCGTTGTCTTGGCAGTAGGCGTTGTTGTTGCCCCCTTGGGTGTGAGAGAGGACGTCGGCAGTCAAAATATGCGGAATGCCGAAAGCGAACAGTAAGCTGGCCATGAAGTTGCGTTTCTGCCGCTCGCGTTTTTCGATAATGCGCGGATTATCGGTTGGCCCTTCGATGCCATAGTTTGCGGAGCGGTTATCCCCGTGACCGTCCCGGTTCTGTTCGCCGTTGGCGTCATTGTGTTTTTGCTTATAGGAGACCAAGTCCTGCATGCAAAAGCCATCATGATAGGTGATGTAGTTAACGGTCAGTTTATAGGGCCAATTCGCAGCGCTGTAGAGGTCACGCGAGCCCATAATGCGCGTTGCAAACTCTTTCATAAAGCCTTGGTCACCGCGCCAAAAGCTGCGGGTGATGTCTCTTAGGCGATCGTTACACTCATTCCAGCCAACCGGAAAATTCCCCACTTGATAGCCGTTCGGGCCAATGTCCCAAGGCTCGGCAATCAGCTTCACCTCACGCAAGATGGGATCTTGGGCGACGGCTTTAAAGAAAGCGGTATTGGGGTTAAAGGCTTCACGTTCACGACCCAAGGTTGCGGCTAAATCAAAGCGGAAACCGTCCACTTGGAACTCCTGCGCCCAATAACGCAGCGTGTCCATGACTAAGTTGAGGCTCGGCTGGTAAGAGAGATCCACTGTATTGCCACAGCCAGTGTAGTTGGCGTAGTGATCGTCGTGACGCAAGTAGTAGTTAACATCTAGTGCTTTGAGGTTAAACATTGGGCCATCTGCGCCACCTTCGGCGGTGTGGTTGTAGACCACATCCAAAATCACCTCGATACCGTGGCGATGCAGCTCGCGAATGGTGGTTTTCAGCTCAGTCACGGCATCGTGCATCGCGTATCTTGGGTCAGGCACCATAAACAAGTATGGGTTATAGCCCCAATAGTTGACCTTATCCATCTTAAGCAGGTGCGGCTCATGCATACAAGCAGCGACAGGCAGCAGTTGCAAGGTATTGATGTTCTGTTGCTTATAAAATTGGATCATCGCTTCGCTGACTAAGCCCAAGTAGGTCCCGCGCGAGTATTCAGGCACATTCGGGTTAAGTTTGGTGACCCCTTTGACGTGTGTTTCAAACAGCACCATTTCGTCACGCGGGCGATGAGGCTTAGCGACACCTTGCCAATCAAAACAGGTTTTAGTGACGACGCACTTGGCTAATTGGAAACTTTTTTCAGCATTGAAAGGGAGGTCATAGAAGAGAGGCTTATCGAGGGCTTTGGCATAAGGGTCAGAGAGATAATGCTCTGCATTGTTGACCCGGGTAATAAAGCCGTATTTTTGCCCCGCTTTAATCCCTTCTATATAGGTGTGCTTAACACCCGCGTCTTCATTATCGAGCGGGTACGTCGTATAAGAGCCATCGGCTTTAAAAAGCGCGAGTTGTAAGTCTTGGTTAGAAGGCGAAAAAATCGAGAAGTTACAACCTGCTGCATCCAAGGTGGCCCCTAATGGGTATGGGCGAGAGCACTGCATTGTCTTTTACTTATTGTCGTGTGTTTTTCAATCTCACTTTAGTAAATAGTTTTGTTTATAGCAGGTCAAGCCTATTACCAAAATAATTCTCAATGAAATTTAATTACAATTTAATGAAATCAAAAAATCAAATCGTGAGCCGTGTGTCATTTGGTGCGAAACTTTGTTTCGAAATCCTCCTCTACTCCTCCCGATTAGTGTGATCTCAACCAAATCAACGGCGTACTCCCACATTCCTCCTCCCTTCTCATCCCCCTCAAATTAATCTGAGGTGGAGGAAGTCAGCCTTACCCCGCTTCGTTAATCTAGCCACAGTTGAAACGAACGAGGATGAAGCGCAAGCCAAGTCCTATCTTACCTCTCTTTTTCAAACACTCCGTTACTGCCTTGCGGGATGTCCTTAGAGGAAGAGAGCAAAAGAATAATAATCCCTATAAATGGAGTTAAATAATGAAAAAAGTAAGTGTAATTGCTGCTGCAGTGGCTGCGACATTATCTGCTGGTGCTTTCGCAGCTGATGTGGAATTCCACGGTTACTCTCGTGCAGGTGTTGGCCTGAGTGGTGAAGGTTCTCACGTAACTTACGAGAAAAACAAAGTAGGCCGTCTTGGTAATGAAGACGACCTCTACGCAGAAATTGGCTTGAATGCTGAGCTGTACAACAAAGGCGATGTCTCTTTTAAACTGGAGTCTTTGGTTGCTTACGGCCAAGCGGGTAACAATAACTGGGAAGGTAATTCTAACGCTTTACGCGTGATGAACGTGCAAGCCAAAGGCTTGATCGATTCAGACAAAGACGCCGTTCTATGGGCTGGCCAGCGTTACTACCAACGTAAAGACATTCACATCACTGACTTCTATTTCCTAGACACGTCTGGTGGTGCAGGTGGCGGTATCGAAAACCTATCTCTAGGTGGCGGTAAACTGTCTGTTGCTTTGATGCATGATGATGGTAGTCAACAGGTTGTGGACGGAAAAACACTTAAACTATCAAAGGCCGGAGAAGCAAATCTCAAGGCATGTAATGGTGACCTAAAGTGTGAAATGGATGTTAAGAACAACAGTGCAAATTACGAAGAAACGGACGCATTTAAAGATGAAACAGTTTCTGGTTACACTTTAGATGTAAGATATGCCGGTATCGATCTTTGGGAAAATGCCAACTTAGAACTCGCCTTAGCGTATGATTTTGCTTCTGAAGCGAAAGGGCAAACAGTGGCGGCTGATGACGGTGTGTTGCTAACGGCAGTCATCGGTCAAGGCTTATCGAATGGCTTCAACCAAACTGTTCTTCAATACGGCACCTCTTCTTACGGTAAGCAAATGGCGACCTATGGTGGCGGTGGCTGGTTTGATCGCTCAGGTGGTAACAATGACGCTGATGGCTTCCGTATCATCAACTGGGGTGTAACAGGTCTGGGTGACGCTTGGGAATTGGGTCACGTAGTCATGTATGCACAAGCTAATGATACTGACAAAGGTGATATCACCGCATACAACGCAGTTGTTCGCCCAATGTATAAGTGGGATGAGAACATGCGCACTATCTTTGAAGCGGGTTACTTTGCTGACGAAACAAAGTCTGGTGGCACGACGACAGACGCGTCTGGTTCTAAGCTAACGATTGCACAAGCATGGTCTGCGGGTTCTAGCTTCTGGGCGCGCCCTGAAATCCGTATCTACGGTTCATACTTCATGGATCACGAAGCAGATAGCTTTGCAAATGATACCGATGACACAGAGTTCAGTGTTGGTATTCAAATGGAAGCTTGGTGGTAATATAGTTTCCTAGTCTTATAAGTCCATAAATCCAAGCCGGCTTATTGTAGTCGGCTTTTTTCGTTTAACGCAGAGGTAGCGATGAAACAACTCGTATTAGGCTGTGCAATCAGCATGGCACTACTTGGCTGTACTACGACGGAAACCGTTGTCTTTGATTCCGCGGGTGTTGCTCAAGTGGCTCAGTCATACTCAGACATTCAATGGGTTGAGGTAACGCCAACCAAGCGAATTAATTTTGCTATTGATAAAACCAACCAGACCTACACCTTTACGACAGGTCAAAGTGCCATTGCCGCGTTTACTATCGATACGCAAGGCAAAGAGTTGGAGTTAGAACTCGTTAGTCATTTTAAAAAAACGGTCTTTTACCCCAATGCGTTGCTGCTCAATGAAAATAATCAAGTCCTCAAGCGTTTTGGAAAAGACGATTTTGAATACAAACATGCGTACGCGCTTGATGGCGATCGCCTTGTCAGTGAAGTGACGGTTCAGCCTGTAGGTAAACAGAAAGTAAAATTGTTGGTCTTTACTACGCCTGAGTTGGTCGCGGGGGAGTCTGAAGTCTTGCATCCCGTTAAGCTTGACGCTATTGCTCGCGGAAACTATCCGCCGGATGTCCCTAACCCAATCATTCCTCATGCAGAATTTGGCCAGCTGACACTGGTTGCAACCGTGGATGATGCGGTCATCGTTGAAGAGCCGATCACCGTTGCAAGCACGGATACCGCTCATGCTCAGTTCCAAAAAGAGTTGGCAGAGAAGAAGAGCACCGCGAATCAACTGACGTCGGAGGTTGCGGTGATCAGCACCGATGAAGTAGCAGAGTCGTCATTGTTGACTGACGCTCAGCAGTCTTTCTACTTGTCTAGCATTGAAAACGCGGTCAATGCAGGGTTACTCGACAAAGCCTTGAGTCTGCTAGAAGAAGCCAAAGCGCTCAACGTTGAAGGCGCACAAGAGACCTTTATCAAAGCGGTGAATGCACGTTAACCACTAGAACGTAGTTAACCGTACGATTGGTTAAAAAGAAGCCCATGTGGATGATGAATCCCATGGGCTTCTTCGTGATTATATAAACCAACTGTCTGGATGGCATAAGCGAGGCAGTGATGGGCGCCTCGTTGGTTAGCCTCACCACTGAAAGTAGGGTCTATGTCTTTTCGTCATTTATGGTGTTGTTTACCGTGCGACTGAGTTTTTCCCATTCGTGATACCTTTGGTTGGCAGAAGTATTCACACACAACCAAAAATAACAGTCGCAGATCTGAATTTATCAGATTGGTAGGTTAAATTGTAAAAAAACTCATTTAGAATCGGTGCTTTAGTTGACAACGACAATTGATCACCACGGATGGAAAAATGACGTCAATAAAACTCGGCAGCAGTGAGATTACCCCTAGCAAAATCGTCTGTATTGGCCGCAACTATATCGAACACATTCACGAGTTGGGTAACGCCGTTCCAGAGCAGATGGTGGTGTTTAACAAGCCAGCCAGTGCGATTACGTCAATCTTGTCCTCTTTTCATCAAGAGCCGCTTCATTACGAAGCAGAGATTTGTTTTGTGGTGACGAACGGAGAGTATAGCCATGTCGGGCTAGGGCTTGATTTGACCAAACGCGGCTTGCAGTCGTC
The DNA here is from genome assembly GCF_059833835.1 of Vibrio sp. R15-SG3-ISO1B. Lineage (NCBI taxonomy): Bacteria > Pseudomonadati > Pseudomonadota > Gammaproteobacteria > Vibrionales > Vibrionaceae > Vibrio > Vibrio sp. R15-SG3-ISO1B. The sequence goes on along the minus strand of NZ_JCBDGG010000013.1, from coordinate 104,938 downwards.
TCTCAAAGGGAAAGGGTTACCCTGGGAGCGAGCAAAAGCGTTTGATGGCTCTGCGGTGCTTAGCCGTTTTATGCCACTCGATGGCATAGAGGTGAATGCGCTGAGCATTGAGCTCTACATCAACTGCGTGCGCGTTCAAAAAGGTGCAGTCACGCAGATGATCTATTCTCCACAAACAATTTTGCAAGAGCTCGGCAGCTACACCACGCTACATGACGGGGATGTGGTCATGACAGGCACGCCACAAGGGGTGGGCGAAGTGCACAATGGCGATCGCTTCCTTGCGCGGTTGAAAACCGATGACACCACCTTGATGGAGATTGAGTGGATTGCACATTAATCGGATGTGTGAGTTACATCAGTTTCAATAGTAGGAAAAGACACATACTGATGACGGTGGTCAGTAATACGTTTTTGGTTTTCCAAGCAATCAAGGCCGCAATCACTGCGCCCACTAAATAGGGATTGCTGTGTGACAGCCACAGATCTCCTTCCGGCATAAAGACAATCGGTGCCCAAATGGCGGTTAATACCGCAGGCGCTGAGTAGCTGAGCAAGCGCTGCATACTATGATTGAGCTTGAGTGGTAATTTGGGCTCAAGAAACAGGTAGCGGCTGAGAAACACCAACGCCGTCATCGCTAAAATTGATCCTAAAATCATGCTGATCTCCCTTTCACTTGCTCCGTCACATAACCTGCCAACATGCCACTGATACTCGCTAGCATCAGTCCTCCATCGAGTGAGAAATAGTGACAAGTGACGGCGACGATCAGCGAGGTGAGTACGGCAACGATCACTGGCGACGACTGAATATTGGGCACGACGATGGCAATAAATGTCGCCGCAACCGCAAACTCGAGACCGAGCTCATTCATCATCGGGATTTGATTGCCAAGCACAATGCCCGCTAATGTGGCTAGGTTCCAGCACAGATAAAAACTGAGGCCAGCGCCCAAGGCATACCAGCGATCGAACTGCTGCTCAGATTGCTGACCACAGATAGCAAACAGTTCATCGGTCAGCAAAAAACCGAGCGTCAGACGCCATTTTAGTGGCAGTGGACTGATTCGATTGCGCATCGACACGCTGTACAGCAAATGACGGGAAGTAATAAAGAAGGTGGTGAGCAACATAGTGGCAAGCCCTGCGCCCGCTTTAAACATGCCCGTTGCGACTAATTGCGCGGAACCCGCAAACAAAATCGCCGAGAGCGCTTGGCTCTCTATACTGGTCAATCCCGCGTCGATGGCAAACGAGCCTGCGAGCAATCCCCAAGGGATCACCGCAATACTCAGAGGCACCATAGCAAGGCTACCTTTGAGAAGTTGTTCTCGTTTACTGGTTTGGTGGGTGGGGAGTGTGTCGGTGTCCATAAGCCTCAATTATCCGTTTTGCACTGGTCTCTATTTTTCGCCAGGTGAAAAGCCAGCGCGATAGGCGACATGCCATTGATTCTGCTAGCTTATCGATAATGAGGCCGTTATACAAAGCGCTTTCGTGTCACAAAAGCGCTTGAGTGCTAAAGGTGCGTTAAGCTGGTTTGATGTTCACTGATGAGCAAATCCATCACTTGCTGAGCGTGGCTGCTGGCTTCGGCAAAACTTTGCTCAGGTGGGAAGGCTTCGACCACTTCGTAATAACATTTAATTTTAGGTTCAGTGCCGGAAGGGCGAACAATCACACGCGCGCCACCCGCGAGATGATAGATAAGCACATCACTGGCCGGTAAATTTATGGTCTCCACTCGACCATCTTGATGGGTGGTGGTGAGCGTTTTGAGATCGTCGACCCGTTCGATGTCACGCCCTGCAATTTGGCTGACTGGTGAGGCTCTTAGGCTCTCTCCAATAGCGGGGGCGCTTGGGTCAAGGGCAATACTGCGCTGCGCATTGACCACCATGCCATGTTGACGATAAATCGTCTCCAGTTGATCCCACACGGTTTTTCCTTGGCGTGCTAACTCTGCCGTCAACTGAGCAAACGCCACCAGCGCTGACAGGCCATCTTTATCCCAGACAGTGGTGCCAATGGTGTAACCTAACGCCTCTTCATAGGCAAACAGGAACGGGCGATCACTCGATACTTTACTCATGGCAACGTTAGTCAGCCACTTAAAGCCCGTCAGCGTTTGGTAGTACTCACCGCCAAGCGAGCGTGCGATGCTGGCGAGCAGCGTTGAAGAGACAATGGTATTTCCCACTAGCGGCCTGACACCTTGGCTACGATCAAAATGACTCAGTAGATAATGACCAAACAGCGCGCCCACTTGATCGCCGGTTAACATTTGATAGTCGCCTTGCGCGGTTCTTGCCGCCACCGCAAAGCGATCCGCATCGGGATCATTGGCGCAGGCGAGATCGGCGTTGTGCGCCTTGGCTAATTCAATCACTTTGTCCATCGCGCCCGCTTCTTCTGGGTTGGGGAAGTTGACGGTCGGGAAATGGCCATCTGGCTCACGCTGATCTTTGACGCTGTATACTTGGTTAAAGCCCGCATCGCCGAGCAGGGCTTCTGCCATCTCTGCGCCGACACCATGCATGGCGGTGTAGCTGATGGTGATGGGGGCTGGCGCTTGGCTGAGTTGCGGGTGAGTGTTGATGGCCTGTCGATAGGTGTTGTAGTACGCGTCATCAAGCCAAACGAGCAAGCCTTGATCCTCAGCATCACTAAGATCCATCAGCGCGAGCGGCGCCGTCGCGGCGTCTTCAATGTGCTTCGCAATGCCGGAATCATGCGGTGGAATGATCTGAGCGCCATTCTCCCAGTAGACTTTAAATCCGTTGTATTCCGGTGGGTTGTGGCTAGCTGTCACCACCACCGCCGCTGCCGCGCCAAAGTGTTTGACACCAAACGCCACGATAGGCGTCGCGGCAACGTGATGCGTGAGAAAGACTTTAATCCCAAGGGCCGTCAGTACCGCAGCGGTATCGTGTGCAAACTGTTTGGAATCGATGCGGCCATCGTAGCCGACCACGACGCCGCGCTCAGCTGCCTGTGGGATTTGTGCTAGCAGATAGTGACCTAGCCCTGTAGCGGTTTCTTGAATCACCAACCTATTCATACGGTTAGGCCCACAACCCACTTTGCCCCTTAGGCCCGCGGTGCCAAATTCGAGCCGTTGGCTAAAACGATCGTCCAGTTCTGCTTGTTGCTGCTGCTCGATGAGACGTTGTAGCTCTTCACGGGTGGCGGGATCGGGATCGCGTGCTAGCCATTGATCATACTGTTTCATGTTAAGAGTTCCTCGTAGGTCTTGCGACTGACGGTTTGTATGTCGTTCTCTTTGTATTGTAGCTATCTATTACAGCAATGGACGACAGCAATGGACGACAGTGTAAATAGGGTTGTGATGATTTTAATTGATATCAATTATCATTTATAGGAGCGCAATCGTTAAATCACTATGCGGCCAAAATGGCTATGCCGACAAAATTACTTTGCCGATAAAAAACATTGGGTCACAAAAAAATCATTGGACCTGATCAACCGCTTGCACAATCTGAAAACGCCAACTAGCTTTTAATTACACTCATTTTGTTAACATAAATATAACAAATTAAACCAAATTTCGCTGTTTATAGGAATCAACTGAGCGACTCCCTTCGGGTGATGTGTAGTAGGCCGAGGTGCGGTGAGGGAACGCTGAGTTCAAGCGAGTTAGCCAGTAGGCTACCGAGCAAAGGAGACATCGTTTGAAACGAGTACAGCAGGCACTGTGGCGATTACTTGGGCAATGGCTTGGCTATGGAATAACCAGTGTGTGGTTGGTGTTACCCGCCCACGCGTCAGCCGAGGAAAGCCCCAAAGACACCACCTACAACATGACACAAGGTGTGACCAATATCAGCGGTCAGGTGTATGAACTGCACATGCTGATTTTTTACATCTGCTGCGCCATCGCACTGGTGGTGTTTGGCATCATGTTCTATTCCATGTATCACCACCGAAAATCCAAAGGCGCGGTTGCGGCCCATTTCCATGAAAGTACCAAAGTCGAAGTGATCTGGACGGTGATCCCGATAGTCATCTTGGTCTTGATGGCGATCCCCGCCACCAAAACCTTAGTGGCCATGGAAGACACGTCACAATCGGACTTAACGATCAAAATCACCGGGTCGCAGTGGAAGTGGCACTACAGCTACTTTGATGAAGACGTTGAGTTTTTCAGCTTGCTCGCGACCAGTCAAAAAGCGATCGATGGCATTGAAGAAAAAGGCGCCCATTACCTGCTGGAGGTCGATAACCCGTTAGTGTTGCCGATCAATCGCAAAGTACGATTTTTGATGACGTCCGATGATGTGATCCACTCTTGGTGGGTGCCAGATTTTGCGGTCAAGAAAGACACCATTCCAGGATTTATTAACGAAGCGTGGACGCGCATCGATAAGCCAGGGGTGTATCGCGGCCAATGTGCTGAATTGTGTGGGAGGGCGCATGGTTTTATGCCCATCGTGGTCCACGCAATGGAAGAAGCAGAGTACGAGCAGTGGCTAGCGGATAAAAAAGCACAACTCGCTCTAGCCAAACAAGAGGCTGCGGCGTCACTGACGGCAACACTCTCTCTCGAAGAGCTCGTCACCTTGGGCGAGAAAGTCTATCTCGATCGCTGCGCGGTATGTCACCAAGCCAATGGCGCTGGTATTCCGGGGGCGTTCCCGGCAATCACGGGCAGTAAAGTGGCGACGGGTGAGATAAACAATCACATTGACACCATTGTCTATGGCCGCCCGGGCACTGCTATGCAGGCGTTTGCTAATCAATTGTCCGACAAAGAAATTGCGGCGGTGGTGACTTATCAACGTAATGGACTGGGTAATAATACGGGTGACGTCATACAAGCGTCAGACGTTGATGCCTATAAAGCTTCAAAAAGCGCTAACAATGCTGGCGCAGCCGAGGAGGGACAATGAAAACGTCCAAATCTGACTCTATGACGGCGGACAACGTCAAATCTGCGCCTGTAACGGATGCGGAGCTAAGCCGCGCTGGACACGCTGAAGGGGTGATAGAAGATCATCATGACGATCACCACGATGCGCCAAGCGGTATTTACCGCTGGATTTACTCCACCAACCACAAAGACATCGGCACGCTCTATCTTTGGTTCAGCTTTATCATGTTCCTTACTGGCGGCGCGATGGCGATGGTGATTCGCGCTGAGCTGTTCCAACCGGGTCTACAACTGGTGGAGCCGCAGTTTTTTAACCAAATGACCACGGTTCATGGATTGATCATGGTGTTTGGCGCCGTAATGCCGGCTTTTACTGGGCTTGCAAACTGGATGATTCCAATGATGATTGGCGCGCCGGATATGGCGCTACCTCGTATGAACAACTTGAGTTTTTGGATTCTGCCTTTTGCGTTCTTGATTCTGATTGCCTCGCTGTTTACTGAAGGCGGTGGCCCCGATTTTGGTTGGACGTTTTATGCGCCGCTGTCGACCACCTATGGCCCTGATAGCACTGCGCTGTTTGTCTTTTCTGTACATATCATGGGCATCAGTTCCATCATGGGCGCGATCAATGTGATCGTCACCATCGTCAACATGCGCGCGCCAGGAATGACTTGGTTCAAAATGCCGTTGTTCGTTTGGACTTGGCTTATCACCGCGTTTTTGCTTATCGCGGTGATGCCAGTGTTGGCGGGGGCGGTCACCATGGTGTTGACCGATAAGTACTTTGGCACCTCGTTTTTTGATGCGGCTGGGGGCGGCGATCCGGTGATGTTCCAGCACATTTTCTGGTTCTTTGGTCACCCGGAAGTGTACATCATGATTTTGCCCTCATTCGGTATCATTTCGGCGATTATCCCCGCTTTTAGTGGTAAAAAACTCTTTGGTTATCACTCAATGGTCTATGCGACGTGCAGTATCGCGCTGCTCTCTTTCTTGGTTTGGGCGCACCACATGTTTACGACCGGCATGCCGGTGTTTGCAGAGCTGTTCTTTATGTATTGCACCATGCTTATCGCGGTGCCGACTGGGGTGAAAGTGTTTAACTGGGTCGCGACTATGTGGCGAGGGGCGATGACGTTTGAAACGCCGATGCTGTTTGCTATCGCGTTTATCATTCTTTTCACGATTGGTGGATTTTCGGGCTTGATGTTGGCGATCGTTCCCGCGGATTTCCAGTATCACGATACCTACTTTGTGGTGGCACATTTCCACTATGTCTTAGTCTCGGGCGCAGTCTTCTCGATCATGGCGGCAGCGTATTACTGGTTGCCGAAGTGGACGGGTCACATGTATGACCATAGGTTGAGCTTGTGGCATTTCTGGTGCTCGGTCATCTCCGTCAATATCTTGTTCTTCCCGATGCATTTCCTTGGTCTTGCGGGGATGCCAAGACGCATTCCTGATTACGCCATTCAGTTTGCCGACGTCAATCAAATCGTCTCCATCGGTGGGTTTGCCTTTGGTCTCTCTCAACTGATCTTCTTGTGGCTCGTCATAAAGTGTATTCGCGGCGGCGAAAAGGCAAGCGCGAAACCGTGGGAGCGTGCAGAAGGTTTGGAGTGGAGCGTGCCTAGCCCTGCACCACATCACACGTTTTCAACACCCCCTAAGATTGATTGAGGTGAGAGATGAGCCAAGCAAATGCGAACCAGAAATTGACCTTAAAGCTGTGCGCTGCGGTCGTCGCTATGTTCGGTTTTGGCTTTGCACTCGTGCCGCTGTATGACGTGATGTGCGATGCGTTGGGCATCAATGGCAAAACCAACAGCGAGTCGGTGGTGGCACCTGCCGGGTTGAGTATCGATACCTCGCGTACCGTGAGAGTGGAATTTATGGCGCACAATAATCCGGGTATCGAGTGGCAGTTTCAGCCCAAAATTACCCACCTCGATGTGCACCCGGGCGAGGTGATTCAAACCGCGTATCAGGCGAAAAACCTCGCCAATCATACCGTAGTGGGGCAAGCAGTACCGTCGGTCTCACCCGGCCTAGGGGCCACCTATTTCAACAAAATAGAGTGCTTTTGTTTTAATCAGCAACCCCTAGATTCAGGGGCAGATGCCGAGATGCCACTGATTTTTTACATCGAACCGGACATTCCCGATTCGATTCATACACTGACACTCTCTTACACCCTGTATGACATCACGCAAAAAGAGACGCCATCCGTTGTTGATGACACCTCAACGCCTGTCACTGCGATGGCTCGGGTCTCATCGGTGCCACTGGCGGCTCAAGACATATTCCGTCAAGGTAGTCGGAGTCAAGGTAATGGACGTCAAGGGAATGGAAGTCGAGGTATTGTGAGTCAAGAAAGGGTGAGTCAAGGAAGCCTTGAGCAAGGAGTTACCCCATGAGTACGAAACATCAACCGTATTTTGTTCCCGCGCAGAGTAGCTGGCCTATCGTCGGCGCCGTGGCGCTCTTTTTAATTGCTGTTGGCGCCGGGATCACGGTGCAGAGTATGGCAGAAGGGGGTGATACCAGTGTCTTCGGAAAGCTGATTTTAACCGCAGGCTTACTGTTTTTACTCTATATGTTTGCAGGTTGGTTTAGCAATGTGATCACTGAGAGCATGAGTGGCAAATACTCCGAGCAGCTTTCTCGCTCGTTTCGTCAGGGAATGAGCTGGTTTATCTTCTCGGAAATCATGTTCTTTGGCGCCTTTTTTGGTGCGCTGTTTTACGCGCGCATGGTTTCTGTCCCTTGGCTTGGCGGCGCGAGTAACAACGCCATGACTCATGAGGTGCTGTGGCCCGCTTTTGAGGCGTTGTGGCCGCTCACCACCACTCCCTCAGGCACGACCACCACAGCGATGCCTTGGCAGGGCATCCCGCTGATCAATACCTTGTTGCTGCTGACTTCCTCCATCACGCTGCATTTGGCCCACACCAGTTTGGAAAAAAATCACCGTATGGCCCTGATCGTTTGGTTGGAGCTGACGATTGTGTTGGCCTGCTTCTTCCTTTACTACCAAGGGGTGGAATATGTGCACGCCTATCAAGATTTAGGGCTCACTCTGCAATCCGGGGTGTACGGCAACACCTTCTTTTTGCTGACGGGATTTCATGGCATGCACGTGCTGCTCGGGACAACGTTTTTGATCATTTTGCTGGCACGTGTGGCGAAAGACCATTTTACGCCGAAAGACCATTTCGCCTTCCAAGCGGGCAGTTGGTATTGGCACTTTGTGGATGTGGTGTGGTTGTGTTTGTTTGTCTTTGTCTACGTGCTTTAAAGAGGTAGACGACGCGGTAGACAAAGAAAAAAGACAGGCAGATGAGAGCGGTTAATAGGGGCGCACGTTCGGCTCAATGAAACCACTAAGAAGCGCGGCAATTAACAGAATAACCGCGAGAGCAGAGAGGAACACGCGTCGCCCCAAATAGTGACTCATGGGTTTGTTGTCTTCTTTGGAGGTGTCTTGGCGCGGGCCTTTGACCATCTCAATTAATGCAAGGCCAAGATTAAACAGAATGAACAGTAGTAAGAGAACGAGCAGCAGTTTAAACAAAAAAATCATCCGAGATTCCTTACGTCGCCGGTTTTATACCCGAGGCTTTGCGTTGATGGTTCTGTTAACTGTGGTTGCCTTTTGCTTTTTGGTCAAACTTGGCTTGTGGCAGCTCTCGCGAGCAGAAGAAAAAGCGCAGATCGCGCAAAGCGTCGCAGAGCATTTGCAGCAAGGCCCTGTCGCGCTTAGTGCGTTGTCTCAAGCGCAGAGAGCGCAGCCAACCGGTGTGATGGTGCATTTCGATTACACCCCCATCGCAGGAAAAACCGTCTTGCTCGACAATCAGTCATACCAAGGCAAGGTTGGCTACTTAGCGATTCAATTGGTGGATGTGCGTGGTGTGGATGAGCATCTGTTGGTCGAGCGCGGTTGGGTGGAAGCAAAAGCAACACGAGATGTATTACCTGAGGTGGAGTGGTTGCGCGAGCCCGGTTCGATGAGCGCAAGGTTGTATCAGAAATCGTTCAACCCGCTCAGCAATGAGCTGTATTACGAAGCGGGCAACCCCGCGCGGGTGCAAAACATCAATACAGAGGCGCTTACCAAACAGTGGGCCGCACCGATGGCGACATTTATCGCCCAGCCTACCACTTGGTCGATGGGGGCAACCACTGGGGAAAGTTGGCCCTACCCTCAGCCGTGGCAACCCATATCGATGAGCCCAGAGAAGCATTTGGGTTACGCCGTGCAATGGTTCTCTATGGCGTTGGCTTTGCTACTGATTGTCTCACTGCTGCTGTTTCGTACCATCAAAAGAACGCTTGCAGAGGTCAAGGCGCATCATCGCAGCCTAGACTCTACTCACAAGGAGGTGTCGCATGACTCATGCCGCTAAAATGGGAACCCCGAATTCGATCGATACACGTCGTGTCACCCGAGGACGCTTGACGCTGATCGCGTTGGTGCTGTTTTTCACTCTTCCCGTGATTGCCGCCAAGGCGATTTTGGTCAAGCAGTGGTACAACTCGGGCGTGACCAATCAAGGGACTCTCATCGAGCCGCTCACCACCTTTGAGTCGCTCGGTGTCGCCAATCCTTTTCAGCACAAACATTGGCAACTGGGCTACGTTGTGCCGAGCGAATGTGAGGCGCGATGCCAACAGCAAATTCACCTTCTTGGTCAAACTCACATTGCACTAGGAAAATATCAAGAACGCGTCACCCCAGTATTGCTGCGCACCGATAAAAGCGCACCGCTAGAAGAGGGCGCGCTGACCAGCATTGCGATCAATGACGCGTTTCATCAAGTGGTCGGGGACTTTGAATATGTGATTATCGACCCATTGGGGCAGCTAGTGATGCGTTACCCGCCAGAGCAAGATCTCGCCCAACTACCCGCGCAAAGCAAAGGCTTACTGGCGGATTTGCGCAAATTGCTCAAGCTGTCTCGGGTTGGGTAAGGGGGAAGTATGATTACGTTACTAAGAGCCAGTTTACTGCTCACCTTGATGGTCATTCTTCTTGGCGCCTATACCCGTTTGGCTGACGCAGGGCTCGGGTGTCCGGATTGGCCCGGTTGTTATGGCCATTTAACGGTGCCCAACGAAAGCCACGAACTGGCCAAAGCGAACGCGCTTTACCCTGAGCTGACGGTAGAAGCAGACAAGGCATGGCTTGAGATGATCCATCGTTACTTTGCCGGCAGCCTCGGCTTGCTGGTGTTTGCCATCGCCTACCTTGGCTTGAAGCATCGAGCGTTACCTGTTGGGCTGTCTCTCGCACTCCCTGCCGTGATTGTGTTTCAAGCGTTACTGGGGATGTGGACGGTCACGATGAAGCTGATGCCGATTGTCGTCATGGGGCATCTGCTTGGTGGTTTTACGTTGTTTAGCCTGCTCTGTTTGAGCTATTGGCATGTGACTCGTTATCCGTTGGCGCACCGACTGGGTGACATTTCAGTATCTCGTGGATTGCGCTGGCTGGCAGAGAGCACGGCATTGGTAGTGGTAGCGCAGGTGGCATTAGGGGGGTGGACCTCATCAAATTACGCCGCGCTGATGTGTACTTCTCTGCCGATTTGTGAGGGAAACTGGACGCAATATTTGGATTTTGAGACGGCCTTTGAGCTTATCCAGCCCAAGAGTGAGAGTTACGAATTCGGTACTCTCGACTATGGCGCGCGAATGACGATTCATGTCACGCATCGTTTTGGCGCTATGCTGGTGATGCTGTTTGTTCTCGCGTTGGTGGTCGCGCTTAAGCGTTATCGGAATACGGAGTTTACCCTCTGTGCCCATTGGCTACTTGGGCTGTTGGTCCTTCAAATCGCACTGGGAGTAAGTAACGTACTGCTCAGTTTACCTTTGGCTATTGCCGTTGCACACAACCTTGGCGCAGCGCTGCTGTTGGTCGCCACGCTGAGAGCCAATTACTTGCTGAGCCAAGTCAGTGCGTCAACGAAAGCGACGCAGTGCATCAGCCCTAGAATCGCCGCGTCTGTGAGGGCGCAATCCCCAAAGCGCCAGTCAGTGATCGACATTAAGGAGAGTGCTCATGAGTAAAACCGCGACGTTTACCTCCAGCGCGGAGAAATCACTCGCGCATCACTATTTCACGCTCACTAAACCGAAAGTGGTGGCACTGATGCTGCTTACCGCACTGGTGGGCATGTGTTTGGCCGTGGAAGGCCCACTACCCATACAGCAAACGGTGCTTGGGTTGGTCGGCATCGCCTTGATGGCGGGTTCAGCAGCGGCGTTTAATCACCTGATCGATCGCCGAATTGACGCGATTATGGCGCGTACTTATCAAAGACCTCTGCCCTCTGGTCGCATCAAGGCGGTCAATGTATTTGTGTTCGCTTTTGCTCTTGGCGCCGTGGGGATGGGGGTGTTGCTCTTTGGCGTCAACGCACTCACGGCTTGGCTGACGTTAGCGAGCCTTCTTGGTTACGCGGTGGTGTACACGCTCTACCTTAAACGTGCGACACCGCAAAACATTGTTATCGCAGGCATCGCTGGCGCTATGCCTCCCTTACTTGGTTGGACGGCGGTCACCGGTGAGATGCACGCACACGCTTGGTTGCTGGTGATGATCATCTTCATCTGGACCCCGCCTCATTTTTGGGCGCTGGCTATCCATCGCAAAGCGGATTATGCCAAAGCCGACATCCCCATGCTGCCTGTGACGCATGGCGAGGAGTACACCAAAACCTCGATCTTGCTCTACACCGTGCTGTTGACCTTGGTTTGCTTAATGCCTGCCTTAGTCGGTATGGCAGGCACCATGTATTGGGTCGGGGCAACTCTGCTCTGCCTCGGCTTTGTTGCTCATGCCTGGAAACTGAAATTCGCCCCCACCGACAAGTCAGCCATTGAGACGTTTAAGTACTCAATCTATCAGTTAATGCTGCTGTTTCTGCTGCTTTTAGTTGATCATTACTGGATGTAAATATTAATGTACGGATGGTGTAAATTTTAAAGTTGGAGATAATATTGCCTTTTAAATAAAATAATGCTTGCAAGCCTTGTTTTTGGCAGATAAGTTACTGGGAACAGAGTGACGAGAGATTGAACATTTTTGCATCACTGTCTTTGATGCTGTGTTCAGGCCAAGAAAATAGGAAGAAGTAAGCGATGTTTCAAACTGATGATGTACGAATTAACCAAGTAAAAGAGTTATTACCCCCTGTTGCTGTTTTAGAGAAGTTTCCGGCGACTGAGTCTGCTTCTTCAACCACGTTTCGTTCGCGTGAAGCGATTTCTAATATTTTAAAAGGCGATGATGACCGTTTGTTGGTCATCATCGGGCCTTGTTCTATTCATGATCCTGAAGCGGCGCTAGAATATGGTCAGCGTCTTAAAGTTCTGCGCGATGAGTTAGGCGATCGTCTTGAAGTCGTGATGCGCGTTTATTTTGAGAAACCGCGTACCACCGTTGGCTGGAAAGGCTTGATCAACGACCCGTACTTGAATGACTCATTTGCGATCAATGATGGTTTGCGTATGGGGCGTAAATTACTGTTGGATTTGACCGACATGGGCATGCCCACCGCAAGCGAATTTTTAGACATGATCACCCCGCAGTATGTGGCGGATTTGATCAGCTGGGGTGCGATTGGCGCACGTACGACAGAGTCGCAAGTGCACCGTGAACTCGCCTCGGGTCTCTCATGCCCGGTTGGGTTTAAGAACGGCACGGATGGCAACATCAAGATCGCGTCTGATGCAATTCGAAGCGCTGGCGCATCGCACCACTTCCTTTCGGTGACCAAATTTGGCCATTCAGCCATTGTCGAGACAGCAGGCAACCCAGATTGCCACATTATTTTGCGTGGTGGTAAAGAGCCAAACTACAGCGCCGATCACGTCGGCACCATCAAAGCGGAGCTGGAAGCCTCAGGTTTGCCACAGAAAGTGATGATCGACTTTAGCCATGCGAATAGTTCAAAGCAGTACCAAAACCAGATGGTTGTAGCAGAGGACGTGGCAGGACAAATTGCAGGCGGTGAAGACGCAGTATTTGGTGTGATGATTGAATCTCACCTTGTGGAAGGTCGCCAAGATTTGGTGGCGGGCTGTGAGCTGACGTACGGTCAATCGATTACCGATGCGTGTATTGGTTGGGATGACACCGAGAAGGTACTGCGCCAACTCGCTCAAGCGGTCGAAACGCGTCGTAATAACCGTTAATTCTCACCTTCTTGAACTCTTTCCAAGAAAAACGGGCTCCGCGGAGCCCGTTTGCTTTTCTATTGCACGCGCTAATGTGCGTTAGCGGCTAATGCTCTCATTCACTCTTTACTCGCGCTTGGTGCCGACAAAGGCAACAACGACCTTGTCGTCTCCTAAGGTGCGAGAGAAGACGTACTCTTGGTTGTTGTCAATCACGCGGTGTACTCCGCCGCCAATCGCTGGGTGATTCTGACGAAATTGACCCACACGTTGCCAGTGTGCAAGAAGTGCCTGGCGCTCTTTATCCAGTGTCCAAAGCATGTCTGAGCGTGTCCCTTGATGGAAGTCATCGGCATAAGGGCCTATTTCGCGTCCCACTTCATCGCCGTAATAGACTTGGACCGCCCCCGGGCTGAGCAGCAGCGCGTTGGCTGCACTGCGCTGCACATCAAGCGAGCTGAAACGGCTGAAAAACAGTTCGGTATCGTGTGATGACATGTAGCTCACCGGGGTAAAGTCCGGCGTTTCTTGCATGGAATCTGCGTAGTTTTGATAGGTGCTTTGCATCTTGCTAAAGCAGGCGGCGCCCTTATCCATTTTCTTTTGTAGATCAAAGTTGATTAGGGCATCAAAGCCTTGATCGGCATAGGGAGAGCGGTAAGCTGAGTGTCCCCAGACTTCACCCATCATCCAAAACGGCTCGCCCGATTGACCATTGGCTTCACGCCACTGCTCTAGACTTGTGCTAGCTTGTTCTTTGAGCCGTTGCCATACTTCGCCCTCGACGTGTTTGACGGTATCAACACGAAAACCATCAATACCAAAACGTTTAACCCAGTCACTCTGCCATTCAATCAGATAATCCGAGACGCGATAATTGTCGCGGCGTTGAACGCGTGTGCCCGGGTTGTCCAATAGCCATTGCGGCGGTGTCACAAATTGTTGTGATTCAGTACGGAAATCAGGTAACCCAGCCAGTGTCATTTCGATGTCGCTGGAGCCCGGTGCAGGGTAGCCCGGTAGGCCCGCTCTGACCCAATCGCCACCCCACCAAGATTGCCATTGTGGGCTGTTGTAATCGATGGCTTGGTGGAAACTGTGCCAATTCTCATCACCGTTTGGTTGCCAATCTTGCCAAGTGGCCGGCATTTTACCTGCATTGACAACGTCGATGTTGTCGGTTTGCAGATCGGCTAAGGTGGCGTACCCCGAATGGTTGATCACGGCATCGAGGAAAATCTTCATACCGCGTTTGTGGGCTTCGGCGACTAACGTTTTCAGGTCGTCCTCTTGCCCAAAGTTGGCGTCAATTTTCGTGAAATCACGTGTCCAGTAGCCGTGATAGCTGTAAAACGGGAAGCTGCCCTTTTCGCCGCCACCGACAAAGCCATGCACCTGTTCTACTATGGGCGATAGCCAAATCACATCCGTTCCTAGGCTTTGAATGTAATCGAGTTTTTCTATCACCCCTTTAAGATCGCCGCCGTGGAAGGTGCCCACTTCATCTTTGCCATCCTTGCGACGACCGTAGCTGGCATCATTACTGGTATCGCCGTTGTGGAACCTGTCCACCATAGCGAAATAGATGTTGGCGTTACGATAGGTAAAGTCTCGCTCTACTGGCTCGGTGAGCACTGGTTCAAGGAGTAGGACGCCACCACTGCTCTCACTAGGTTCGAGTGAGACTTGGCCGTCGCGAACGGTGACGATTTGACCGCTTAAGGCCTCTTTTAGCTCGGTACCATCGGGGAAGGTGTCACCTAAGTTTAGCGTGACGGGGCCGCCGACGTATTGACGACAATTCACATCCGGCAGCGGCCGTTTGAATGTCGTGGTGGTGTTTTTCTTCGCTTCGCGGGCGATCACCAATGTATTTGCTTCGGCATCGTATTCGAAGGAGTAATCGCCGCTAAAGCGGATGTTGACGGGCAGAGTCGTTGACGTTTGACAGTTCAGGGCAATCGGCTGCCTAAACTTGACCTGCTCGAGGTTTGTGGTGGGGCAGTCTCCACCGGTAGCGGAAATGTGTAGCGTATACTCTTGCTTGGGCAGCGGTAGGACCAAGAGCGTATCGCTATTGAGAGGAAAATCTCGGCTGGTGGTTGTGGTTGAGAGAGTGAGCGTGGGTGACGCGAATGCAGTCGCACTCAACAGCCCACCAATCACTATGCAGTGTGGTTGATATCGTTTCACGTTCTGTCCTTGTTGTTTTTTTAGACAGAATACTGCGAAGGAAGCGGCGCCACATCCTACCCCCGATCTACGCCCTAAATTTTGCTTTTAGTCACAGTTCTTTCGGGCTGTGACGATGAAGAAATTGCAGCATCGACGCCTGGTCAAGATAGCCATCGGGTTTTTTATGGGCGCGTAAATATTGGTATGCCGCGATCACCTTGCGATGTTGCTCGATGGGCTCTGGTGTTTGGCCCATGACGGTCTCATACGCCATGGTGTAAGCGGGCATATCGACCACTTCCGCTTGCCTGTAGAGATACCCACACCCTGTGGCTAACCACTCCAGTGAGCAGTTGGCCTTCATCGCGATCTGATTCGCTTTGGCCAAGCTAGGTTCACTGCCTTTGAGATATTTGCGAATCAGGGCTTCGGAGAGCTCGACCCGACGCGCAAAACCAGAAATGGACTCTTCACCGATGAGGGCTTGAAGACGCAGTGCAAAACTCATTTTCGTACTCCAGTTCGAAATTCTGCACAGTATACGTTGTAGGTTGAAACAAACAAGAATAGGGTAGAAGCGTTCTTTTTTTAGGAGGTAAAAGATGGTGTCTAAAGTAACAATTGCGCCGCAGGGCCCCGAATTTTCACAGATGATTCAAGGCTACTGGCGTTTAGCAGAATGGGGTATGACGCCGCAAGAGCGTTTGACGTTCCTTAAGCAGCACATTGAGCTAGGCGTAACCACGGTAGACCATGCGGACATTTACGGTGGCTACGAGTGTGAGCAGCTGTTTGGTGAAGCGTTGAAGCTGGATCCTTGTGTACGTGACCAAATTGAGATTGTCACTAAGTGCGATATCAACCTATGCGTGGACAAGTTCCCGCAGCGTAAAGTGAACCACTACGACACCAGTGCGGCCCACATTTACCAATCGGTGAATAATTCACTGGAGCGTTTGGCAGTGGAGCAGATTGATGTATTGCTGATCCATCGTCCAGATGCCTTGATGGACGCAGACGAAGTGGCAGAGGCTTTTACCGAGCTACGCAAAGTAGGTAAAGTGAAGCACTTTGGTGTATCGAACTTTTCTCCTCGTCAGTTCGAACTGCTGCAATCGCGCGTTTCTCAGCCTCTGGTGACCAATCAGGTGGAAATTAACCCACTCAATTTTGATGTTGTCCATGACGGCACCCTAGATCAAATGCAAATGCTTCGCACGCTACCGATGGCGTGGTCTTGTCTTGGTGGAGGCAGCATTTTCAGCGGGGACACAGAGCAAGCAGCTCGCGTACGTGATGAACTGGAAGCGATCCGCGCTGAAATCGGCGCAAGCAGCATCGATCAAGTGATCTACGCCTGGGTACGTCGTCTACCGTCGAATCCGCTGCCTATTATCGGTTCAGGCAAAATTGAGCGAGTGAAATCGGCCGTCGAGTCGCTTCCGTTCGAGCTCACACGTGAGCAGTGGTATCGTGTTTGGGTTGCATCGAAAGGGCACGGTGTGCCATAGAAATCGCAAAAGAATAATAATAATGAGAAGGGAGTCAGCATTTGCTGGCTCTTTTTGTTTTATCGTCCCCTATACTGAAAGTGTCAAATATCACTGTTGAGACTGTGGCGAAAAAGCTTAATCTTTTCTTACTCTCGCTGTGAGATTGAGTGATGATGTTAGATGTGCATGTTTTTTGCTTCTCTAAAATTACAACTCTAATAATAAATTCTCGTTTCAGTCAGTTCGCTTTAGTGCAACACCCGTATCCACGTCAAAGACGTGGGACGCTAATTCACAAAGGGAAATGTTATGGACGTAGAAGTCATTCGCCAGCCAAGTCGTGTCAAAGAAGTGAATGGTGATGTCGTGATCGCCTCGCCCAACGGGGAGGCGCGCAAAGCGCAAGTCGGTGAGAATATCAACATCGGTGAGATGATCATCACCGCTCAAGGTGGGACGCTCGTTCTCGAAGACGTATCAGAAACACTGTTTATTGATGAAAATTGCGTCAGCTGCATAGAACCAGGTGACGGATTGGGTTGGGCAACCGCGCCAGTCAGCGGCGACATTCAGGTTGATGATGCGCTACTTGGTGAAGGGGCAATGAGCGGTGATGAATTGGCGGCCATTCAAGAGGCTATTCTTGCGGGCGCTGACCCGACGGCGATTTTAGAAGCCACGGCAGCGGGTGCAGGGACGAGTGGCTCAGCCAACGGCGGCTTCATTACTATCGCGTACAATAATCCCGAAGTACTGGCGAGCACCTTTTTCGAAACCGCGGGTTTCAATGCTCAGGCCCAGTCTGAAACGCAAGATACTGGACGCCGCTTTCAATTTTCTCAAGGTGGCGAGAGCGTAGCAGCCACCCTGTCTGAAGGTTCGTTATCTCTCGGGACCTATCCTGCCACTATTGTCAGCAGCACTCTCATTGCTGCCGGGGATCTTACTCTCGATCCCGAGTCTTTTTTTCCTGAGACCTCATCCATAGCCGCGCTGCTCACAGAACTCAATAGTGATATCACTTCGAATGGCGGGGATGTCCTGTTTTCCTATAATGACTCGCAAAATGCAATTATTGGTGTCAATGTGCAAGGGGAAGTATTACGCATTGACATTAACGCAGCCAATATTGGTCGAGACATCAATCTGGAGATCACCACAACGCTGAGTCAACCGATCGATCATCTTCCGTCAGTGGCGGGAGGATTGGTGGCGATTAATGATGACCAAATCACGATCAACATTGAGATTCAGGGAGCGGATGCTTTAGGTAACCTATTACGCTCACCCGTCAGTGTGAGCACGGCGATCAGTGACGGTGAGGCGCCGACACTGTCTCCTATCGACGGTAAAACGGCACTAGAATCAAGTTTGGCGACGGGAACGGAGGCAGGCAGTGTTAGCCCGATTGTAACGGGAACGATAGCCGGTCAGCTTGGGAGTGATCAAGTGGTGGATGTTCGCCTGGACGTCGAGGCATTCAACCAGAGTCAGCAGGCCAATGGTCTCACCTCTGCAGGGCAAATCGTGACTCTTGAGGCTAACCCGTCGCAACCGGGTGAGTATGTTGGGTTTGTCATACAAGGTGAGGAGCGAGTCGATGTCTTTTCTCTCATCATTGAGAGCGTCAGCAACCTGAGTTCTGGCGGCTTTGAAGTCGCGTATCAATTCGAACTGCTTGCGCCGCTTGACCATTCAGAGCAGGGCAAAGACGACGTTTTAGTTTCATTGCCTGTTTTCGCGATTGATGCCGATAACGATACTACCGCCAATAGCAACTTAGTCATTGCCGTCGTGGATGATGTTCCTTTGGTATCTGATGCGAAGATTGTGGTGACCGAACCGGATGTTCAATATGGCAACGAATCTCAGTCTATCACGCTCATCAGCGCCTCGGGCGCCGAGCAAGGCGTGGTGACGCAATTCACCTTTGATGGCGGCGATCCGATTACGCTGGTTGACGGTCAAAGTGAATACTTGGTCACCGATGGCAAAGTGATCGTCTCTGCCGATGGCACGCTCTCGTTTGCGCCAGACAGAAACATCGACCACTCAACCAGTGACGTGGTGAGCCATACCTTAATCGCGACCATTGAAGATGGCGATGGTGACGTGTTGACCAGCACGGTGATTATCGATATTAAAGATGGCAATGACCCTGTCATCACTCAAATCGAGACTGCGCAAGTCTCAGAATCTGGGTTAACCAGTGGCACTGAAGACGGCCAAGCCGCGGTGCAAGACAGCGGCACCATCACTATCGATGTGGGCAGTGATGACATTACCGCGCTGAAACTCGATATCACGCGCTTTACCGAGCAATCGACATTGAAAGCGCAAGGGCAAACCGTGCGCTTGATAGAAGACTCTGATGTGCCCGGTCAATACCAGGGGGTGATCACCGTTGACGGGCAAGAGGTGCCTGTTTTTGAGGTCGCGCTCGATCAAACCACCCTTAAAGATTACACCTTTACCTTGCTCAGACCGCTCGATCACAGCGGTGATAATGATGAGAGCTTGGTGATTAACTTGCCGGTGGTCGCGGTGGACAGCGATGGTGATGACTCGGCGTCGGTGAATCTCGCGATCACCGTCAATGACGACATTCAGACGGTGGTAGATGGCGAGATAAAGGTCACCGAGCCCGATACGCAGTACGATAACGAATCACAGCCGATTACGCTCATCAGTGCGTCGGGCGCTGAACAAGGCGTGGTGACGCAATTCACCTTTGATGGTGGCGACCCGATTCCGTTAGTCGACGGTCAAAGTGAATACTTGGTCACCGACGGTAAAGTGATCGTCTCTGCCGATGGCACACTCTCGTTTGCGCCAGACAGAAACATCGATCATCACTCAGTCAGTGACGTGGTGAGCCACACCTTAGTGGCGACCATTGAAGATGGCGATGGTGACGTGTTGACCAGTACGGTCACTATCGATATTACCGATGGTAATGACTCCGTCATCACTCAAATCGAGACGGCGCAAGTCTCAGAATCTGGTTTAACGAGCGGCACCGAAGACGGCCAAGCTGCTGTGCAAGACAGTGGCACCATCACTATCGATGTCGGCAGTGATGACATTGCCGCGCTGACACTCGATATCACGCGCTTTACCGAGCAATCGACATTGAAAGCGCAAGGGCAAACGGTGCGCTTGATAGAAGACTCTGATGTGCCCGGTCAATACCTGGGAGTGATCACCGTTGACGGGCAAGATGTGCCTGTTTTTGCGGTCGCGCTCGATCAAACCACCCTTAAAGATTACACCTTTACCTTGCTCAGACCGCTCGATCACAGCGGTGATAATGATGAGAGCTTGGTGATTAACTTGCCGGTGATCGCGGTAGACAGCGATGGCGATGACTCGGCCTCGGTGAATCTAACGATCACCGTCAATGACGACATTCAGATGGTGGTGGATGGCGAGATAGAGGTCACCGAGCCCGACACGAAGTACGATAACGAATCACAGCCGATTACGCTCATCAGTGCGTCGGGCGCTGAACAAGGCGTGGTGACGCAGTTCACCTTTGATGGCGGCGACGCGATCACGCTGGTTGAGGGGCAAAATGAATACTTGGTCACCGATGGCAAAGTGATCGTCTCTGCTGATGGCACACTCTCTTTTGCACCTGATAGAAACATCGACCACTCAGCCAGTGGCGTGGTGAGTCACACCTTAGTGGCGACCATTGAAGATGGCGATGGTGACGTGTTGACGAGTACGGTCACTATCGATATTACCGATGGTAATGACCCCGTCATCACTCAAATCGAGACGGCGCAAGTCTCAGAGTCCGGTTTAACGGGCGGCACGCAAGCAGGCCAAGCTGCCGTGCAAGACAGTGGTCAAATCACCATCGATGTCGGCAGTGATGACATTACCGCGCTGACACTCGATATCACGCGCTTTACCGAGCAATCGACATTGAAAGCGCAAGGGCAAACCGTGCGCTTGATAGAAGACTCTGATGTGCCCGGTCAATACCTGGGAGTGATTACCGTTGACGGGCAAGATGTGCCTGTTTTTGAGGTCGCGCTCGATCAAACCACCCTTAAAGATTACACCTTTACCTTGCTCAGACCGCTCGATCACAGCGGTGATAATGATGAGAGCTTGGTGATTAACTTGCCGGTGGTCGCGGTGGACAGCGATGGTGATGAATCAGCATCGGTGAATCTCGCGATCACCGTGAATGACGACATTCAGACGGTGGTGGATGGCGAGATAAAGGTCACCGAGCCTGATACGCAGTACGATAACGAATCACAGCCCATTACGCTCATCAGTGCGTCGGGCGCCGAGCAAGGCGTGGTAACGCAATTCACCTTTGATGGCGGCGACCCGATCACGTTAGTGGACGGTCAAAGTGAGTATGCCGTTACCGACGGCAAAGTGATTGTGTCTGCCGATGGCACACTCTCGTTTGCGCCAGATAGAAACATCGATCACTCAGTCAGTGACGTGGTGAGCCACACCTTAGTGGCGACCATTGAAGATGGCGATGGTGACGTGTTGACCAGCACGGTCACTATCGACATAGAAGATGGCAACCTTCCTGTGATCACTCAAGTGTCTGGTGGCAGTGTCTTTGAAGCGGGACTTTCCAGCGGTTCTGGAGGAGAGAATACGAATCTCGACGTCAGAGGTACCGTTACCATGACGACAGGCAGTGATGATATTGCCAAGCTGGCGTTTGATTTGGAGCA
The DNA here is from genome assembly GCF_059833835.1 of Vibrio sp. R15-SG3-ISO1B. Taxonomy (NCBI): domain Bacteria; kingdom Pseudomonadati; phylum Pseudomonadota; class Gammaproteobacteria; order Vibrionales; family Vibrionaceae; genus Vibrio; species Vibrio sp. R15-SG3-ISO1B. Next base: position 83,472 of record NZ_JCBDGG010000013.1, on the reverse strand, counting down.
GTTCAATGATCTCAATAACGAAGGTATCTACGCCTCCGGTCAACGTATTAGGGTCGAAGAAAAGTCTGCTGAGCCAGGCAGTTATGTAGGCTATATCGAACTTGATGGTGAAAAACTACCCATATTTGAGCTGGATTTAGGTCAGCCGTCGCTGAGTGACTATCACTTCACCTTACTGGCTAATATCGATCACACCGTGCAAGGTCTTGATAGCCAAATCATTGCTTTACCCATTGTCGCGATAGATGCTGATGGCGACGCGTCCTCAAGCGCAGACATTGAAATCAGTGTCACCGATGATATTGCCAGCATCGACGGGTTAAGTAATACCAGCGAGTGGAATGTCGAAGAAGCCAATATTGAGGGAAGTGGTGCATGGGTCGAAGGGCAACTGGAATATACGCAGGGCGCGGATGGCGTGGTGAGTTTTGCGCTCAGCAATCTCGCTCAGACTCAAACTGGCCTGACTTCGGGCGGTACTCCTGTCGTCATTCAACTGATTGAAGGCGCAGATGGTACGACAAGCTATCAAGGTATCGCCAATCAGCAACCCGTCTTTACTTTAGTTCTTGGTGATGACGGCAGTTATCGCTATCAGCAACTGAGGGCTTTAGACCATGCTGAAGACTCCAATGTTCTGACCATTCCTTTTGATGTGGTAGCTGTGGACGGCGATGGGGATCGCTCTTCTGCATTTCGTCTCGGAATCAATGTTGCAGATGACGCACCCACTTTAAATGGTTGGAGTGGGGGCAATGCCGTCGATGAAGATGACATTGAGTCTATTGGTTCAGATCAAAGTGATTCAAGTCGCGTCTCGGGGCAGCTTGCTGTCGATGACGGTGTGGATGGTGTCACCGAGTATCGATTAATGGACGCGGACGCCATTTTGGCCAGTGTCAGTTCGGGTGAAGACGCTTTAGTCTGGCAAGATGTGATTAACACTGGCTCCACATGGAGCTACACCGCCGTCACAGCAACCAATGCAACCCCGGTTTTTCGAATCATATTTGATACGCAAGATGACAGTTACGCGTTCGAGTTGTTGGGGCCAATTGATCATCCGGTCGCAACCAGTGAAGACGATGTGACACTCTACTTCACTGTAGCAGCGGTAGATTATGATCACGATGCAAGTAACGTACTGACATTGCCGATTGTGATTACTGATGATATTCCAACCTTGGCTGACCAATCCATCACCAAAGTAGAAGGCAGCGGGTTCGGCCGTACGAGTGTCAACTTCTTTGACCAGATAACGGACCAAGGGGCTGATAGTGCTGAACTAACGCGCCTAGAAGGCGGAGTCAGTGGTGATGGCAATCCGATCGTATTTAGAGTCTCAGCCAATACCTATGAAAGCGCCATTGAACTCTCAAGTGGGCAACAAACTGTGCGAGTCTTTGAGCAGCTAGGTGGGGATGACGCCCCCAGAGAGTTAGGTATGCTGCGTATTAACAGCGATGGCTCGGTTCAATTTAAAGCCAACGGTTATTTGGATCATGATGGTGACGACATCACGTTCAGTGTCCATGCCATTGCCACTGATGGCGATGACGATATCGATCAAGCGACGTTGGACGTCACTGTCACAGACAGAAACGCCCGCACGATCAATTTAAATGTCACCACCTTTGAAGATGTCGGCCGAGATGCATCTATTGTTTACGCCGCTGGTGATGAGCCCGAGCGCGAGAACATCAATGACAATCAATCTGAGCTTGATAATGCACCGACCAAATTGAGCGTGCAGGTCAATCTCTATGATGTCGATAATGACGAGTCGATTGGCGCGTTGACCATCATTGGTGGTAATTACGCAGGGACATTCTATTACCAAGACAGTACCGGTGTATTCCACGCCATTAAACAGGATACGGATGGAAAACTGCGTTTAGATGGCAGTGAACTGGTGCAGAGCCAAGCTCAAGATGGCAACAATGTCATTGCCACTATTGATAACCTCTACTTCGTGCCTGATCGTAACTTGGCCACCAATGGCAATATGACTGTGCGGTATTCACTGGATATCCTCAACGGCACCGAAGTGGATCACAGCGTGAATGGCCGAATCCGAATAGACGTTCAGTCGGTTGCAGACATCGCTGTTTGGGATGAAGCAAATAGCATCGATCACTATGAAGTGCTTGAGGATGATAGCAACGTCACACTGACTCTACACGCCCAGACCCAAGACAGTAGTGCGCCAGAGACCATTACCTATGAACTTCGAGCAGTGACGGGAGACTTCGAACTGCTCGATAAAGACGGTCAGCCGCTGACGGCAAATAGTGAGGGTGTTTATCTTGTATCTTCCAGCGATATCAATTCGATTCAGATTGATCCTGCGGAGCACTTTTCGGGGCAAATTCAACTGAGTGTGGTTGCAATCAGTGAAGAAGAGGTGAATCCATACATCGTCGGTTCTGTCGATAAGTCGACGGCGCGATCCGAGGCGAAAACCATTACTATCGATGTGGCGCCACATGCCGATACTGGCACACTCAAAGTGAGCCGGATTCGCATCAATGAAGACAACATCGCAGACCCAGACAATACCGAACTGCAAGGCAATCGTGATCCATTGACGTTGGATGAGGTGATTGAAATGTTGCCTTCGGCAGACGCAGATGACTCTGAAGTCCTGTTTGTGCGTATCGCCAATATCACCGAGGGTGCGTCGCTGGCTTGGGTCGGTACGGGCGACAGCCCAATTGTGGAGATCAACGTCGATGGCGTAACGTACCAAGAGATCCCATATGCCGTTATTTCGCAGGTTGAAGTCGTGCCCGCTGCGCACAGCAATGAAGATTTCCGCTTTGAAGTGACGGGTGTCGTGAGAGATAGTGCGTCACTGTCTGATGACGCGACGTTGAGTGCTACACACGACGCCTACATCGGGCCTAAAGTGGTCAATGTTGAAGTGAAAGGGGTGGCTGATGTTCCGATACTCAACGATGAATTTGATTCGGGCTGGGTAGCGGTGACCGATAATGGCCAAATGCGTATCGAGACCACCATTGAAGAGAGCCAAAATGCGAGCAATTTTGCACAACTTGATTTTGAAGTGATCTCCGGTGAAAGGGCGCAAGAGCTGACGGATAACTCAGAGACGCTCAGTGTGATTTTGTCGAACATTCCACAAGGGGTGGTAATCGAGGATACGGATGGCAGTGTCATTGACTTAAACTTCGTCGGCTATGTGAATGGTCAACCTAGCTACGAGGCGAACATTACCGGTGCGATCAATGATTCTGGTATCGTTATTCGCCCTGTCGATTCTTCAACCCAAAATATCGATATTACCGCCACCATTGTCGTCACAGAAAACGATGGTCACAGCTTAAGTTTTGATACTGACATTCGCGTCAATGTCGCCCCTGTCATTGATGCCTCAGAGCAATACACCAACCGCTCGGTGGGCAATGAGGATTCAGCTATTAATATCGATTGGCACCCCAAAGGGAGCGACTATATTGATAGCGATGAGCACTTTACGTCGATCACGATCACTGGTATTCCAAGCGGAGCGATGATTAACGTCAACAACCCAGACGTCAATGTCGACGTGACACAAGACGCCAATGGGGTAAGTACTTTGGTCGTCACGCCTAACGGACTTAGCCATGAGGCGTTCACTCAAGTCGCGTTAGAAGCGGACTTTATTCAACTCACCCCTGCCAAAGATGCCAGTACTAATTTCACGCTCTCGACAAGCGTCGAGATAGAAGAGCGCGATGTCGAATACACCAGTGATGATATTGTCGGTGAAGGCGGTCGTGTTAGCGCGACACTCACAGGCTCAATAGAAGTGGTGGTGCGTCCAGTCGTCGAGCCACAAGATGAAAACAATGGCCTGCGTTTATCTAATGAGCAAGGCGTGGTGTTTGAACCTCTCTCTTTGACAGGAGATGGGCAGCTAAACTATGTGCCTATCGTCGCGACGTCGGGTGCGATTACGTTTACCACTAATCAAGACAATCCTGATCTCAATGATGAGGTCATCATCTCGTACCAAGAAACGGATAACTCGTCGGTCGAGTTGGTCTCTCAAGTGGTGCTTGAACTGAGTTATGTACCAGACCCTAATAATCCTCTTAAAGATCTAACGTTACCAGACTCTGTACTGGATCAGTTGCTGGTGACAGGGGCGGCCTATGAAGGCAATGGACGCTGGGTGATTACTGACGAGAGTAATTTCAGTGTCAAAGCACCAGAAGGACTTAACTTTGGTGATATCGATTTAACCGGTACGAATGAGCTCCAGATGACCCTGCACACCCAAGTGGTCGACCCCGGTGATATTGATGCCAATGGTGAACTCCTGGAGCCGAATGAATCATCGACTGGTGCTCAGCGCTCAACCAGCGTTGTCATCGCTTTTGCAAAACAGATTATTCCAGGAGATGAGGTGGCTGCAGAGGTCGCCATCACAGACGATCAGATTGTGACGGCGCAAGAAGATACGGTTGTCAATCTCGGTCAGCAGATGACCACACTGAGCGTGTTGTCGTTGAGCGGCGCTATCGATGGCTCGCCTGATGAGGTCACCTTGGTGTTTGAACCAAGCGTTGAGATAGGAGGTGTTGTTTATCCGATCACGATTCAAGGGGGCGATGTCGATTTCGTTAATGGTAAGTTTGTTTATCAGACTCAATACAATGACGGCGCTTTGGGTTCTATCGATGGGTTGTCGCTTGTGCTGCCAAACGATTACTCCGGTGATTTTCTATTACCGTTTACGGTGATCAGCAAAGATACCACCAGCGGTGATGAAAACGTCGCGTCTGCCAGTGTGATCGTGCAAGTTGCCCCTGTCGCCGATGTGGAGAGTGGTAACAGCGCCAAGCCGAGTTTTTCTATCGATGTTCTAGGTTCACTGGACGACGACATGAGCGCGATTGACGCTGATAACAACGGCCAATCCGATGCTATCGGCTATGAAGACAGTTACATTCAGCTTGCCGTCACCCACGCCATTGCTGATCAATTGAACGGTGAGACTGAAGGTGGCCAAGAAACCTTGAATCAAGTGATGTTGACGCTGGCCAATTCTAATGTGGGCGCCTTTTATCAAGTGGTCGATGACGGAACAGGTGGTCAAGTTTATCAATGGGTAGGTACCTCGGTGTCATTTGATCAGCAAGCCATCAATGACGGAGCATTAGATACGTTATTGTTCAAGCCAGCGTTAAACTATCCGTCTGCAGATGGCAATAATCAGGTGGTGGTGAATATTAGTGGTGAAGTTGTCGATAGCGCGGTCTTCAATCAGTCACCATCAACCGGAGAGGCAACCGATAGCCAAACGTTCACCACGTCGGTGAGCTTTGAGGTCATGCCAGTGGTTGATGACGTGATCGTGTCAGGGCCTGGAAACTCTGCGGAAACGATAGAGATTGAAGGTAATGAAGATGAGCTGATAGCGCTTAGCGCATCGGGACCGATCGATATTGCGCTCACCGACGATGATGGCTCCGAGCAGTTTGTGTCGATCAAGTTGACTGGGGTACCCGAGGGATTTTTACTGCTTGCCGATGCGGATAGCGACTACAGCGTGAAAAACAACGGCGACGGTGTGTGGAGTGTGCGTTTACCATCGGCGCAGATGACTCATGTGGATTTGAGTGGAATATCACTTCAAGCGCCGAAAGACTTCAGTGGTACGGTGGAGTTCAACCTAACGGTATTTACTCAAGAGTCACTGCTTGGTGTGCCAACGGAAGTGACAGCGCCGCTACCTAAATTTGTCGTTACCGTGAATCCAATAGGCGATGACGTCGACCTCGACAGCACGGATCGCATCGAAGGCTTGGAAGGAGATAACATCGATATCGAGGTAGATGCGTCAGTGATCGACAATGTGTACAGCGCCTCAAGCGTTTCAGGGGTAAATGAAAATGGTCCAGAAACCCTGCGCGTTACCGTCACAGAGGTGCCTGAAGGCGCGAGCATTTACTATCCCGATGGCGTGACGTTAGCGCAGTTCGACGACGCGACACAGACATGGGTGCTCAATATCAATGCGCCGCATCTAGACAAAATCGTGTTCAATTCAGGTGATCGCAACAGCGATAGCCAAAGTGCGACGGCTATCGATAAGCCGTTGACAGTCAAAGTCCAATCGGTAGATAGCGACGCGCAAGGTGTTGAGGTATTAGGTACTCCGGCTGAGTTTTCGGTGATGCTGCTCATCGATGCAGTAAACGATCAGCCAAGGTTTGTTAATGTTTTGGATGTAGACACCTTAGAAGATACATCGGTGGCACTCAACACTTTGCAGATTGACGATATCGATAGCACGCTTGATGACCCGGATGCTATGTATCATCTCACTCTCAGCGTGGATAAGGGCTCATTGCTGGTGCTCAGTGATGCAGAACTCGTCTATGGCTTGACCACAGTGCAAGGGAGTGACGGTCAATGGATTTTGGAAGGCAAGTTGGCGAACATCAATGCTGCACTTGCGGCGTCTGTGGTCGTCTATCAGCCTGCGGACAATGCGAACGACTTGAATAGTGGTGGTCCTGCTCTCGTCACTGCCGAAGTGAACGATTTAGGTAATTTTGGCTTAGTCGATGATACCAACGCGTCAACCAGTCAGAGTGCACAAACCTCGTTCGCAATTCGAGTCACTGAAGTGAATGATCAGCCTGTCGCGGCCTCGCTGGATCTAGGCACCATGTCTGAAGAAGGCTCGATAGTCATTAGCGCGCAGTCACTGATTGATGCCAGCTCAGATATTGATGGCGATACGTTGAAAGTGATCAATCTTCAACTGATGGAAGGGGTAGGGAACCTGGTTGCAAGCTCTGACGGTTTATCTTGGACTTTTACCGCAGGTGAAAACTACTCTGGGCCTGTGCGGTTTAGCTACACCATCGAAGACAATGGTCAAACCCAAGGCAATGATGACTTTCTTCAAGATACCGCGGAGCTGCAACTGCATGTTCAAGGCGTGAGTGACATACCGACACTGACTATTGCCCCAGAAAATGAGGCAATAAGACACATCACTGCCAGTCAAAGCGTGAGCAACCAAGGTATTGCGTTGCTCGGTATTGTCGCAGCACTCACCGACAGTAGTGAAGAACTGAGCTTGTTGATTGAGGGAGTACCAGAAGGCGCAGTGCTAAGTAGCGACAGCGGTACGGTAGTCAACGAGAGTGGGGATTGGTATGCCAGTGCTGATGCGATTAATTCTCTACAAATACAAAACGTTAGCCTAGGTGAGTATTCCTTGACGTTAACCGCAGTATCGACAGAGATTGAAGAGGGCATTGGGATCGACAGTGCTTTTTCTGAACCCATCGAGTTGTCACTGACGGTGGTAGAGGAGGCCAGTGACATTGATGGCTCTTCACAAACCCGTCCTCAGTGGATCATTGCAGGTGACCAAGATACTCAACTGGTCGGCGGCAGTGGTGATGACATCATTGTCAGTGGTTTAGGTTCTGATATTCTCACCGGTGGTCCGGGAATGGACACCTTTGTGTGGAACAGCATTGAAGATGGCGCGGCAGATACGGTCACGGATCTCAATATCGCAGAGGGCGATAGGATTGATTTGAGGGAACTGCTTCCTGAGCTCAAAGCCAATCAGGTGGATATGGATGTGCTGCTCAGTCATGTCAATGCCAGACTGGTCGATGATGATGATATCGAGCTGGAGATCCATCCCGAGGGAGAAAACGGTGCGCGTCAAACTGTGACATTAAAAGATCTTGGTCAGCAAATCAGTTTTGCTGAGATGGACTCATCGCAGATTGTCTCCACCCTAATTGAGCGCAATGTGATCATGCACGATTAGCGTCATTAAGCTAGCCAACCGAAAGATTGGCTAGCTTGACGCTGACTTCTTAGGGCTTGGAAGTCAGCTATTTGCTGCGAACGTAAGCGGCGCAGAACGTGACCACCGCCTGATCGATGGCGGCGTCAACCGCATCATCACTGGGTGTTGGCAGATGGCCAAGCAGTTGAGGCCAAAAGATCACGGCTTTGATTGAGCCAATAAATTGATCGATGGCGAGTGGAATGTTGGCGATCTCGAGTATACCTGCGTCGATGCCCTGCTGCGCCCAGCGGTACAAGCCGTAAGAATCCTCAATTGAGGAGAATTTCTCCATCATTAAGGCGGACGTCTCTGCGCAGCGCATACACTCGGTCATCACCATGCGCGCCGTCATCTGGAAATCGTCCTTGTTGATGTGACACATCTGTTTGCGTGTGATGGCTTTAAGCTGCTGCTCTATTGCAACAGAAGTGTCAAACTTCAGGTCGTTTTGGTCATCAAAGCGACACATCAGCTTGTCTACAATAACCTCAAACAGGGCATCTTTGTTTGGGTAGTACTTGTAGAGCGTACGTTTTGATACGCCCGCATGGCGAGAAATCCCTTCCATACTCGATTGCTCAAAGCCTTTTTTTGCAAAGACTTCGATGGCGGATTTGATGATATCTTCTTGTTTTATATCGCTTCTAGTGCTCATTAGCCGAACCCAACAAAACTAAAAGTAAACGGTAGTGTTTACTTTTTTAGGATAGAACCTAAAGTATACACCATCGTTTACTTTTTTGGGTAGCCAATAGGTCATGAAAATGAGCAACGTGATTAAAGCCTCAGTGATTTCTGCGTTAGGTGTCGTAGGATTAAGTCAATTTAGCAAAGCCAATCCCGATTCAGCCCTCGCTCGTAGCGAGCAACAGCGCGCTGAGCGCATCGCCCAGTCGCCTCAGTTTCAAGGTGGTAAAGTGATCACTAGAATGCCTTCAGTGCCTTCTCCTGAAAGTATGTCTTCAGTGATGTGGACCTTCTTTTTTGAGCGCAGCTCCCTAAAGCCGCAAGGTTCTCTACCCAATAGGCCAGTTGATATCGAACGCTTGAATCAGCGTAGTGATGAGATGCGTGTCACTTGGCTTGGGCACTCGAGCCTGTTTATCGATATCGACAAAACGCGCATCCTTATCGATCCGGTTTTCGAATACGCTTCCCCGCGCTTAGCGAAGCGATGGTTTGATCGTAATGTGAGCGCGCCAGTCAGCCGTGAAGCGCTACCTACACCGGATGTGATTGTGATATCCCATGACCACTATGATCACTTAGAAGAGTCGACGGTCCGTTATTATGCCGATAAAGAGGTATTGTTCTTTGTGCCTCTTGCGGTTGGTCGTCACCTCGAAAAATGGGGCGTGCCAGCGGAAAAAATCCAAGAATTCGACTGGTGGGAGTCTGCTCGCGTGAACGGTGTGGAGCTGATCGCTGCACCCGCTAACCATAACTCAGGCCGCACGGGCTTTGATTCCAATACCACGCTGTGGGCATCCTGGGCGATCAAAGGTCAGCATGGTTCACTGTTTTATAGCGGCGACAGCGCGTATGACGATCATTTTGCTCAAATCGGCCAAAAGTTGGGCCCGTTTGACATGGCCTTTATTGAGGTGGCGGCAAACGTTAAAGAGGGCAAAGGCTTCCCCGTTGAAAACTGGGGCCACATGCAGGCCAAACATACCATGCAAGCGTTCTTGGATTTAGAGGCTAAACACCTGTTCCCAGTGCATTGGTCCACGTTTGAGCTGTTTGCTCACAAATGGGATGAGCCGATGACAGACCTGATCGCGGAAGCGAAGCACGCTAGCGCCCAGTTGGTCACGCCGATGATTGGTGAGACGATTTTGGTCAGTGACGACATTCAAACCAGCTACTGGTGGCAAGAGCCTGTGACCTATCTGGCGAATGCCCAATTGAGCTACCAAAATTAGTCTGCGATCATCGCCTAACTTGTAGCTAAAAGCCTGCATTTTGCAGGCTTTTTGTATTTCTGGATGGTCAAACTTGTTCGTCCGGGCCAATTAAGGGTGTTTGATTGGCGTCTATTTTGAGCGTTTGGGTTGGGAAGGCGATATCCGCTCCGTGACGGTGGACGATATCTAAAATCTGCAACAGCACATCTTGCTTTACTTTGTGAAAGCGAATCCAATTGACGGTTTTCGTAAAGGTGTAAACCATGATGGTGAGTGATGAGGGAGCAAAGCCATTAAAGTTAACAATCAAGGTCTGTTTTGCGTCAATATCTGGGTGATTTTGCAGCATGCTTTTTATGTCATTGGCGATCGGTTCGAGTTTGGTGCTGTCGTCATAGCGAATGCCGATGTTTTCGTGAATCCGACGGTTGAGCATGCGAGATGGGTTCTCCACTACAATACTGCTGAACACGGAGTTGGGCACATAAAGAGGGCGTTTATCGAAGGTGCGGATGATGGTCATACGCCAACCAATTCGCTCGACGGTACCTTCAATCTCTCTGTCTGGGGAACGCACCCAATCGCCGACTTTAAATGGGCGGTCAAAGTAAATCATCATCCCGCCAAAGAAGTTTGACAGCAGATCTTTTGCGGCAAAACCGACCACTAAGCCACCGACACCACCAAAGGTAAGTAAGCCTGATAAGCTTAGGCCGAATGTTTGCACAACGGTTAATGCGCCAATGACGACAAAGAACAGGCGCGTCACTTTAGCGATGGCTTGTACCGTGGTTTCATCACGCTTCTTTTGTTTGAGAATGTACTCTTCAACATTGCTGATCAGCCGCATCACTACCCAGATGAAGATACCCACAACGAGAAAATGCTTTAGTGTGCTTAACCAGTTGAGGTTAGAGTCAGTTTGCTCTTGCAAGACAAAGCCGAGAGAGATGGTCGCAGGCCAACACCAAATCAGCGTGCTAACGGGTGTTTTGAGCGCAGAAAGCACGAGGTCATCCCAATGGAAATGCGTTTTCTCCACCAAGACTTCTAAGCGCCCATACACCAGACGCCAGACTATCCAAGCGACAAAACTGGCGAGTGTGATGAAAATAACATTGGTGTTCCACTCTTTGATAAACAGCAGCACATCCTGTTGCCAAGCTAAGACTAACTCATTCATTTTATTTATCTTTGGGTTATGCGCAGAGGGTTCAGTATAGAGGTTTAGGTGAGCTGTGAAAACCAGCCGAATGTCAGAGTTTATTGACTGCTGAAATGATCGGAGAGTGCCGTACGTCGGTGCTTGGCCGCGCCGCCACCTTCTAAATCGACCGTATCTTCATAGCCTTCTTTGATAAAGCGCTGCGTGGGGCTGTTGGGCTCGAGTCGTTTCAATTGCGGAGAGCTAAAAGTGCCCGCAATTTGATAAATGGACTTACCGCCCCCTGTGGTGACGAAGACTTTTTTTCCATCAAACTCGAAATCTGTTGCCACTAATCGGTCGTTACGAAATACCCCTTCGCTACTGAGCGTCAGTATTTCGGTATTGTAGGTGGGTGCGCCAATTTCTATCCAGCGTCCGTAGACATGTTTAGGGTGCACATAGTCTTGATAACTCACATACAAGAGTGCGGAAAAGCCGAGCGCTAAACCGATGATCACAACGGGCAATACCACTTTAAAGATGGATACTTTGTTCATAGTTTCGCTTCGATCTTGTGTGAATAAACAACGTCCTACCAGTCTAACCCCTCGCTCGCCGGTTCGATATCTCAAATGAGACCAATTCAGAACTTAGACAAAAAAGTTTGATCTTTAGCCAAATAATGATGCTTTGATAAGCGGTGACGCAATAGGAATCCAATAAGTATAGCGTTCGATGCGTTGGCGTGATGATGCAGTGGAAAGTCGACAAAGGAAATGCTTGCTCTGTCGGGCGGTTTCGTATAAAAGTTTCACTATATCAATGATAATCGAGTCGTTATTCAAGGAGAGAATCGTGATCAAAGTCAACTCGTACTTCGAAGGGAACGTTCAGTCGTTAGGGTTTAATCAGCAAGGTGAAGCGTCGAGTGTCGGTGTCATGCTCGCGGGTGAGTACACCTTCGGTACAGCAGCACTAGAGCGCATGACAGTGGTGAAAGGGGCATTGACCATCAAACGTGTGGGTGATGCAGACTGGACAACCTATTCCAGCGGCGAGTCATTTGACGTGGCGGGCGATTCTTCGTTTGATCTGCAAGTCAAAGAGGCGACGGCCTACCTGTGTGAATATCTCTGATGCAGTGAGAACCGTATTGGTCTAGATTTGAAACCACGCAATGGCGTGGTTTTTTGTCTCTGCGCCAAAATGATAACGGTTGTTTCGAAAAATCCGAAAGGATAGTCAGTTATTATCAGTTTAATCACGACAGCCATGAACTATACTCATTAGTATGCCGTGATGCATCGTGAGGAGGTGACTATGGCCGTTGTACCCAAACACAAAGACCAGAATAGCCGTTACGATCCCAGCCAGGATTTAACCGCCGACCAGCTTCATCGCTTTGGTAAAGCGGCTAGCAAAGCGCATGAAAGGCGTAAAGAGCTGGCAGAGAGCGGTTCGGTAGTGTCCGCTGCGCGCGCTGCGAAGGATGCGGCATTTCGCCCTGTCTATCGTCCTAAAAAAGACAAACCCAATACCGTTCGTTATGCCGTATGGTTGGTGGTTGTGATGGTATTCAGTTTGTGGCTGATGTACATGTCTCGTTAAACTCACTTCTCATCCAATTACGCAGAATCAACACGTGCTCGTTTTTGAGTTTTTCTTTCGCACAAGCAAAGTAGAAAGCTTGATGCGGATTGAGCACAGGTTGGCCAATTTCGACCAAATACCCCAATTTAATGTCATCTCGAACGAACATTCGGTGCGTAACCAACACGCCCAAGTGACGTGTTGCGGCCTGTACGGCTTGGATGGATGCGCTAAAGCTCAGATTCTTGGCGAAGGTGGGCAGAGCAAGTTGATGGGCTTCAGACCAGATTTGCCAGTCGTTTTTGCGTCGATCGTTGAGCGCGACAATGGCGGGTTGTTGAGTGAGAATGACCGCGGGATCCATCAAATGCGCATCCTCAACGTCACCGGCATAACACTGCCTAGCGACCTCTGGACTGGCGACCAGTACAAGTTCGTCATCGGCGAGTTTTTCACAGTAGTAGTCCTGCCAATCGCTGGTATTGCCATGAATGAGCGCCACATCCACCCCTTCTTCTTCTAAAACGAATTGACCAATCAAGGTGGAAATACGGATATCAATATCGGGCGCGTGTTGATTGAACTGGCTTACCCGCGGGATCCACCAGTGCATAGCAAGCGAGTTAACCATGTTGAGGGTCAGACGGTTGCTATGGCGATTGGCTAAAAGGTGCGAAGTCGCCGCGACGATCTCTTCCAGTGCTGGTGCCACACGGCGATAGTATTGCCGTCCCGCTGAGTTGAGAACCACTTGACGACCAACGCGAGTAAATAGAGGTTGCTCTAGTTGTTGCTCGAGGGTTTTTATCGCCTGACTGATCGCGGAATGACTGACATACAAGGCTTTAGCGGCGGCCGTCATACTTCCGGTTTCGGCAACGGCAACAAACGCATATAAGGATTTCATCGGAGCAACTATTTTCATTTGTAAGTTTTTCTAACAGTTGATGTTGTGATTACTCATTATTCATTGCTGAAAAAGGTCGATAGACTGGGCGCAGATAACGGAGGAATAATGAAAACCACACAAGACATCTCTGCATCACCTGTCCTTTTTATGTTGGCCTCTACCTTCAGTTTGTCACTGACTGGGCTAATGTCAAAACTTTTAACAGATTCTATCGCACCGAGCGCACTGAGTTTTTTGCGTTTTTCGGTGCCTGCACTGTTGATTGGGTTGATGATCAGTCGGTCGTCATGGGCGCCGCCTCGCGGACAAGTCCGAAAAGCACTTTGGGTACGTGCGCTGTGTATTGCTGCGTGTCAGATCTGTTTTATCTACGCCTTGAGCCACCTCAGTTTGGTTGAAAGCGTGGTGCTGTTTGGTACCGGGCCGCTGTTTATCCCCGTGTTGGAAAAACTCATTTTTCGCACTGCTATTGGAGCAAAGGCGCTGTGGGGACTGACGTTGACATTTGTTGGTGTGGTATTGCTTGCTGGGGAGTGGGGAGCGCTGACCTTCAAACCGGCGTTATTGGTTGGGTTACTGGCCGGTCTTTTTAATGCGGGCTCGCAGCTCAGTTTGTACCGAGTCAGTCATTCGTCGATGAGCAGTTTGGCGATTAACCTTTGGACCTTCGTGTTTGCGACCTTGCTGGTTGCCCCCTATTTGATTTGGCAAGCGGTCACCTCTGCGCCGCTTGTTTCTCCTCTGACTGGATATTCGCTCCATTGGGGCTGGGGCTTACTGGCTTTGTTGATTGTGTTGATGTCACTGCTGATCATTAACACTCAGGTATTTCGAGCCAAGGCGTACCGTTTAGCGGCTTCGGGCTCTCAACTTGCTCCGCTTATTTTCACCAATTTAATCTTTTCCACCCTATGGCAATGGGTCTTTTATGATGAGCATTACCATCTATGGCAGTGGATTGGCCTGTCGATTATCGTTCTCGCTAACGTTATGGTGGTGCTAGTACCTCACTGGCAGAATAAAAAGCCCAAGCTGTTATGGAATAGATAGTACTTCGTAAGCCGAGTGCCACTAGTCAATCGATGATGGCTTGATGCGCAAGCCATAAGGCAGCGCACTGAACACCGATTTGTGACGCGACGGTATCGGAGCCTCGTTCACGCCTTGCCAGTCAAGCAGCATAATAGCCAATACGTTGCGATGTTCACCGTAGGTCAAATCAAAATCACCGCTGACTGAAGCGATCATACCGCGCTCAGCATTGATGGATTGTTGAATCGCGGCGCGCGTTTTATCGACAACAGGATCATCCTCAAGCCCCGCCAGTAAAAAGGCGATGCCCACTTCGGCGACAATGTCCTCTTTGGTACGAGCTAAAATGGTGTCGATGTTCTCGCTTAGATAGTGGTAAATCCACTCATACTGTTTCTCGTCAACCGCGTGCTGATAGTAGTGTGATGCGGCAAAAATGATGTGCGTCATACCGTAGATTTTATTGCCGTATTGTTGATTGGATAAGGCAGCGTCTTCGGCATCTGGGTAGGTGCTTCGAAAGGTCTGTGTAAATGCCTCAACCACATCTTGCTCTTCGAGTTGTTGTAGCCAATAGACTTGATTGGCCAGTTGGGCTGCCCACGCTTTGATCATGTCTGGGTCGGTGACATAGCGTTTGAAATCGTAGCGACGGATCACGTTTCGTAGCGCGTTATCATCCAGATGCTCTAAATGATATTCGTTGGCGCGAGCCAGAGAGCCGAGCAGGTCGACACCCAGGTAAATGTACTCTGGGTAGCGCTTAGTCATTTGATAACGGCGTTGACTGCGCTCATCTGAATCCCCTTCATAGCTGCGATTGCGCTTTTGGGCGTAGGCCATGATTTGCTCTGGAGTGTGTACTTGCGCTGCAAATCGGTTGAGTCGACTCGCCACCCTTGCCATATCGCTCCACACTGCGGCTGCGTATTGGTCATCAAGCGTTTGGCGATACATTCTCAAACCGTAATGGCCCTCTTTAAAGGCTGGCAAAGTGTAAAGTTTACGCTCGTAAGTTTGGCGGATAACCTCTGCCGACTGCTCGTACGTCATCGTCTGAGCGTGAAGCAGCGTACTCAAAGTGGTTATGCACAAAATAAGCAAAGTGGTAGGGAGTCGCATTCATGTGTCCTTACAATCGGATACCGAGACAAAAACGGTGAGCGTGGAGTAAAACAAACATTCTTCAATGTTATGTGAGCGCCCCGTCAAATGAAGGCGAATAATGCGTGAGATGAGGTAAAGCACAAGCGATGGAGAGGAGAGGTTGAGAAAGTCACGTCTTTGTTGTTAATTTAGCTATCATTAAATTAACAAGTGTGAATGAAGCGACTGAAAATATTAACAAAGGTGTGTAACCTTATGGGCAATACTGGTAATAACTAATATTTGCGCCAATAATAAATCACTGATCTTTATGTTTTTTATTTTTATGTGTTTCAAAGCCATAGGAGGCTGAGTGAAATCAAGCTTTGGTAGGCAGTGGCCAGTCTATCTCCTGTTTATGCTGTTGTGTGTTTGCTCCGTGAGTTTGGTGGAGTTCCTAGACCGCAGCCAAAAGAGTTTTCTGCGCGATAGTATGTTAGCGCGAGCGAAAGAAGAGTTGTCCATTATTCGCTCAGAGATTGAAGCCTCAATCGTGTCCGATATTTATGTGGCTAACGGCCTCTCTTCTTTGGTTGCTGCCAATCCTGACTTTGACTTTTCTGGTTGGGATTTAATCGCATCGAGCATTATGCGCCGCAGTAATAATGTCATGGTCGTCGCACTGGCACCGGATGATGTTATCCAATACATCTACCCGCTAGATGGTAATGAAAAGGCCGTAGGTTTGGTGTATCAATCGATTCCAGAGCAATGGCGTACCGTACGAAAAGCGCAGCAATTACAAGAAATTTTCATTGCCGGACCCGTCGATCTCGTGCAAGGCGGACAAGGATTGATTGCACGCGTGCCGATTTTTATGGACCCTCCCTACAACAGCAAGTATTGGGGAGTGTGCAGTGTGGTCATGTCACTTGAGTCTCTCTATCAACAAGTCGGGGTGGAAGCGTTTGAATACAAATACCACCTAGCGATGCGAGGGGTAGACTCTTCTGGTGAAGAAGGCGAGATTTTCTACGGCAGCCAAGCGGTATTTGATGACGCATTTTCTGAAGAGATCGTACGCTTCCCCTATGGGAACTGGCAAATTGCTGCGTCAGAGAAAACCGATTTGCTCGCCACTATTGAGTGGTATCGCGTTAACGCCGTGCGCATTTTAGGCTACCCGATGACCATGCTGCTTTTGTTCGCGTTCTCTACTATCTATCGATTGTATGACAATGCACACAAACGCTCCCTGCAAGATGAGCTCACTGGTCTGCCCAATCGTCGCTACTTTATGTACTCACTCCAGCAGCAGTTTGATCTGGTCTCAAGAGATGAGAAAAAAGGCGGCTTTGCTCTTTTGAATATCGACCTAGATGGCTTTAAGTTCATTAATGACACCTACGGGCATGCCGCGGGTGATAAGGTGCTGGTGGCGGTGGCTGAGCGTTTGGTTAGCACGTTACGCGCCTCGGACACTGTAGCTCGTGTTGGCGGGGATGAGTTTTTAGCTATGCTGCCTCGCGTCAATCGTGAAGAGGACGTAGACCGCATTCGCACGGAGTTAACTAAAGCGATTGCCCGAAACCCGATCATATATGAGCAGCACTTGATCACAATAGAGGTGAGTATCGGCCACGCGATGTACAACGCGAATATGCGCAATATTAATCAGCTGCTCAAGCTCGCGGATAGCAGTATGTATGACATCAAACGCCATCACCGCAAGGGATTCGGCACGTCTTAGAGGTGGATGATGAAGAACTTGACTCAATGGCTAGCGGCGTACGGTGAGAGCCATCAAAACCCGATTAATCAGAAAATTCATAAAGTGGCTGTGCCGGGTATTTTCTTGTCGGTCGTTGGGCTGATTTGGTCACTGCCGAGTTTGGAGTTGTATGGGTTCCGTCTCAATTGGGTTTGGGTGGCCGCACTCCCTGTGATGATGTTCTATTTTCGCTTGTCGCTTAGCGTGTTTATTATGATGCTAGGCTTCCTTCTCGCGTGTATTGCGTTAATTTGGTCTCTGGAGATCATGAGGGCCCCGGTGTTGTTGGTCTCCATAGCACTGTTTGCGGTGCTCTGGATAGCACAATTTATTGGTCATAAGATCGAAGGGAAGAAGCCGTCGTTTTTCGAAGATATCCAATTTCTTATGATTGGACCGATTTGGGTGTTTCGTAAACGCTAGTCGATGATTCTATCCCTTGTTCTCTGCGCCGCCCAACCGATGTTGGGCGGCGCTTTTTTGATCTCTGGGAAACTCGATGCGTCATGGTTTGCATTTTGCAATGATCAACATTTTCGCAAAACGCAATTATTCTTATTTTGCTTGACGATTATGTGTTCTGTTTGCATGAAACTGATGACGAAGTGAGCGAAGTGATTGATTTTTGGTTAACTTAAAAGTTGGCACGGTTACTGCTTTATTTATAGTGACCCTTATTAAGCCGAGGGTCACCTAGCCAACTGACGTTGTTAGTGAATACGATTTTGTTCACAATCATATACAGCCAATCACACCGATTTGTGATTGGCTTTTTTCTTTCTGTCTCGCCTTTCTGTCTCGAATGGGTTTCTTCAACCTCTATTCACCACCTTGGCAATTTTCATAACAGCTTGGTTTCCTCGGACACACGGCACCTCGTGAGCATATCACGCGCGCATCTGACTGAATGCCTCGCTCAATCCAGTTAATGTTCAGTATTTTAGCGATGGTGGTGAATTCCCGGCTGATATGACGTGGAATGGGGGCGCTACCACCCTGACTGACGCATAAACTTTTGAGTTCCTGAGCGATATCGTGTGAATTCCCGCCCTGAGCATCAATGGCTGGGTTAAGATCGATGCCTGCGCACAAGACGCGGTTGTTCCCTGCAGGATCGGTCATGTTGACTGACTCACAGCAGTAAATTCTTGGCTCATCCCCGACGTTGAGAATAGAGATCTGCGCCGAGCTACCTTGTTGTGGCTCAGACAAGCGACGGAAAACAGCCCAGTGCTGACACGGGTCATTGACCTTCCGCATGTTGCCCCAAGGAAGCGGGATCCCGTTACCACGATAGACCGCTTTAAGCTTGTTTTGTCCGTACGCATCAAAATAGTGCCAGTGAGGATAGGGCGAAACCACGGTCATACGACGCATCGCAACCGATGGTGATACGCCTGCTTTGAGGTGGACGTCAATCTCATACCCGCTGCGGTCTAGTAATTGTCGGAAAGGGACTTTAGGGCAAAGTAGCGCGCCCGCAAAAAAACTCGACTCAAAATCACGCCACGCTTGCAAAATGTCTTGCGAGTTGAGCTCTGAGCTCGGCGTGGTTTGGTTGTAGTCCTCCCAACTGTTGGCATGCCCCACCGTCAGTACGCTTTTCAACCCTTCTTTGCTGTGCAGAACACAATGGCCGATATAGACCGCCAAATCATACTTAAGGCGAGTCGGATACTCTTTGAGGATTTCATTAAGGAACAGAGTTCCGGGCGGTTCAAAGAAGGATGTCACGACTTGCTTGGCGTTAATCCCAAGCTCATCCACCACATCTTGCGGTGCGCGTTTGACCCAGCGAATGGTGAGCCCAAGGCTTCGGGCAATGCCCATCAAATCTTCCGCTGAGAGGTTCAGGCGTTTGAGGCCCACTTCTTCTGCTGCACGTTCGAGATCAGGAAAGTGGTTTTGATGGCTCTCTTGATGAGCGCGAATCAGCAAATGAGCAAACTGACGACCTGTAATGCCGGTTTGCGAGAGCATCTCCGGAATGGCGATTTGGAGAATTTCATTCGAGAACAGAAAGCTCGGCTCAAGCGCCATGCCGCTGATCCCACCGCGGTTGCCTTTATCAGGCGTGATGTCGGCCTGTTCTGGCTCGTCATCTAAGAACCAAGCGGGATCTTTTTGGAAAACTTGTGCAATGACCTCCAGCATGTCGATGCTTGGCACGCGTTTTCCTCGTTCGATCATTGAAAGGTAAGAGACCGACGGTGCGTATTCAGGGCTAACTCTCACACAGCGTGCAGAGAGATCCTCCATAGTTAAGTGGTTGCGTTTTCTCAGGTTTCTAATTTTTGTCCCGAGGAAATGGGATTGGCGAATCAAGCTTTTTGACACTGGCATTTTGTAAAATTCACATTGTAAAATTTTTGTTGTGAAATTGTAGTCAAAAATTCACTAGTATACAAAGTAAGCAAAGTCACAAATTTGCAACTTGTTAAACGCGAGTTTGAAATATTTGCTCTAGGACATGATGCTGTGAAATATCCGTGAGGGAAACACTATGAATATGCTGACATTCGATAAGACAGAAATCCAAAATCAAAACCGCCCTTTTATCGCTGAAGCAGTCTTCGCGGTAGAGACCATCAACGCTAATCAAGCAAGTGAAAAGCAAACCAAATCGAAGCAGCTGCTCGATAGACTGTTCCCCCTAGAAAATGGGTCGCACAAAAATGTCACAGCGTACGTGATCGACTATCGACACGTTATGGCGTACTTCAAAGACGGCAGTCACAGTGGTCTCAAGCATCCCAAACACTTTGTTGCTTACACAGGAAGTAAAGAGACGCCTGCCTCCTTACTGCTTCGTGATGGGACTGGCAGCCATGTTGAAGTGACCTTTGGCCATCACAAAGGGACAGGTTGTGTGGAGCTCGTGTGTATCGATGACATCCAGCTTGAAACCTGCACCATGTTCCCTCACGAAATGGGTAAGATGTCGGCAATGCGTCACTGGATTAGCCTCGTCAAAGGCGATGAGAAGGGTAAACCACAAGCGTGTACAGAAGAGAAAGAGTACACAGCGAAAAATGGCGACGATTACCAATTAGGCTGTTGCTACACTATGGGCAACTAAGCGCCACTATAGTACAAAGTCAAAAAAGGATACGACATGCGTATCCTTTTTTGTTTATTGGGTTTGGCTTTGAGCCACGCTGCTAAAAATGAAGTTGAATCACTGACGTGACAACAGCACCTGGACGGCGAACGCCTTCAATTTCGACTTTGATCTCGCGCTCCACCTCTAATCCTTTACGGATCGGCGTGACCTTAGACAAAGTACTGACCGCACGGACTCGGTTGCCTGCTTTGACTGGGTAAGGGAAACGCACTTGGTTCAACCCAATGTTGACGACCATCTTAGCCGTCGGGAATAGGCTGTTGTCTGGATCGACACTGTCGGTCAATTTTGGCAGCAGAGCCAAGGTCAGAAAACCGTGAGCGATGGTTGTTTTGAATGGCGATTCACTGGCTGCACGCTCAGGATCCGTATGGATCCACTGCATGTCTTCCGTAACCAAACCAAATTGGTTGATGCGCTCTTGTGAGACATCGAGCCATTCACCCGTATGAATTATCTCGCCTAATTGAGTCTGTAGCTCATCAAAGACAGCTTGGGCTTGCGGTTTAAGTTCGATTGGCTTCTCAACAGGCTCAGATGCCTCATCGTTCACTGCGGGTTGTTGAAGATCGCGCAGTCGAGTGAACAATTGACGGTTATTGGCCTTGCTTAAAAAGTCTCCCCAGTACTCACGTACCGCAGGCGACATCCATTGCATGAGATCAGAATGATGCTTTGAAATTGACTCACCACGATGTTTGAACAAGTCAGCAACTTTCATAACAGCCTCGAATTTATACAGAATACCTAACGAATTTTCTAATTTTGAATTAGTTCACATTATTGTTCAAATACTTTCGGGCGCACATGTGTTAACTGAACAGTGTTTTAATTAATAAATTCAAATAATTAACAATAAAACACTATTTTATTGGCTCATTAAAATTAGAGCTACAACACTAGTGTTTCAAACCAATGACACCCGTTAATTGGCTAAAAAATCACAGTAGAGAGACAGTTTTTGCTCACATTGTCATCACTCGAACAATTCAAAGCAAATTAGCACTTTACAACCTTTCTCCAAGTACCTAATATACGCCTCACCGACGGAGAGATGGCTGAGTGGTTGAAAGCACCGGTCTTGAAAACCGGCATACGTTAATAGCGTATCTAGGGTTCAAATCCCTATCTCTCCGCCACTATTCTAGAAAAAACCGCTGTTTTTACAGCGGTTTTTTCGTTTCTGGGATCTGGTTTTTCTTTTCGAGACACTCTATGTTGAATAGAGTAAGTACCATAGGAAAGGGAACGCATGCCGCTCAGACCATTCAACAAAGGTGATATTGATCAACTCATTGCTTGGATCGATTCTTCTTCGCTCAATTACCAATGGGGCGGGCCTACCTATCAATTCCCCCTTACGAAAAGACAGATCGTTAGACACATTAAACGTCAAGAAGTGACGCCATTTCTCTACGAACGTGATGAACAGAGCGTTGGTGTTGCCGAACTATTTTTTGTTGAAGAGGGGCACTATCGTATATGCCGAGTGTTTGTCAGTGATTCACACAGAGGCCAAGGCGTGGCCAAGCAGATGCTTAAGGCGCTGATCATTCACGCGGCGACAACACTGATGGCCCAAAAACTCTCTCTGGTTGTGTTTGCACACAATCACCCCGCTATCCGCTGTTATCAATCCCTTGGTTTCGAAACGGTGGCGTTTGAGCAAGGTGCACGAAAGCATGACGGTGTGTCTTGGGATTTGATCAAAATGGAAAAATACTTAGATCATAATGACCAAGCGCGTTAGCACTTGGTCATTATGATTATCGCTTAATTCACCACTTCAGACCAAGCGAGCACGCCACGCACGGCGCGTTTCCAACCACTGTAGCGGGCTTCGCGTTTCTCCGGATCATCGTGAGGGATAAAGGTATGATCGATTTCCGCTTTGTTGGAGACTTCCACCAATCCATCCCAGAATCCGACCGCAATACCGGCTAAGTATGCGGCGCCTAGTGCGGTCACTTCAGTCACTTTTGGTCGCTGAACTTGGGTGTTTAAGATGTCAGCTTGGAATTGCATCAAGAAGTTGTTCGCCACAGCGCCGCCATCGACGCGCAGTGTGGAGAGTTTGATGCCAGAGTCTGCTTGCATCGCATCAATCACATCGCGGCTTTGATAGGCGATACTCTCGAGCGTGGCACGAATGATGTGATTCGAACCTGTGCCTCGCGTCATTCCGACAATGGTGCCGCGAGCATACGCATCCCAATACGGCGCACCCAACCCAGTAAACGCCGGCACCACGTACACGCCATTGGATGAGTCTACTTTGGTCGCGAAGTACTCTGAATCGTGGGCATCTTCGAGCAATTTCATTTCATCTCTGAGCCACTGAATCGACGCACCGCCCATAAAGACAGAGCCTTCCAGCGCGTAGGCGACTTCACCTTTTGGCCCGCAAGCAAGGGTCGTGAGGAGGCCATTTTTCGAGGTGACTTTCTCATGACCGGTATTCATCAGTAGGAAGCAGCCGGTTCCATAGGTGTTCTTGGTTTGGCCGGGCTCGACACACATTTGACCAAACAGCGCCGCTTGTTGATCGCCAGCGATACCGGCAATAGGGATGCGAGTGCCGCCTTTACCGCCAATATTAGTTTTGCCATACACTTCTGAGGACGGTCTCACCTCAGGCATCATGGATAGGGGGATGTTGAACTCTTGCAAGATGCGTTCATCCCACTCAAGGGTGTTGATATTAAACAACATGGTACGAGAGGCGTTGGTGTAATCGGTGACGTGCACACGCCCTTGAGTCATCTTCCAAACCAGCCAGGTATCAACGGTGCCAAACAGCAACTTCCCTTCGTTCGCCAGATCGCGGGCGCCTTCAACATTGTCGAGAATCCATTTGACTTTGGTGCCGGAAAAATACGGGTCTAACACCAGGCCAGTGTTCTCTTTGATGTAGCTTTCAAGGCCGGAACGTTGCTTCAACTCTTTGCACAAGTTGGCTGTACGACGACATTGCCAGACAATCGCATTGTAGATGGGGGTACCGGTCTCTTTGTTCCATACCACGGTGGTTTCACGCTGATTGGTGATACCAATCGCGGCGACCTGATCTGAGGTGATGCCTTTTTGTCCTAGCGCTTCGATGAGTGTCGAGCTCTGTGTGGCATAGATTTCCAGTGGGTCATGTTCCACCCAGCCGGCTTCGGGATAAATTTGCGTGAATTCGCGCTGTGCGACGCTGACGATGTTGGCGTCGTGATCCAGTACAACGGCACGAGAACTGGTAGTTCCTTGGTCAAGAGCAACAATATATTGAGTAGTCATAGGGTAATCCTTGTTATCACGTTATGCTTTTTTGTAGGTAGACCTTGTCGAGTTGACGAGGCACCGCGTGCATTATGGGTGCACTTCATTATCTTCAACGACGCAATCATCACATTGCGCTGGGCTGGTGCAGCCGCCATCGTCGGGGAGGTACGCGCCGATGACTTTCGGGTACAGCCAGCCGCCAAAGCAGGCTCCAGCGATGGGTGCGATGATGGGGACGATGAAATAAGGAATCTCTTTCGCGCCAGTGAGGGCGTAGTCCCAGCCCGCTAAGAAAGAGAACAGTTTAGGACCAAAATCGCGCGCGGGATTCATCGCAAAGCCGGTCAAAGGCCCTAATGAACCGCCAATCGTTGCGACCAGTAAGCCAATCAATAGCGGCACCATCGCCCCGCGAGATTCACCACCGTTGTTGGAATCACCAAAGGCCAAAATGCCAAACATCAGCACGGCGGTGATGGAAAATTCCACGGCCATCGCCCCGCCAAAGGAGAGCGATGGGTTAGGGAAGGTGGAGAAAATACCGGCGGTCGCCAGCGCTTCAGGCATGTCTCTTGCGATGCCGTTGGCCAGTTCCCATTCGACGAACAGGTTGCCATATAAGCCATAGATGAGCGCCGCCGCGCAAAACGCGCCAGCGATTTGTGAGCCGATGTAGGGGATGACTTTGTGTTTTTCAAACCCATGGAAAGCCGCAAGCGCGATGGTCACCGCTGGGTTAATATGCGCGCCCGATACACCTGCGGTGCAGTACACCGCCAGAGCGACCGCCATGCCCCATACAATGCTCACTTCCCACTGACCAAATTGAGCGCCTGTCAGTACTAACGCTGCGACGCAGCCCACCCCCCAGAAAATGAGTAATCCGGTTCCTATAAACTCGGCAATACACTGCCCTAATAGAGTGTGATCTTTACGTATAGCCATAATGATGTCCTTAAGGTTGGATGTTGGTTCGGTACAACAAAAACCGATTGAGCGCGAGTGAGTGTATAGAAAAGGTTGGATATGAAACGGTACTTCGCTCTCATATGAAGTTAATTTGAGCGAAAATGTTTTTATTTTGTTCGTTTTTGTTATCTATTCCACATAAATGTCATGGTTAATTGGTGGTGTTAACTAATAGTTAATCATGGATTACGTAGAAATACGCGCTTATAGTGCTTTATTGTTAGTGCTTTATCCTGATCTTTCTCCAGTTGTTCATTAAAAATGTCAATTCTTCTCTTACTCCATCTATGTTGTGAAAATAATCAATTAATGCTCGTTCGAGCATTTGTGAGTGTGATCTCGAAATGATAGCCACAAACCGTGCGAGACTAAAAGCAGAATAGACAAACGGGAGTCGGCGATGGCAACGCGATTTGAAACTCAGGTGGTCATTATTGGCGGCGGCGCAACGGGAGCAGGGGTCATGCGTGACTGCGCGTTGCGCGGCATCGATTGTATTTTGGTCGAGCGTGATGATTTGGCTGCGGGCACCTCGGGGCGCAATCACGGTTTACTCCATTCCGGTGCGCGTTATGCGGTGACGGATGCGCATTCGGCGAGAGAGTGCATTCAAGAAAATCGGATCCTTAAACGCATTGCGCGCCATTGTGTTGAAGACAGCAGCGGGTTATTTATCTCATTACCAGAAGATGGTCTTGAGTACCAAAAAACCTTTGTCGACGCATGCCAAGCCGCTGACATAGAGACAAGACTTCTCAGTGCTAAAGAGGCGCTTAAGCTGGAACCCAATGCAAATCCAAGCCTGCTCGGCGCGGTGCAAGTGCCCGATGGCACTTTGGATCCGTTTCGTTTGTGTGCCGCCAATGTGCTTGATGCCAAAGATCACGGCGCGCGTTTATTTACCCATACTCAGGTCACGTCGCTTATTCGAGTTGCAGATCAAGTGCTGGGTGTACGCTGCCAAAGTAGACGCTCGGGCGAGTCTTTTGAGATCTGGGCTGATCAGGTGGTCAATGCTGCGGGCATTTGGGGGCAGACTATTTGCGAATACGCCGATCTCAATATCACCATGTTCCCAGCGAAAGGTTCGCTGTTGGTGCTCGATTATCGCATCAATAATGTGGTGTTAAATCGGTGTCGCCAGCCCGCTGACGCTGACATTCTGATCCCCGCCGATACGATTTCGCTCATCGGCACTACGTCAGAGCACATTGATTACGATCAGATCGATCGCTTAGAAGTGAGCGCCAAAGAAGTGGATTTGCTGTTAGAAGAAGGGGCGAAACTTGCGCCGATCATGGCGCACAGTCGTGTGCTGCGCGCTTATGCGGGGGTGCGTCCTTTGGTCTCCTTGGATGACAATGGCAGTGGTCGAAATATCAGCCGTGGTATTGTGTTGGTGGACCATGAAAGTCGCGACGGCCTAAAGGGCTTCACGACCATTACCGGTGGTAAGTTGATGACCTACCGCTTGATGGCCCAAATGACCACGGATTTGATTGCTACTAAATTAGGTCATGTGGCGGAGTGTGACACTCACCGCCGTCCGCTGCCCGGCTCTGAACCTCCTCAAACCGCCAAGCGTCGCCATGCATTGCAGGCCAAACCGGCAGAATTAGCCGCGGTGGATCGCCACGGTCAACGCGTCATCAGCTATCTCATGAAAACCCCGCAAAGCCAAAGTGTGATATGTGAGTGTGAAATGGTCACCAGTGGCGAAATCGAATACGCGATTAAAGAGCTTGATGTTCACAACCTGACTGATCTTCGCCGCCGGACGCGTCTTGGAATGGGACCCTGCCAAGGGGAGCTTTGCACCTACCGCGCGGCGGGGCTTTTCGATGAGTTTACCCAATGTAGCGGAATAGAATCAGGCGAGCTGTTGGTCGAGTTTCTTGAAGAGCGCTGGAAAGGGGTGAAACCGATTTTATGGGGAGATGCGCTACGTGAGGCCGAGTTCAGTTATTGGGTCTATCAGGGCCTATTGGGTATCGAACCCACCGACTATAACGCACAGTTAACCCGCAACGAGGAGGCGACAGATGCTCAATTATGATGTGGTTGTGATGGGCGCAGGACTATCCGGCCTAAGTGCCGCACTGCGCTGTTTGCAATTGGGCCTTAAGACAGCGGTGGTCTCTAGTGGGCAAAGTGCGATGCATTTTTCATCAGGCTCGATTGATCTGCTCGCCCACTCGCCAGTGACGGGGCAGGCGGTGCGCTTACCGTACCCAGCGATAGACGAACTGACGCAAGCTTGCCCAATGCATCCCTACGCTAAATTAGGCGCAGACAAAGTGCGACAAGCGATGCAATGGTTCGGCGCTATGATGGCTGAGCAAGGCTTGCCGATGCGCACCTTAGGTCAAGAAGAAAACCACTTGAGACTCACAACGGTGGGCACGCTTAAACCGACGTGGTTTTCTCAGCCTTATGCGTTGTGTACGGATTTTGATGGGTCAGCGCTCAGCGCTTTTCACCGAATTACTGTGGTATCGATAGCGGGCTTTCGAGATTTTCACCCCAACATGACTCGTGATTACCTTGCGCAGCAACCGATGTTCACAGGCAAAACCATCCGCAGTATCACTGTAGACCTGCCTTCGCTGCGTGGGTTTGGCCGTCAATGTGGCGATCTGCGCTCTATTGATTTATCGCGCTTATTGCGACAGCCCCACGTCCTGAACGAATTCGCTCACCAACTTTTACGTGTGTCTCAAGCGGATGATGCCGTGGTCATACCTGCCTTGCTCGGAAATGGCGATGGGCTAATCCTCCTTGAACAGCTGAGAGTGCAGACACAGCGACAGTTATTTGAAGTGGCGACCATGCCACCATCGTTGATGGGCATACGCATTGAAGAGTGTTTGACTCGCGCGGTTCGTCAGTTGGGTGGCGTGGTGCTCAAAGGTGACAGCGTGGTTGGCGGCGAGCTCATCGAGTCGGAATCGGGATATCAGCTGGAGCAAATTTATACCGAGAAGATGAGCAAGACGCCATTGCGTGCGGCTCACTATATTATGGCGACCGGCAGTTTCTTTAGTGGTGGACTGGTGGCTGAGAGACAAGCCGTGCAGGAGCCGCGTTTTCACTTTGACGTTAGTGCCGATGACGAGCGTGACCACTGGGCCAATGACGCGTTTTTTGCTGCCGACTCCCAACCTTTCTTGGCGTTTGGCGTCAAGACCAATGCCGATTTTTCCCCTCTACTGAATGGCGAGACGGTGCGCAACGTGCGTTGCGTTGGCGCTCTGTTGCAGGGCTTTGATCCGATTAAGCAAGGTTGCGGGGGCGGCGTCGCCATCAGCACCGCTTATCACGCAGCCACTGCAGTCGCAAAGAGCCATCAACACGCAGCTTTTAAAGAGGAGGTTGAGGTATGAACGCTCAAGTTGGTCAATTGTCTTTTGAAAACTGCATCAAATGCACGGTGTGCACCGTGTATTGCCCGGTCGCCAAGACCAACCCTCTTTACCCCGGCCCGAAACAGTGTGGCCCGGATGGCGAACGCTTGCGCATCAAAAGCCCAGATTACTATGATGAGGCCCTGTCGATGTGCACCAACTGCAAGCGATGTGAAACCGCTTGTCCTTCTAGGGTTCGCATTGGTGATTTGATCGCGAACGCCAAAGGCTCCTTAGGGAAAAAAACGCTTAGCCCAAAAACCGTACGCGATTACGTGCTCAGCCACACCGACTTGTTCGGTTCACTGGCCACGCCGATGGGACACGTTGTCAACAAGATGACGCAACTGATTCCAGTCAAAACTATTTTGGACAAAACCTTAGGGGTGGATCACCACAAGTCCTTACCTAAATATGCCCAAGGCACGTTTCGCGCATGGTTTAAAAAGCACAAGTCGTCACAAGCAAAGTTTTCCCGACATGTGAGCTATTTTCACGGCTGCTATGTCAATTACAACCATCCGCAACTGGGCAAAGATGTGGTTGCGGTCCTAAATGCGATGAATTATGGCGTGACCTTACTCGATAAAGAAAAGTGCTGCGGCGTACCCTTGATTGCCAATGGTTTTTTAGACAAAGCGCGTAAAAACGCGCGAATCAACGTTGAGCAGATGACCGCTGCGTTACATGGCTCCAGCCACGGCGTGATCTCAACGTCATCCAGTTGCTGTTTAGCATTGAAAGAGGAGTACCCTCACGTGCTAGGGGTTGAGAATGATGCCATTGTCAACGACGTGCATTTTTTCAGTCGTTTTTTGCTGCGCGCGTTTGAGCAAGGCGAGGGGCCGACACTCAAACCATTAAACAAAGTGGTGGTGTACCACACGCCGTGCCACCTTGAGCGGAGTGGTGAGCATCTTTTTACCATCGAACTGCTTAAACGGATCCCCGGTCTAAACGTGATAGTGTTAGACAGTCAGTGCTGCGGATTAGCGGGTACTTATGGATTCAAATCGGAAAACTACGCCACCTCAATGGCGATAGGGGCGCCTTTATTTGCGGCGATGGAAGAATCCGGTGCGGACTATGCGATAACCGACTGTGAGGCGTGTAAATGGCAGATTGAAGAAAATACTTCCCTCGCGTGTCACCACCCGATGACGTTGTTGGCGATGGCGCTTGAGTCTCAATCTCCTTATCCAAGTAATTAAAGACGACATCTTCGATGGCTTAGCGCTATGATGTCAAAGAACAGACAATCAAAAGGATAGGGCGATGAAGTGGTGGCTAGGCTTGAGTATGGTGCTATTGGCATCAGTGGTGAATGCAGAGGAGGAGGCGCATCAGCCCTTTGTACAGGTGTCGATGACATTAGAGTTGGAGGGAGTTGAGCGGGCACTGGATGACACCCGACAGTCGTTAGATACCATTGGTAGCGCGCTTGCAGACATCGCGCAAAGTGAGCACTTGACAGGGCAACAGCAAGAAAAACTCGACCAAACCATTGGCAATCTCAACGAATTGGTATTGCTCTCTAGACAGTCTATGGAGGCACTGCCAAGCGCGTTTCAGCACTCTAAACAGACCATCGCCACAAAAAGTCAGCAGTTCTTTGATGAGCTGCGCCAGCAAGTGCTGGTGGCGATCGCACTGATTGGAGTGGTCATCATCGGGATAATATCGGCCATTTTTTGGTTCGTGTTGCGTCCGATGCAAGCGACACTGCTCGGCGCGACTTCACATCTCTCCTCAATGGCCGGAGCAATAAAGACCACAGCACAGGCGCTAGACTCGATCTCTCAGCAGCAAGAGGAAATAGCCAAACGGTTAGAATCGGCGCAGTCTTCATCGCGTTGATCTCATCGTGGACAGAGTTGACATGGCGGTAGAGTAAGAGTGACCACTTCATTTGGATTGCACGTAAAACCCTCGAACAATGAGGAGTACACATGCAATCTATCAACGTCGTCTGGTTTAAGCGCGATTTTCGGCTGAGCGATCATGAGCCACTTAATCGCGCTTTAAAGACAGGAAGACCGACATTACTTTTGTGTCTATTTGAGCCAGAGTTGCTCGGCAATCCCCACTACAGTGAGCGGCATTGGCGCTTTGTGTGGCAGTCACTACAAGATCTCAATCAGCGACTGGCCCCCTTTGAGGGTGAGGTTCACTGCCTGCAAGGTTCAGCAGAAGCGTGTTTCGAGGCGTTGGCGGAGTGTTACATCATTGCCGCCGTTTACTCCCATCAAGAAATTGGTTTAGATGTGACTTTCCAACGAGATCGGCGCATGAGCCAATGGTTCAAACAAAAAGAGATTGCTTGGTTTGAATCGCCGATGGGCGCAGTGATTAGGGGAGCGAAGAATCGAGACGGTTGGGATCAACATTGGTCATCCGTAATGCGCACATCGATTGAATCTGTGCCGCTTTCCGACGGCAATATCGCTCAACTCGATCAACGCTGCCAGCAATGGCGTGTGGATCCCCCTGAGGCTTGGCAACAAAAAGTGAGTGGCTTTCAAACCGGTGGCGTGACGATGGCGTGGCGTACATTAGAAGATTTTTTTGATCGCCGAGCGATTTCTTATTATCGAAGTATCTCAAGCCCTACGGCTGCTCGACATGCGTGCAGTCGATTGTCACCTTATCTGGCTTGGGGAAATCTGTCGTTGCGCGAAGTCTATCAAGCACTGCTGGCTCATTGGCATAGTCCCGGGTTGAGGCGAAGCATGGTCGCCTTCTCTTCGCGGCTACATTGGCATTGCCATTTCATGCAAAAGTTTGAGTCTCAGTGTGAGATGGAGTTTGTTTGCGTCAATAGGGCGTATGATGCCTTGTTGGCCAGAGAGTGCGTGGAAAGCACAACAAAACTCAATGCATGGAAAGAAGGGCGAACCGGAATACCCTTGGTGGATGCCAGTATGCGTTGTTTGCATCGTACAGGGTACTTGAACTTTCGTATGCGCGCGATGTTGGTCAGTGTGTTGACGCATCACATGAACATCGATTGGCGCTTGGGCGCTGACCATTTGGCGCAGCTGTTTCTCGACTTTGAACCGGGTATTCATTATCCCCAGTTTCAAATGCAAGCCAGTGTCACAGGCACCAATACCATTCGCATTTACAACCCGGTCAAACAGGCGCAGGAGCACGATAGCGACGGAAAATTTATCTACCAGTGGATACCTGAGCTTTCAGAGGTGCCTACACCGCTGCTGTTCAAACCGTGGACCATGAGTGCAATGGAAGCCGCGTTGTATCAGCTGCCCCAAGAGAGCCCTTATCTCAGGCCAGTGATTGATCTCGATGCTGCGGCTAGTGAAGCGCGAGAGCGTTTATGGGGTTGGAAAAAGCGTTTAGATGTTAAACGTGAGGGACGTAAGGTGCTTGCCACTCATGTTCGTGCTTCGTCAACAGTCAACGCGCGGTGATCGATAGCGAGTTGACCGCGTACGAATCGCCATCAGTAATGTCGATGACACGCAGGTAGAACAAGCATGATAGAGAAAGAGTGGAGCGCAGACGATATTGACCAAATGGCGCCGCGTAGCCGTGCTCGGTTAATCAATTCCTTGACAGGTTTTAAGAGCGCTAATCTGATTGGCTCCACGGATGGGCAGGGGAACGACAATCTTGCTATTTTCAGCTCGGTGATTCATTTTGGCTCTAACCCGCCGCTACTTGGTTTTGTGTCGAGGCCAAGACCTGCGCAACGCGACAGCTTAACTAACATCCTCACCACGGGTGTGTTTACCATCAACTCAGTGTCACGCGAGTGGGCACTGCAGGCCCATCAAACCTCAGCGCGTTATCCTAGTGACGTAAGCGAGTTCGATGAAACGGGGCTGACTCGCTATTACCATGACGATTTCGCAGCGCCCTTCGTACTCGAAAGTCCAATAAAAATCGGATTAAAATTGGTTGAGCATATGGTGATTCAAAGCAATCAAACAGAAATGTTGATTGGTGAAGTGGTCAGATTATTGCTGCCGGAGCAGGCAGTGATGTCCGATGGGTATCTTGACCACGAGCAATTGGAAACCGTGACCATCTCGGGTTTGGATAGTTACCACGTCACGCAGAGAGTCCATCGATTGAGTTATGCAAAACCAGACCAACCGCTTCACCCCCTTACCCTAGAGGGCGAACCCTCCTTATGGCAAGCGCTATACAGCGAAGAGGGTTTACCCTAACGCCAAAGCACTATAAGGTGTTGATTCTTCATGTTGTGATACTCAAGGATTTGCCATGAACAGCACCATAGACACGTTATTGAATCACCGCTCCATTCGTCAGTTTACGTCTGAGGCGATTGGCCCTGATCAGCTTGACACTGTGCTCAAAGCGGGATTAGCGGCATCATCATCGAGCTTGTTACAGGTGGTCTCAGTGATTCGTGTGACAGACCCTGGCAAGCGGGCACGTCTGGCCGAATTTGCCGGCCATCAGTCTTATGTGGCGAGTGCGGCCGAGTTTCTCGTGTTCTGTATCGACTACCAGCGCCATGTGGAACTCAACCCAAATGTGCAGGCAGATTTTACCGAGCTAACGTTAATCGGTGCTGTCGATGCGGGCATTATGGCGCAAAACTGTTTGGTAGCGGCAGAGTCGATGGGGCTCGGTGGCGTTTACATTGGTGGTTTGCGTAATCGCGCGGCTGAGGTAGACGATTTGTTGGGTTTACCACAGCACTGCGCGGTGTTATTTGGCATGTGCCTTGGGCATCCCGCTCAAGACCCAGATCTAAAACCGAGATTGCCGCTAGAGGTGATTGTCCATCAAAATCACTATCACCCGCTCGATAAACAGGCCGTTGCACACTACGATGAGACCATGCACACCTATTATCAACAGCGCTCTAGCAACAACAAGCAGAGTGGTTGGTCAGAGCAAGTGACGGCCAAATTGTCGGGCGAATCTCGCCCGCACATCTTGGGTTACTTGAATAGTAAAGGATTGGCAAAGCGCTAACCCTTTATCCACCTCAGAGCTTAGCGAGCGGCGAACCTTTCGGTTTGCCGCTGTTGTTTCTTCTGTTGGCTTTTTTAACCAGTGCGATCAAGGTTGAGCTCGACCAAGCACTGGTTTTTGGT
This sequence comes from Vibrio sp. R15-SG3-ISO1B, assembly GCF_059833835.1. NCBI lineage: Bacteria > Pseudomonadati > Pseudomonadota > Gammaproteobacteria > Vibrionales > Vibrionaceae > Vibrio > Vibrio sp. R15-SG3-ISO1B. Next base: position 50,338 of record NZ_JCBDGG010000013.1, on the reverse strand, counting down.
GAAAACTGACTGCGGTTCATCGCCTCCAACTCGGCGTGGATAGATGCCCGCAACTCTTCTGACATCGACACTTCATCCAACCAGATCGCTGCCAGACGGTTGGCTTGCACATAGTCTTGTTGGCGCAGCGCCTCAATCAACGAACCAGCGCTGTTTAGCGTGGGTTCACGGTTTTGTTGCTCAGTGGTCAGCGTGTGAAGCGCGCGTTTGGTGCGCCACCACAGCCCAAGGGTAATCAACCAACCCAGCGCGAGTAGCGCGCTCAGCAAAGGCCAAAAACCACGCTCAATGGTGGCAGTGGGTGGGACAGTCTCGACGGGCGCCGCAGCGGTAATTGAGGGCGCAGTAGAGGTATGGCTTGTGACGGCAGGCTTGATGCTCAGCGTCAAACCATCAACGATTGCTTGGCGCTGGGTCTGTGTGGTGGTGTCCCACCAATCCACGATGACCTCAGGTAGAGTGATCTCTCCGGTCAGTTGAGGGATCAATACTTGTTTTAACTCCATGCGAACGACACCTGGTTGTGGTTCGCTTACCTGCGGTTTTTCGGCGTATTGGCGCACAGACGATGGGTAGGTTATGGACAGGCTGGGTAACTGCTCAGCACTGATCCCAGAGATCTCAAGGGTGAAGGTTCGCGTGATGGAATCGCCTAACTCTAAGCGGTTCGTTGTCTCACCGAGCTCACCTTGTGATGATTGCCACTGCTGACGCAGCGTCAGCTCCGAGGCAGGTAGCCAAGTGCCTTGATAGTCGCTTGGTTTATCCAATACGGTGATGGCGTAGCCCTTCGCAGCAGTGCTGGCATCAATCAGGCGGGTACTCCCGTCACGATCACTGCCGTAGACGATACTACCGCGAAAGCCAATACTGTGCAGTGTTTGTGCACCCGGTGTGGTCGCCGTGACTCGATAGTCTTGATCGACAAGGGTGACCTCTAATCCATCCATCACACTTTGGTATTGGTTGGGTTCTCCAAGCGGCGAGAGCGTCAGCCCTTGAGCTTGAGGGGCGATAACCTGCGGATTTTGTAGTCGACGCGGATTGGCCTTGACGATGAGCCTAGTGCGCAAGGTGGCACTTTCACCTGGATAGAGTGTCTCTTTGCTTAATGTGGATTGGATTTCAATTAAATCCGAGACTTGTGGCGGATTTTGATCGGCCAAGACGGTGATCTCAATCGGCTCAGAGCGCGCACCGCCGACCTCAAAAGCGGGGATCACTGCGGTGCCAATGCGACTGGCAGCCAGTGAGAGATTCCATTCGCTGCGTGTTGAACGGTTGCCATTGATGATGTTGAGCGAGGAGCCAAAGCTTGGTCGCCCTAGATAAAAGTCATCGCTAAGCAGATTAAAATCAATGTCATCCGATTCGGCTTTTTGATCCAGTACCACACGCAGTTGGAATACCTCATTTTTCACGACCCGATTTTTACTCACGGTGACCTGAAGCGTGGCGGCGCTGATGGCGCTAGACCAAAGGAAAAAAAAGATAAAAAGGGATCGAAACGCTGTCATTACCATGTTTTTCCTGTTGATGCTGGGGGAGACTTTTGCTGCGCTTGCAACAGCAGTTGCGCGCGCAATAGGCGGCTAGGATCGCGTGCGGCTTCGACTTGCTCAAGTTTACGCAGCGCGGGATCGATCTCGTTGGTCTTGGTGTCGCCGAGTGTTGCCGATGTGTTAGGCGGCTCAGTTTGGTCGTTTGCCTCCTGCGAACCTCTCTCTTGCTCTGACATCGAGTCTTGTTCAGAAGTCGTGGATTGCTCTGTAGTTGAAGATTGCTCTGAACTAGAAGAGTTCTCAGAAGTAGAAGGTGCCTCGGACGTAGACGGCTGCGAAGGATTGCTCTCTTGGCTTTGCTGAGGTTCATTGTTTGGGCGCGGTGCTTCGTCTTGTTGCTCGGGCTGCGCGCTAGCGTTGCCTTGAGAGTTTTTACCAGATTGGGAATTAGGCTGAGACGCGGCTTGTTCAGATTGCTCACCTGATTCACCCCGCTGTTGCTGCTGTTGTAGCGCTTGTTCCACAATCGCTTTGTTGTGGCTTGCCGATGAGAGCTCTGGGTTAAGCGCCAACGTTTGCTCATAGTGCTCAATGGCGGCGGAATATTGACCGCTTTGTGCGAGTGCATTGGCGAGGTTGTAGTGCTGGTTGGCCGTTTTTGCGCCGCTTAGGTTTTCAATGGCGGCGTCAAAATCGCCCGCTTGATAGTGTGCCAAGCCTTGCCATTGCGCATCGTTAAACTTCTCGGCGGCGGCTGAGTAGTTACCCGAGAGATAATCTTCATACGCTTGGAGATCTTGAGGTTTAAACGGGTTAGCGGCAACCTCCTGACTGGGCGAGAGCCAGAGCAGCGGCACTAGCAGCGCCGACAGCAAGACGCCACGGCGAAACAGTAGAAGCGAGAGCAGCACGATGAGTGGCAGCAGCCAATAGCCTTGGTTGACCTGATTGCTGACCGATTGATGACTGACGGCGCGAGTGGCTTGGTCGGTTTGATTCATCACGCGGTGAATGAGGTTGATGTCGTCGTTTGTCACCTGAACGGGCACAAAAATACCTCCGCTGGTGGACGCCAAGCGGCGCATATTATCAAAATTGCTTTTCGCGACCACCGTTTGGCCGTTATGCGTCAGCAATTGCCCATCTTGCAAAGGGATTGGCGCGCCGCTTTCAGTACCAATAGCCAAGACCGACAGCGACCAAGCACCAGAATCGATCAGCTCGGCGCTGCGTGTTTGCTCGTCATCATCCAGATCATCACTAACAAGCAAGATATGGCCGCGATCTAAGCCCGCATTTTTCATCAACTCAATCGCTAGTTCGATACCTTTGTCTGCCCGAGCGCCCGGGTAGGGCATGATGTCAGGTGAAAGATTTGGCAGCAGGTTGAGCATGGTTTGGCTGTCTGAGGTGAGCGGGCTTACCACATACGCGTCCCCGGCGTAAGCAATCAGCGCGGTGTCACCCTCTTGCCATTGGGCCAATAAATCCGACACCTTGTATCTGGCTTGGCTCAAACGATTGGGTTTGATGTCATTGGCGTACATGGACATCGACATGTCCATCACTATCACTCGCGCTTCGGTGCTGGAAAACGCCGGTCGCTCTGCTTGGCTAAAACTTGGCCCGGATAGCGCAACGATGGCAAGCGTCAGCATTGCGCCTAGCAGTGGCAATAGTCGATGAGTGGGCTGTGATGAGCTCATACCAAGCGCGGCAGCAATGTGCGGCGCAATGAGCGTATGGCTCTTTTGACGTTTGCTGAGCCAGTACAGCAATGCATAGGTGGGCAGCAGTGCCCACAACCACATCGGGTAGAGTAGCGTAAAGTCAGACATGATGCCTCCGCACGATAATCAGGCCGAGTAGGGTGAGAAGGGCGAGCGTGAGCGGGACATAAAACCATTCAGTTTGAGGGCGCCAGACTTGCGTTGCCAACGAGACAGGCTCAAGCGCATTAATGGTGTCGTAGATGGTGGCGAGCTCATCGGCGTTTCTGGCCCGAAAGTACTGCCCGCCGGTTGTCTCAGCGATTGCCATCAAGGTCCGTTCATCGAGATCATGGGCGGTATTGACTTTACGGCTCATAAAGAACTCTTTGACGACCATTTCACCGGCGCCGACACCGACCGTATAGATGGTCGCGCCATATTGCTTGGCAATGTCTGCGGCTTCAAGAGGATTAAGAACGCCCGAGGTGTTCGAACCATCACTGAGGAGGATCATCACGCGCTGCGGCGCATCACTGTCGATAAAGGTTTTGGTCGCAAGGCCAATTCCTTCACCGATGGCGGTTTTTTCACCGATTAAGCGCAAAACCAATTGATCCACTTGTTTGGCGACGGTACGTCTGTCTAGGGTCAGTGGCGTTTGCAGATAGGCGTGATCAGCAAACAGCACCACGCCGATCCTATCGCCTTCCCGTTTGGCGACAAAATCATTGACCACCTGTTTGACTGCGCTCAGCCGATCAATGTAGTCGTCCCCTTGAAGCATGTCTTGCTGGCTCATCGAATAAGAGAGATCGAGCACTAACATTAAGTCACGGTGTTTCGGCTGTATTGTGACGGGATCGCCAAACCACACCGGTCTCGCCGCCGCGAGTAACAGGAGTAGCCAAGTGAGTGAGAGGAGCAGACGTGTGACGCGCAAATTCGGCGTAGCCTGGGCTGCGCCCTGAGGTAAAATGGGCAGATAGAGCGGCGTTCGCTGCGCGCTGGCAGGAGCGAAGCGGTAAACCAACAAGGGCAGCGGCAGTGCAAACAGCACCCACCACCACAGCAGTTGCCAATCAGCCTCGAACAGGGCCACGAGATTTCCTCCGTTTCTTCGGTGGCAGCGCGTGCTCTATCCAATGGGCGCAGTGTTCGATCAACGCCTGAGACTCATCATTGTGTTGCTTGCTGTAGAGTGCATGTTGCCATTTATCGTAATTGTCGGCAAAGAGCGGGGTGCTCAATTGCTCATCCAAAAATAGATACCACTCTTTTCCTGTTAGCTGAGCGATCTCTTCGCGTGGGAAATAGCACAACGCCGATTGGCGAACCAACTCAATCGCTGATGAAGGTGTGCTGCCTTGTTTCAAAATGCGTAGGGCGGCTTTTTTCGGTGCAAGGCGTTTTTTCTTCCAGTGGGTGAAGCCCCAAATAGCGAGCAGCGTCATGATACCGGCGGCGATACTCGCCCACCATGCCCAGGTAAGCGGTAGCCAACTTGGTGGCGAGGGTAATATCATAGGGTCTAGCGGCAGCAATGAAGATTGACTGTTCGAGCTCATTCTAAAATCCGTGTAATTGTTGTTGTAGTGGTTGTGCACTAGAGAGTGCGCTGACGCTCATTCCTAGTTTAAGCGAGAGCCTAGAAAGCTGATTTTGCTTGGCTTTAAAGGCGGCTTCAATGTTTTTTCGCGTTGTTTTTTTTCCAAAATCAATCCATTGGGTATGCTGACGATCCGTCACCTGTTCGCAGCCGCGAAAATCAGTGACGCCTTGCTCTAGAGGATCCCACAACTGCACGATGCGCACGCGATTGTGGGTGTTGAGCCCAGATAGGGTGATCTCATCTTGTTCTGTCAGTCGGGTGAAATCGCTCAGTAAGATAATATCGCTGCCCTTGGGACAGAGACGGTTGAGTGCTTCCAGCGCGGGTGCCATCGAGCTGTTTTGCGTGACGTGATGGTTCATCAGCGCTTTTTGGTGTTCATTGACCAAAGCGTGATTGAGTGCCAACGCCCCTCGCTGCCTTGGAAGGGGCTTGAGGTCAGTCAGTGTTGAGCCGGTATCGATGACGGCGCCGATTCTATCTTGCCCTTCGGTGGCTATCCACCCGGTGAGCGCGGCAAAATGCGCCGCTTGCACCGACTTTAGTAACAACGTTGAGCCGAACCTCATGCTCGGACTGAAGTCGACATAGACGATAACCGGCTTTTCGCGTTCTTCACTAAACAGTTTGGTGTGTGGCTTGCCTGTGCGCGCCGTGACGCGCCAGTCGATGCTTCGAATGTCATCGCCATGTTGATATTGTCGTACTTCACTGAAATCCATCCCGCGGCCAAGTTGGCGACTTTGGTGTTGCCCTGCCATTTGTGACCACAAACTTTTGGCTGGTGGCAGCCATTTCACCGCGTGCTGCTTAAGATGAAGCAACTCCTTCATGGTGAGGTTCACACCATCACTATGAGGCGGCAGTGTCGGCGTAGGGAGGACGGTATTTTCTATGGCCATGTTTATGCGCTACCGACCAGAGAGAGCAAGGTAGAGACCACGTGATCGCGGCTGATGCCTTCTGCTTGGGCTTGGTAGGTCAGCAGTAGTCGATGTCTTAGCACAGGGTAGGCCATTGCTTGGACGTCTTCTGGCGTAACAAAATCTCGCCCGGCCAACCAAGCGTGAGCGCGTGCGCATCGATCCAGTGCGATGGTGGCGCGCGGGCTGACGCCCATCTCCAGCATCGTTGCAAGGTTGTCGTCGTACTGCTCGGGCTCGCGGGTCGCCATCACCAATCGGATGATGTACTGCTCGACGCTCTCAGCCATATGTACGTTGAGCACTTCTTGTCTGGCGGTGAAAATATCGTGTTGCGAGAGTTGCGGTTTCTGCGCGCCGACTTCGCCTTTGGCTTCACCGCGGTTTAAGCGCAGGATCGCGAGCTCACTGTCGGCGTCAGGGTAGCTGACGTTAAGGTGGAGCAAAAAGCGATCAAGCTGAGCTTCAGGTAAGGGGTAGGTACCTTCTTGCTCTATCGGGTTTTGTGTCGCCATCACCAAAAACAGCTCGGGCAGCGGGTAGGTTTGTTTGCCGGCAGTAATTTGCTTTTCTGCCATGGCTTCTAGCATTGCGGCTTGCACTTTGGCGGGGGCACGGTTGATCTCATCAGCGAGCAGCAACGAATGGAAAATCGGGCCCGGTTGGAAGCGAAATTCCCCGGTTTCTGGTCTAAATATGTCGGTTCCTGTCAAATCCGCCGGCAATAAATCCGGTGTAAACTGCACGCGATGGAAGCTGCCTTCAATGCAATCGGCTAGGGCTTTTACCGCGCGTGTTTTAGCAAGCCCCGGTGGTCCTTCGACAAGGATGTGGCCGTCAGCCAAGAGTGCAACAAGCAATTGCTTGACCAATTCACTTTGACCAATCACTTGACCGTTCAAATAGTGTTGCAGCTGTGATAGAGCGTGAGTGTGCATGAGCCGTATCTCTCCATGAGTTCTCGCCATAGGCGATAGCGCAGGTTAAGTCTCTGATATTGAGAACAATTAGAATATGGGTATTTTCCCTCGAGATACAACTCTTTCCCCGGTCAATTGACCAAAATTTTGCCAATGGGCATAAGACATTGTGGAAATACAACCAAAGTGTGAGCTAGTCTAAATGAAAGAGGTAAAGTAATGCTTAAACCTTACGATATAAGTAAAGTGAATAGCACACTCGATGGCTTAGACTCTGTGAAAGCAGTCTGTCGCGGGATGTGCTTGTTTGTGCAATAGGGCTAGGATCAGCATGATAAATTTGAACTCCATTAGTATTAAACAGAAAGTGGTCGCAGGGATTACCTTTGCGGTACTGGCGTCTACCATCATTGTCGGCGTGATGGCTCAACGTCAAGCGAGAGCAGTATTAGAGCATCGCTTGATCGATATTGAGTTGCCAACCATGCTGGAAAAAATCAAAGGAGAAATCGACAACGAAGTGACCCAGTTGTTGATGGCAGCACAACAGATCGCCAACAATGAGTTCACCCAGCAAGCGATCAACACTCGTAATATCGATGCCGATAGCGAGCGTCTTTTGGTGAAGTCACTAAATAACGTCCGCACGCAGTACAAGCTCAACGATGCGTCAGTGGCCAACCGAGAGACCGCCTACTACTGGAACCAAAATGGCTTCCTACGTGAGCTTAACAAGCAGCAGGATGGTTGGTTCTTTGGCTTCACGCAGTCAGGCAATGCGACTATGGTCAGCATGTTCCAAGAGGCCAGCGGTGAAGTGAAGATGTTCGCTAACTTCCAGCAAGTCGACGGGTTCTCCATGTCAGGGGTGTCAAAATCAATGGATGATATGGTGAAGCTACTGAATGGATTCAAGATTGAGCAAACCGGCTTTGTCTTTTTAACCAACGCCAAAGGTGAAGTACAAATCCACCGCGACCAAAGCCAATCAAAAGCGACATTGGCGCAACTCTATGGTAGCAACGCGTCTGATCTATTGGATAAGTCAGACTTTAACCTTGTCCAAGCGAATTACAACGGCCAAAACGTCTTTGTTTCTTCCACTTATATTCCGGTCATGGATTGGTTTGTAGTGGGCGTGGTACCCGTAGATGAAGTGTTCGCGGATTTGACCAAAGTGGCGCATCAAATGCTGATCACGACCATTGTCGTCGCGGCACTGTTTATTTTGATGGGGCTGTTTTTGGCCAACAGCATTGCTAAGCCGATTCGTGCGATTGCACTGCGTTTTAGCGATCTGGGCAAAGGTGATGGCGATCTTTCTCAACGTATCGAGATCAAAGGTCGCGATGAAATCGGTCAATTGTCAGAAGGGTTTAACGGCTTTATTGAGAAGATTCATCAATCAATGAAAGAAGTAGCCTCGACCAGTAGTGCGCTTCAGTCAGCGGCGGATGGGGTCTCACACAAAGCCAATACCACACACGACAATAGTCAAGTGCAGCGTGATCAAACCATACAAGTCGTGACCGCGATCAACCAGATGGGCGCCACCATCAGTGAGATTGCCACCAACGCTGCCACTGCTGCAGAAACTGCCACCCAAGCGTCCGACAACAGTGAAGTGGGGCAACAAGTGGTTAGCAAAGCGAAAGATGCCATTAGTCGTCTCGCGCTTGATATCGAAAATACCGGTCAAGTGGTGGAGCAGTTGGCGTCGACAACGCAAGAAATTGGCTCCATTTTGGACGTGATTCGCGACATTTCCGAGCAAACCAATTTGTTGGCGCTCAATGCGGCGATTGAAGCGGCACGTGCGGGCGAGCAAGGTCGAGGCTTTGCGGTTGTGGCGGATGAAGTCCGTAACCTCGCCAGTCGAACCGCCGATTCGACCGAAGAGATCCAAAAGATGATCAACCAGTTACAAAGCGATGCCAAAGACGCGGTAACGGCGATGGAGGCGGGTAAATCCGTCACGGGTGAAGGGGTGTCTGCGTCGGACGAAGCGGTAAAAGTGCTACTGAGTATCTCAGAGCGTATCCATGACATCTCGGATCGCAACACTCAAGTGGCGACAGCGACGGAGGAGCAATCTACCGTGGTGCACACCATCAACCAGAATATTGAAGAGATCAACGCCATCAATGAAGTGACCACTAGCACGGCGGAAGAGTTGGCAGCAGCGAGTACTGAATTGAAAGAGTTGTCCGTTCGGTTGGACAAAATGGTCGGCAGCTTTAAGTTATAACGACGTTCAACGCTTTCACGTGTCAAACTAGAAACTCTGGGGTTAAGTAGGTAAACTTGCCCCAGTTTTATTTTGGTAAGGGTATGTCAATCATGAGTGATGTTGAAAAAGAACTGGAGCTGATGTCTCAAGAAATGGGGGATGAGCCAGAGGTGGCATTGCCATCAATTGAAGAGCAAAAAGCCATCGCACAAAAGCTGAAAGAGCTTGAAGCCGAAGGTAAATTGACTCCAGAGGTATTGGAAGAGTACTTTGGAAAATTCTACGCCAAGACGGACGCGCCGATTCACTGATTGCGCTGGTTTTCTTGGTCAAGAAAGCAGAAGAGAAGGTTGGCATTGCCAGCCTTTTTTGCTTTTTATCCCCTATGGCCGTTGTGTTGATCGACGTGGGCGCGGCGCCAACGACTATCTGGCGACGACTTGGTTTCTCCCCGCCTTTTTCGCCTCATACAGCGCTTGGTCAGCGCGTGATACCGCTTCACTCCAAGTATCATGCATGTTGAGGCTGCTGACGCCAAAGCTTGCTGTGCAGAATTCATCGTGTTTAGGAAGCAAGTGAGTGCGCTCAATGACCTGACGCAGCTTCTCTGCGACAAATTCAGCGTCTTCAAGTGACGTCTCGGGCAAAATGAGCAAGAACTCTTCACCGCCGTAACGAAAGCAAAAATCGTTGGCGCGCGTTTCCACGTGCAGAATACGACCGATACTGTTTAACACGCGATCGCCTGTTTGGTGGCCATAGAAATCGTTGATCTCTTTAAACCGATCAATATCCAGCAACACGAAAGAGAGGTCGGTTTGAAAACGGCGTGCTCGAGCGGACTCTTTGGGTGCTAATTCAGACAGTGCACGTCGATTATAGAGTTGGGTGAGGTCGTCTTTCAGGGATGTGTCGTAGATGGTGGCGACCAAGCGACCGGTTAGGAGCCAAGTGATCGAAAAACCAATAAAAATCACCATAGAAATGAGAGAGATGAATGCCAGTTGGTGCACTAAGCCTGACTGCATGAAATCCTGAATTTGTTGTTGGAACGGCAGAGTAGCGACGCGAAAGAGGCTGTATCCACCTTGAATAATCATGGCAATAGAAAGTAAACGTTTTGAGCCAGGGATGTCTTTGTGCGTCCCTTTGAGGTTGGCGTATAAGGTGAGGAAAGACATTAATGCAATAAAGCTTGCGACCAAAAAAATCCGTACATTAGTCGAGGGGGAGAAATAGGTAAAGTAGGTCAGCCCCAAAATGATCAACGGCAAGCCATAGTAGCCGATGTTCGCCAAACGATGAGGAAAGCTGCGCAACAAGCACACGCCGTGGAGCAGCAAAACAAAGCTGAGCACAATCGCTGAATTGGCGGTGATTTTTGAGATCCAATAAGAGGTGTGATTACCAAAACTCAGCAGCAGAAAACCAACGCCGAGCAAAAGCAGCGCCAGCGCTATAGTATTGATTCCCCTAATGTTTGGCTGTAGGCGCTGAATCAGCAAAAGCCCAAACGCGTACGTAAACGACAAAAAAACACAAATCACCGACAAGGTCGGAATATCTAAACGCGGCAAGTTTATGATCCATTTGATTTATTTGTGTTTAAGTGTAGTTGATATAATTGTGTTTAATAGAAAAAGACCACCGAATTCGGTGGCCTTAGTCAATAAAAGTGCCCGATGGCTCGATCGCGTGCTGGGTGTGGCTTATTTCACACGCCAAGCGATGGTTTCGCCGCCACGAATAGGAACCACGATGTCGTCACCAAACGGCATGGTTGGTTCGACCGACCAGCTCTCTTTCACCAAAGTGACGGTGTCGCTGTTGCGAGGGATGCCGTAAAAATCGGGGCCGTTGTGGCTGGCGAAGGCTTCCAGTTTGTCCAGTTTTCCTTCGTTCTCAAACACTTCAGCGTAGAGCTCTAACGCTGCGTGTGCAGTGTAAGAACCCGCACAGCCGCAAGCTGCTTCTTTTTTGCCCTTGGCGTGTGGCGCCGAATCGGTGCCCAAGAAGAACTTCTTGCTGCCACTGGTAGCCGCTTCAATCAACGCTTTTTGGTGGGTGTTGCGTTTAAGGATCGGCAGGCAGTAGAAATGTGGGCGAATACCGCCGACAAGCATATGGTTGCGGTTGTAGAGAAGGTGGTGAGCGGTAATCGTTGCTGCGACATTGTCATTGGCGTTATTCACAAACTCAGCGGCATCGGCAGTGGTGATGTGCTCAAGAACAATCTTTAGATTAGGAAAGTCATTGACGATTGGCGCAAGTACAGTGTCTAGGAACGCTTTCTCACGATCAAAAATATCCACTTCGTGATGAGTCACTTCGCCGTGGACTAACAGCAGCATGCCCACCTCTTGCATCGCTTCAAGCACGGGGTAGATGTTTTTCGCATTGGTCACCCCAGAGTCGGAGTTAGTGGTCGCACCCGCTGGGTAGAGTTTCGCTGCCACCACTTTGCCTGATGCTTTCGCTTGGCGGATATCCTCGGCGGTGGTGTTGTCAGTCAGATACAGCGCCATCAATGGTTCGAACTGCTCGCTTGGCTTTTCTGCCAGGATGCGCTCTCGGTAAGCCAGCGCCATCTCGGTGTTGGTCACAGGTGGGATAGTGTTTGGCATGATCAGCGCGCGGCCGTTGTAGCGACTGATGTCACGCACGGTGTCTTTGAGTACGTTACCGTCGCGTAAGTGAACATGCCAGTCGTCAGGACGTGTGATCGTAAGTGTTGTCATTGATTGCTCCCACCATAGATTGAATTATCGGATTGGAGCCTAAACGCGGCGAAAAGTGTGAAGGCAAACGCTTACGTTTAGGCGACAGGATGATAGAGCAAAGTCACTGGGATTTCATCTACTTTCTCGGATTTTGACCGATTTCGCCTTAAGTATCCGCGCGCTGCAGCGTATACTGCTGAGACAATCATTACGCTTAGGATTAGCAATGTCAGCGCCAGATTCTTCACAACAACCGCAACTCTCCCAAATCAATGTCTACCCCGTCAAATCGGTGGGCGGTATTGCTCTCTCGACCTCGTGGGTGGAAAGACAAGGCCTCACGTTTGACCGTCGTTTTATGCTTGCGACTGCCGATGGTCAAATGGTCACCGCGCGCAAGTTCCCGCAGATGGTCATGGTTCGTTCCAGTTTAATGGCAGATGGGCTGGCGATAACCGCCGAGGGGCATGCGCCACTTCGCTTACGTTACGACGCCTTTAAAATGCAAGCGGCGTCCGCTCAAGTGTGGAATGACCGATTTACTGCCTACACCACTACGGATGAGGCCGATGACTGGTTTAGCGCAGTCATTGGTCAACGGGTTGAGCTGCTTTATACCGGCGAACAGTCCAATCGTGTGCGTGAAAAGCTGGGCCACAATGTCAGCTTCGCTGATGGTTATCCGCTGCTTATTATCAGTCAGTCGTCGCTTGATGAACTCAACCGCCGTAGCCCTGAACGCCACGATATGGATCAGTTTCGTACCAACTTAGTGGCGGGAAACACTGCGCCTTTTGAGGAAGATCGCTGGAAGCGCATTCGAATCGGTGACGTTGAATTTGAAGCGGTGAAGCCTTGTGAGCGCTGTGTGTTGACTACAGTGGAAGTCGAAAAAGGCGCGTTTCGTCGAAGTAAAGAGCCTTTACAAACCTTATCGCAATTTCGCGCCAATGAGCGCGGTGGCGTGTTCTTTGGTCAAAACTTGGTTGCAAAGAACGAAGGCTTGATTCGACAAGGTGATGAGATAGAAGTGTTGGAGTACAAAGAGCCAGAGCTCTACGCTGACAAAGGTCAGCTGAGTCTCTCTGCTGTGGAAGCGCCAGTGCCGGACTCAGTAAAATCGCTGACCATCAGTGTCAACGGCAACATCTTCAGTGGTGATAACCAACGCACCTTACTTGAGCAAGCGGAGGAAGCGGGTATCCCGATGGCAAACAGTTGTCGTGCTGGGCTGTGTGGTGCGTGCCGCGTTACGGTGGAATCTGGCGAAGTGGACCAAGAAGATGTGCCGGCACTTCATGGCTTTGCTCACGAACCGGGGTTAGCGTTAGCTTGCTGCTGTGTGCCGAAATCGGATATCGAAGTCATCAACTAAATAGATCAGTTAAATAAAGAGATACCCTTATCTCCGAAATGAAACAAGCCCCAATTGCGCGGAAAATATGCAGCATATAATCCGTGCGATTGGGGCCTTGATGTGAGAGGGGCTCTCACTATCCGCTGACAACAATAACCGGTGTGTCGTTTTCCTGTGCAAACAGCGCAATCTCTTCCGGCGGCGCTTCGTTGGTGATGACTAAATCAATGTCGGCCAAGGTACCCAGTTTTACCATCGCATTGCGGCCAAATTTACTTGAGTCGACGCCAAGAAAGACACAACGGCTATTTTCCATAATTGCGCGTTTGACGCGCACTTCATGATAATCGAAATCCAGCAATGAGCCATCGAAGTCAATTCCGCTGATGCCCAAGATGCCGAAATCGAGGCGGAACTGGGAGATGAAATCCAGTGTCGCTTCACCCGTCACACCGCCGTCCTTACCGCGTACTTCGCCGCCTGCCAAGATGACTTTAAAGTCCGGTTTGCTCATTAATAGCGTGGCGACATTGATGTTGTTGGTGACGATACGTAAGTTTTGATGCTTGCTCATCAGTGCACGTGCGACGGCTTCAGGCGTTGTACCGATGTCGATAAACAAGGTGGCACCGTCAGGGATGTGAGTCACAAGTTCTTGTGCTACTTTGCTTTTTTCCGATTGGTGAGACACTTGACGGATTTGATAGGAAGAATTTTCTGAGCTTGAGACAATGGTCGCGCCACCGTGGTTACGGCGGATCTTGTTCGCCTCGGCCAGCTCGTTTAAGTCACGACGAATTGTTTGTGGGCTGACATCAAAACGCTCAACTAACTCTTCGGTACTGACGAAACCTTGGGTTTGAACGAGCTCGATGATCTCTTGATGACGTTTTAATGCTTTCAAATTCACTTCCTTATTAAATGGCGTACAACACAGAAGTGTACGGACAGTCGCAGAGAAAAGCCAATGAACTTGGTCGTTCGAAGTGAAAGTATGCGCGTTTTCAGAAAATGTTCACAAAAACGCGCGTGACGAGTTTAAGTTTTCAGCGGAAAAACTCGGACTCGCGCATCCGGAGTGTGCAACTAGGCCGTCTCTTTGGCCACAGGTGATGCCAATAGCGGTTTGTCACGCCCCAGTTTGACCTGCGACAAAATGACCCCAGTGATCACCATCAACCCTCCGACAAGGTGATAGAAATGCATAGTTTCACCCAGTAACACAGAGGCCAATGTCACCGCTAAGATCGGCAACAAGTTCATAAACATTGCGCTTGAGTCTGCGCCGATCGCATCTATCGATTTGACCCACATCCAAGGCGCGAGCACTGAGGCGGCGATGCCAGCGTAAGCGATAAGCGGCAGAGCATCGCTACTGGGTATTGGCGACGCGCTGGTGACGAGCAGTGGAAATAGCATCATGAGTGCAAACACGCCTTGTAAATAGATGACGACCCAGTTTGAGAGCGGCATTTTCCAACGTTTAAGCAACACGCAGTAGGCGGCGTAGCAAAGTGAGGCTAACAGCATCAAGCCGTCTCCTGGCGTCATATCTTGATGGAGGAAATAGGTCATATCGCCTTGGCCCAACATATAGCTCAAGCCGATTAAAGAAAGTATGCCACCGAGAATACTCACCGCAGAGATCGATTTACCCAGCAAGGGGACACTCAGAAACACACTAAGCAGCGGGACCAAAGAGGTGATGAGCGCCATGTTCGAGGCGGTCGTTGTTAAGCCTGCGTAGTAACCGAGCGACTGGTTGAGCACCATGCCCAGCATTGCAAGAAACGCCAGTTTCGTCAGGTGTTGTTTGACGTGGTGCCACTGTTTCACCACGCTCGGAAGACAAAAAGGCGATAGAAGTACCACGGCAACAAACCAGCGATAGAAACTCATCGCACCGGGTTCAATGTGGCTGGCGGCCAGTTTGGTTACGATGGTATTCCCGCCCCAAATGAATACGGTAAACAGTGGAAGTAAGTAGTTCATGTGAGCCCCATCGCAAAGTAATCAGTGGAACCGAGTGTGACAGGTCTATATAATTATAAATATCTCCATAAAGACATTGCGCGTCATAGGAAGACAATCTTGAGAAAATCGGCAAAACACCTTCATCCTTCCTTATCCATTGATAAGGCACCATCAGACGTATTTATGAATTTCGAGGCGTTTCTTTCGAATACAGAAACGCGTATGCATAGCCACCCTTGGGGGCAAGTTCAACTGATCAGTGGTGGGATATTGGAGATGGAAGCCGAAGATACGCGCTTTTTGGCTCCGCCCCATTTGGCTATTTGGGTGCCTGCGGGCGTTCGTCACACCAGTTACAATCGCAAACCTATTTCCTACTGCTCTCTCAATGTGGCGCAATCGCTGACGACAAATTTCCCAGATAGAACCAGCCTGATTAAAGTGACGCCGATTGTTTCCGCGATCATTGATGATTTTCGTCAGCGAGATATCAACGTTGCTGATTCTGATGCGGATAAACGCTTGGTTCAGGTGCTGCTTGACCAATTAGCCACCCGAGATACTCAGCATCACTTCTTGCCCTCGAGCGATCATAAATATTTGGCGCCGATTTTAGCCGCGGTGGAAGAGAACCCCATCGATAACACGAGCTTGTCGCAATGGGCTGAGCGCGTCCATACGACGGAACGCACGTTAGCCCGTCACTGCCAAGCCGAGCTGGGGATGAGTTTTACCGAGTGGCGATTGCGCGTTCGTTATTTGCATTCGATGGAACTGCTGCGTAATGGTCACTCGGTGAAAGAAGTGGCGTTGACGCTCGGATATAACCAAGCCAGCCCCTTTATTGGCATGTTTAAGAAGTACTCTGGCCAAACGCCAGAGCAATACAAGAACAAACTACTTCATCCGGACAAAGGCTAAGATAGCCGCAAGCGTGAGCCAAGTAGGTCGGATTACTCCAATTCCACTGGCGGTCTAAAGACCATTTCATGAATGACGACATCGTCGGGTAGGTTCAATAAAGTGAGGACGGTCTGTGCCACGCTAGCGGGCTGCATATAGTTAGGGCGACTGGCAGCGCGAAATCCAGTGTCTGTACCACCTGGGAATAAGTTGGTGACTTTAATGCCGTGTGGTTGCGCTTCTTTCATCAATACGCCCGTCAGACCTGCCAATCCTTGCTTCATCGCCGTATATACCCCCATGGTTTCACTGGAGCGTTTGGCCACGGTACTGGCGACGTTAATGATGTAGCCGGATTGCTGCGCTTTCATCAGTGGTAGTGCTTCTCGGCAAAGAAGAGCGGGAGCACGTAGGTTGATCGCGTATTGCTGGTCAAACTCTTCTAGGGTGAACTCATCAAGGCCACACTTTCGGCTGTTCATGCCGGCGTTATTGATCAGCACGTCTAGCCCACCTAAGGTGTCGGTCGCTTGCTTGAATAGCGCTATGCACTGGTTGGCGTCGGCAAGATCAAACGCTGCGACATGGCATCCGGTCTCTTGTTGTAAGGTGGCCAGTGCTGCTGCATTTCTTCCGGTGGCAAACACTTGGTGCTGCTGGGCGCAGAGCTGCTGCGTCAGCGCGTAACCAATTCCACCACTCGCGCCAGTAACCAGTATCTTCATCATCCTTTCCTTATGTTGGTGTTGCTCTGTTTGGATGAAGTCTAACAGAGGCGCAGTGAAAAGAATTGGTCAACATACACAGGAATTGACTAACTCGGGTACATAAACAAAAATCCCCCCTCGCTGCGCATTAATTTGAGCTCAGTGAGGGGGGATGTGATTAGCCAATGTCGTTGTTAGTCTGTACACGCTTCGCGCCAGATGTGTTTTGTAAATCTAGAAGAGCGATCTCGGTTTGCCAAATAATTGTTGATAATGATATCGATTATTCTTCCTAAACTGTGATCTCACTTCAAAATTGTGTAAGGTCACCACGCTATCGAGTTCCTATCTCTACTCAATCACTGAAAGGGCGGGATGCAATCTTTATCACAATCTCATTAAACACCTTGCTAAATAACTGAAAAATTTGGCGAATACCATTACGCTTATTTGGATGATGACAAGGAGATGAGGTGTTAGATGAGAGTATTGTTGGGGCTACTCAGCCATCTCTTGGTGTTTGCTGCGGGGATTGGACTGGGTATCTACGCATTGCCGATTATTACCCAGCCTCCGTCTCCAGATATCAGTCAGATTAAAGCCTTGTCTCATATCGCGCTCTACAGCGCCACATTTGATAGAGCACGCCAAGACAGTGATTTTCTTCATTGGGGTGAGGGCTCTGTGTCGATTACGCCAGATGCTATCGGGTTTATAGGTCAGCTTGCACCGGGCCCAGATTATAAACTCTATCTTTCGCCTCAATATGTGGAAAGCGAAGCGTCGTTTTTGGACCTTCAGGCAGAAATGGTGCTGATTGGGGATGTGAACACCTTCGAGCGTTTTTATCTCACTATTCCTGCTGGCGTCCATGTGGAAGAGTACAACACGGTGATCGTCTGGTGTGAAACCTTCAAAGAATTTATTACTTCTGCCCGTTACAAATAAAGCGTGTTTGACGTTCAAAACACGAGCCCCTTGGTCAAAGTCACTTATTTATTCTCTTCATCCATTGTTTGTATGGTTAGGTATTCAGTACACTAAGGACAAATAATATTTGCGGTGCTCGGCGATGGGCACTGTGCAACATAACGAGGTTTGGTGTGGACAAAATTCACCTAGTGATTGACTTCCTGTTGACTCACAAAATGGTTTTTACAGCGCTGATTATTTTGCTGATTGCTTTGGTTCGTCGCGTGGTATTGGCTAAGATTCGTGGGGACGTGGCTTTTGTCAGTGAAGAGCAACGCAGCTGGATGTATCGCACAAAAAACGCCGCTTTTGCGGTCACTGTGGTGTTGCTGTTCACATTGTGGAAACCGGAAATCAGTGAATTCGCCCTCTCAGTGACGGCGATTGCGGTGGCCATTGTGGTTGCCTCAAAAGAGATTATCCTCTGTTTCACGGGCTCCATTCAGCGTGCGAGCTCGCGTTCGTTTCGCATGGGCGATTGGATCGAAGTGGGCAAAAGTACTGGTGAAGTCATCGAACACAATTTGATGGCCACCGTGATTCAGGAGATTGATATCTATCACGGTGAGTACAACTACACAGGCAAGACCATCACCTTACCAAACAGCTTATTTTTTACCTATCCGGTTAAAAACTTGAACTTCATGAAGCGGTATGTGTTCCACCATTTCTCAATCATCGTGCCGGATTTTGTCAATCTGTATCCGATGCTTAAAGATGTCGAAGATAAAATTAACGAACGCATTCATTACTTTAGTGAAGTCGCCAAACGATACAATGCCATTATTGAAAAGCGAGCGGGGGTCGATTTGCCCGGTTCAGAGCCTCATATCGCGGTCACTAGTGCGGCGACGGGTGAGCAAATTGTTCAGTTCACTCTCTTTTGCCCTACAGACAAAGCGTCTCATCTAGAGCAGGGGATTCGTATGGATTTTATGGCTTTGTATGAGCAGCGTTTTCCTAAGGTAGCGCCGTAGCGCTATCAAGAAATTCTTAAGGAGGAGAGCATGATCAAGCAAGTGGGTCCGACAACAATTAAAGAAACACACACGCTAAGTTGTCACTGTGGTGCGGTTAAACTGGCGCTCTCTTTGCCTAATGGGATTGAGAAACCGCGCCGTTGTGATTGCTCCTTATGTCGTCGTAAAGGAGCGATAGTGGCCTCTGTGCCATTGGATGGGATCACCCTACTGCAAGGAGAAGAGAGCCTGACTCTCTATCAATTTAATACCCACACAGCAAAACACTATTTTTGCAAAATATGTGGCATCTACACTCATCATAAGCGCCGTTCGGACCCGACAGAGTATGGCTACAATGTCGGATGCCTTGAAGAGGTGAACCCGTTTGATCTTGGCGACATAACGACGATGGACGGAGTGCACCACCCCGCCGATAGGTCTTAGAACATGCCGAGCAGATCCTCGGGATTGGGTTTGCTCAACCTGTAATCAGTAACGCATCTTCATTTTCAACGCAATAGCCAGTTCAAAATTATTCCCTGTCGCGGTAAATCCAATTTCGAGAGGCTGTTATGCAACAGATAAAGCGATCGTCATCACGCCGTCTCAAAAGTAGGATGCTCCGATGTTTATGCCAGTATGGAAATTAACCAGCATAAAATGCTAATCATTCATGGTGCTAATGCTCTAAATCAGTGGGTTTTATCTATTGAATTATTAATAGGACATGTTGCGCTCTGTATTCAGTGTTTTGTGATATCGAGCCCTAAAAAGAGTGCTAAATTTACAAAATAATAACAACAGCGACGAATTCAACATCATACCCAGTGTGTGACGTTGGAAGCAGTTCAAAGCAATAACGATAAAATCGATTCAGAATGGCTAGGAAAACAGGTATGAAACCACTAAAAATCAAGGACGTGTCCATTGCGGTCAGAGCATGGTCAATCCTAGCGCTATTCGCGCTGGGGCTTATTGTTAACACTCTACTTAACATCGACAAATCCCGAGAGCACATGCGTTACAACTACGAGCATGGGGTTGAAACCTTAGTGCAAAGCGCGATGGGTGTCGCCAATCGCTACTACGAATTAGTCCAAAGTGGCGAGCTGACGTTGGAAGAGGGGCAAAAGAACGCCCTTCAATCGATCTCTGCAATGCGTTTTGACGAGGGGAACTACATCTTCGTGGGAGACAAACACGGTGTCCAATTGGCAACGGGTGTCGATTCTTTGCTAGGCAAAAACATCATGGAGTTCAAAGACAGTTCTGGACATTTCTTTGTTAAAGACTTGTACAAGATGGCGCAAAGTGGTGGCGGCTTCGTCAACTACACTTGGAAGAATCCAGATAAAAACACCATCGATCCGAAAACCAGTTATGTGATGCAGTTTGAACCCTGGGGTTGGATGATAGGGTCTGGGATGAACATGGTGGCGCTTGAAAATGCAACCAGAATGTCGGAAATCGCCTCATTGAGCTACGCTCTGGGGATTTTGGTGGTCTTATCCTTGATTGTCGGTTACTTCATAAAAACCATCACTAGCCCAATTAAACGCACGGTGAGAGCGATGCGTGAGTTGTCAAAAGGTGAAGGCGATCTGACTCAGCGCTTGCCGGAAGAGGGCAGTGCAGAACTGATATTACTTGCGCGTTATTTCAACCAGTTTATTGCCTCACTACAGACCATCATGCAGAGCATCAGCGATGCCGGGGCTCAAGTCTCAGCATCCGCTTCGCAACTGACACACTCGGTGCATCATATTGATGACAGTTTGAACCAGCAGCAAAACGACGTCGATATGTTGGCGACGGCGATGACTCAAATGCTCGCGACGGTGGAAGAAGTGGCCAGTCGCACCGTTGAGGCCAATGATGCCAGTGGATTAGCGGCGAAAGAAGCCTCGAATAGCCACGCGATTATTAGTCAAAATGTCACGGTCGCCAATGAACTTGCACAGCAAATCGAAGCAGCAACAGAGGTGGTGCAGCAACTAGCGAGCGATGCTAATAACGTTGACACGGTTCTGGAAGTCATTCGAGGCGTCGCTGAGCAGACCAACTTATTGGCGCTCAATGCCGCCATTGAAGCGGCGCGCGCCGGTGAACAAGGTCGAGGCTTTGCCGTGGTCGCCGATGAAGTAAGAACGCTATCGGTGCGAACGCAGGAGTCGACATTAGAGATCCAGAGCATTGTTGAAAAACTGCAAGCCGGCGCGAAAAATGTGGTGGAGGTGATGAACCAAGGCGCTGAAAAAGCGGGCAGTGCGTCTGCGTTATCGAGCCAAGCGGGAGATGCGCTGAATCTCATCAACAAAGAGGTACACACGATTGAGGAGATGAACCAGCACATCGCAACGGCTGCGGAGCAACAAACGGTCACGGTCGGAGACATCAACCGCAATGTTGTCAGCCTGCGTGATATGGCGTCAGAAGTGTCGGTAGAGTCAAAACAAATGGCGTCATCAGGTCAAGAGTTGAACCGTGTCTCCAATGATCTACTGGCCATGATTCAGCGCTTCAAGCTGGCATAAACGTCTCTCAACACACAAGGCACGTCTTTCGACAACTGAGGTAAATCGCCAGCTCTGATGATAGAATCACGACCCATTATTTAGAGCAACATCCATCAGAGCTGCGCGATTCATTATGAGACACCTTAGAACTACTCTTCACCCCGATATTGATCACCTAGACGAAAAAACTGTGTTTAAGCGTAATGCTGCACGAGCCATTGTCATTAGTGGAGAGGATATCCTCTTACTCTATACCGCGCGTTACCACGATTACACCATCCCTGGTGGCGGCCTCGATCCCGATGAAGATGTCATCGCAGGCATGGTGCGCGAACTGCAAGAAGAAACCGGCGCGCAAAATATTCACGCCATCAAGCCATTCGGCCTATATGAAGAGTTTCGTCCTTGGTACAAAGATGACGCCGATGTGATGCACATGATCTCCTACTGCTACACCTGCAAGGTGGACAGAGAGCTCGGTGAGACGGCCTACGAAGATTATGAAATAAAAAACGGGATGAAACCTGTGTGGATGAATATCCACGATGCCATCGCTCACAACGAGAAAACCATGGCGCAAAGTGACAAAAAGGGCATGAGCATCGAGCGCGAAACCTTCTTGCTGCAACTGATCGCCAAAGAGATGCTGTGAGCGAACATGGGTTTCGTACAGCCCCCATGCTCGTTTGACATGATGGCACTATCTTAGTATCGAGCAATGATATCGCTGCGCTCAATTAATACGGTGCCATGACCAAAGATGAAATCGACGGTGCCACTGATTTGTGATTCGTCAAAATAGGCGCGCCCTGCACGAAAATATAATGTGTCTTGATAACTGTTAACGGAAACATCTCGAAATTGAGCCCGATCCCCTCGATGGGAAATAAGCAACGCCACCGCTTGAGTCCCATTCTGGCGGCCTGGATCGTCTTTTGCTTTCTTTTGGTTTTGTGGGAAATCAAAGCCATTTTCTATCATGAGGCTTCGAGCTTGAAAGTCAGCGGCATCGACACTGACCGTACGACTGCCAAAGGTGCCAAACTTCTTCCCGTTCTCATCCATCATACTGTTTGCTGTGACAATATGCAGGGCTGACGTCGCTCCGATTCCAAGAATTACCAATCTATTCACGCTGTAAATCCTTTTTTTTATTTCATTGAAAATAAATAGAAACACTGTTTTATTATGATCTGATTCAGGTTTTTGATTTGCCTTTACTAAGTGTTTTTATATTAATTTATAGGAGTTTAGTAAATATTATTTAAATCACATTTAGTAACGCAATTTATTAAAACATCGTTTCACTGATCGCGTTTTGGTTAAATACCACTTTCAAATAAGGGTCTTTAAGGCGTAAGTTAAATTGAACTTAACGAGAACAAAGCGGTGTTTCGAAATGAAAAATAAAATTATAACTTCTGCTATCCTACTCGCACTAACCAGTACAGCGGCGCATGCGGTCTCTATCAATATGCGTCACGAGTGGACGCCTAAATTTGAGGGCAAAGACCAAGTCCATAAAGACCGTATCGCGGTTTCCCATCGCCATGCGAATGGTGTCGGTTGGGAAGTGGAAACTAAGTGGCAAAGTGGTGACGGCTTCTTTGACTTCGACCAGTTTGTTGATGCGGGTAACCAAGCCAACATCAGCTACCGCTGGAAGCTTGATGGCCAATTTACTCTAACCCCTCAGTACAAATGGGAAACGGGCAGTAATAAACATGCCCACCAGTTTAACCTAACGTTGGGTTACAAAATTAACGACGATTGGTCGACATCTTTCCGTCATCGTTACCACTATGAGATCAAAAATGGTGGCGACGATAACTCACACTACAACCGTTGGACTGTGGGCCTAGGTTACAAAGGCATCGACAACTGGTCGCTGAGTGCATCGTCAGACTACACCTGGAAACAAGAGGGTGAAGATGTGTGGAAAGGTGACAGTGACGGATTTACTGAATTCAACTTCAAAGCAGAGTACAAAATGGGTGGCGGATGGTATCCGTTTGCTGAATTTGGTGTGACACCAGATAAGAAAGAGAACAGCTCTGAGAAAGATGCTTGGAAACCTCGTTACCGTATCGGCATGAAATACAGCTTCTAATCACCATCTTGACGATACCTAAAACCCTGTTGGTACTCCGGTGCCAATAGGGTTTAAATGAGGATACCCATTATGCAAAAAACGCCCATTGCTCTGTGTATCGCGGCGGCGATGTCTATCACTGGATGTGCGACCGATACGCAACAATCACAATCTCTCTCTCCTGATACGCTCACTTGGCAGGCCATTACGTTTGGTCAATCCACCGATTTAAACTTTGGTTCAACCATACTGCCGGAAAAAGTCGGCACCAATGAAGTGCTCGTTAATGGCCAACCGGCCACCGCAGGTGCTTTGGCGGACACCTTTACCATTGAAAGCCGTGGCGGCAAGCTCGCTAACTCTCATGAAGGTGTGACTTTTTACTACACCAAAATCCCAACCGATGTGAATTTCACCCTGTCTGCGACCATCACCTTGGATCAGCTTGGCCCTGAAACCGGTTCAAAACCCAACCGCCAAGAAGGGGCTGGGATCATGGTACGCGATATTATTGGTGAACCAAGATTGAATCCTCAACCTGAAGGTTTGGAAGAGTTTCCTTCGGCATCGAACATGGTGATGCATGCGCTGCGTGCAAACAAAAAAGCGACCAATGGTTTGGTGAACATCAACGCCAATTACCGTGAAGGTATCTACCAACCTTGGGGTACGGGCGGCAACCGCATGAGCCGTGATGAGTTCATTAAAGGCGTGCCATTTGGCTCAGATAAGCCCTACAAAATGTCGCTAACACGTACCGACAGCGGCTACCTTGTCACCTATGATGATGGCACAGTGCAGCAGAGCGAAGAGATCAAAGGTGCGAATGCCAATATTGTTCAAGTGCAAGATCCGAATTACCAATATATCGGTTTCTTTGCCTCTCGAAATGCAAAAATCACCGTCAGCGATGTGGATCTCACGCTAACTCCAGCCAACACAGTTGATGCGCCGTTGTACAAAGCCACATTAGAAGACGTGGTGCTGCAACAAGCGTCACCTGATCGCAGTGCGATTGATAACTATACCTTGCAGTCGCGTGCCAACTACTCGGGCACGTTCAGCGTGAGCCAAAACGGTCAGACCTTGGTCGATAACGTGGCGGTCAGTGCCGGTGAGTTTTTCAACTACGATGCCACGCTCAAGTACAACCAAGCGCAATTTACTGTGACTTATACCCCTGTCGAAGGGCCGGATCTGAGCGCGAAAAGCTACGTTCAATCGGTTGAAAAAGTCACGGTGAGCGATCCAATGAACCTCACCGTTAGCCCTAACAGCCAGCTTGATCTTGCGGCAGCTGTAGAGCTAGTGGCACCGGGTGGTACCATCACATTAGAGCCGGGTGTCTACCCAGGTTTGACGCTGCCAGTGTCTGTGAGTGGTACCCAAGATAAACCCAAGCATCTGATCGCAAAAGATGGCGTGACCTTTAGCGGCGATATTTTGCATGACGCCAGCTACTGGAATGTGAAGAATATCGAGGTGGCAGGTGCGCGCTATATCGTTCACGGCAGCCACAACCACTTTGATCGCATTGTGACGCACAGTGCACCTGACACAGGTTTCCAAATCACCTCACAGGCGAAGATTGGCCGTGCACTGTGGGCAAGCTACAACGTGGTGGAAAACAGCGAAAGCTACAACAACATGGATGAGTCACAAATCAATGCTGACGGTTTTGCTGCCAAAATGCGCATCGGTGACGGGAACACCTTTATCCGTTGTGTTGCCCATCACAACATCGATGATGGCTGGGATTTGTTCAACAAGGTTGAAGATGGTGCCAATGGCGTCGTGACTATTCTAGATTCTGTTGCGTACCAAAATGGACAAACGCTTGAAGTAGCAGGTAAAGGCGGTTCACGTGGTAATGGCTTTAAGCTCGGCGGTGAAGGTTTACCTGTGGCGCATATTGTGCGCAACAACTTAGCCTTCCACAACCACATGGACGGCTTTACCGATAACTTCAACCCGGGTGCATTGCAATTGGAAAATAACGTGTCTATCGACAACAAACGTTTCAATTTCCTCGTACGTAAGAGTCCATACACAGAGACAGTGAAGCAGGGTACCTTTACGGGTAACCAGTCATACCGCTTCTTTGTTGACAGTGACTACAGTGATGTGGTGAACGCGGATGTGAAGCAGAACAACTACCTGCTTGCGGATGGCATTACCGTCAACGACCAAGGTCAGGCGATAGAGTCGCAGCGTTTGGTGGAGCTGAAAAAAGCATCGAAAATTTCCGCTACCGAACCGGTTCCCGGTCAATCGGAAGCGATGCGCTTAAAAGCGTTGTTATCACAACCCTAACCACCGAAAGGCTTAGCAAACGCTAAGCCTTTTTTTATCGCTTTTTATGGAGTACAACACGATGAAAATCGCCTCACTTTTCATTCTTCCATGTACCATGTTGGCGCTACCCACATGGGCAGCGTGTTCACCTGACACCGATTCGACGCCAAGCTCTGTTGGTGCAACAGGCTGGGCGACTGGTGTGACGGGGGGATGCGGCGCGACACAAATCACCACAGTCACCAACCGTCAAGAGCTGATGGATGCACTCTACGAGGGTCAACCAAGCATCGCCTCAGAGGGTGCGTGGGTTGAGCCATCTCATCAGGCAAAAATCATTTACGTCAAAGGTTTCATCGATTTGAACAGTGATGCGACAGGTCAACCCATCGCACCTGAGCAGTATATGGCACATTGTGACTCGCCATACGATAGCTACGACGATTTCTATGCCGCTTATTATCAGGCCTATCGTCCGCAAGAGTGGAACAAACAATCGCTTGTAAACGGTCGTCCGCCGGAGTTAACGGGTGAACTGGAAACTCTGCGTCAATGCTTTAGTCGCCAGCAAAACAACCATATCGTGCTGCGTGTCGGCTCGAATACATCACTGATTGGCGTTGGCACCGACGCGGAAATTTAGCATGGTCAGTTGCGATTAGGTCAACTGCGCTATGACAGAGAAAAGAATCAAGCCAAACCGTACAACTATCATGCGCAAAATATCGTGATCCGAAACCTTCGCTTTACCGATGCGTTTGATGATTTTCCAGGGTGGGGACCAAGAGATTCGTTTAAAGTCGACAAAAAAGAATTTGGTCAAGGAAATTGCAGTGAGACGTTTGTTGATGACAAGGTCAATCCAACCGGGTGCACGCTGCGCGGAGGACGTTGGAACTCTGAGTACGACAACATCACAGTAGAAAACGCGTCTATGGTTTGGATTGATCACAACAGTTTTAGCAATGGTGAACGGACTGACGATCGCTTCCCACCCGTTTGGGACGCTCCATACAACGAAAAGACGCAAAAAGTGCAACACCACGACGCCTTGATCGATATCGTTGGCGCGTCAACCAAAGTGACGGTCTCGAACAACCACTTCAAGCATCACGATAAGGTTGGCTTGATTGGTTACAGCTCTAGCCAAAGCAACAAGAAGAAGTGTCTTAATGCGGGTTGGAGCGAAGCAAAGTGCGGCTCTTATTACTTCGCGCACAACAACTGGTTGAACGGTCAGCCCGTTGAGTTGAACGAGGTTGCCCACGCGAAGGCGAAAAAAGGCAAAAGCAATGCGCCGCTGATCTCGCTAGATCCGGCTCAAGAGGCGCGTTTTTGGCACCCAAGCCAACACTACGCCTATGATGTCAAAGCACCCGAAGAGTTGCTTAACATATTGAAAGATAAGGTTGGTGCGGGCAAGCTGAGTCAATAATTCAAACGGTATTGTCGCCAAACAAAAAAGCAGCCATCTGGAAGGAGGCTGCTTTTCTTCATTGCGTTTCTGACAGCGCGTCTATTACCGCGTCACCGAGGCCAAAAACTCACCAAAGCGTTGCCACGATTTTTCGTCGGCGTCTTTTCGATAGCGGTCGCTGTCAAACACGGTGAATGCGTGGGGCGCGCCGCTGTAGGTGATCATTTCATGGGGCACTTGGGTCGCTTCTAACTCGGTTGCGAGCGCGGCAAATTGATCCATGGTAATGGCCGTGTCCGCGGTACCATGCAGCACTAGGATAGGCGCTTTAGTTTGTTGATAGGATTGCCCTTCAGGCGTCGATAGGCCGCCGTGAAACGTCGCAAAACCCTTTGCTTGCATGCCTGCACGCGCCGATTCAAGAACTGCGGCTCCGCCAAAACAGTAACCCATGACCACCGCGTTGCTGACATCGCCCCCTAAGCTGGCGGCAAAGTCTAAACTGCCTTGCATCAAAGCACGCAATTTGTCTCTGTCTTTATAGAGCTCGCCAGTGTGTTGGCGACGATCTTCAATTTTCTCAGGCCGAATCCCTTTGCCGAACAAATCCGCAGCGAAGACGTTGTAGCCTTGCTCTGTCAACATCTGTGCCCGTTTCATTTCATAATCGGTCAACCCATCCCAGTCGTGCACCAGTAAGACCAACGGGGCATCGTCACCCGCTTTGGACCAGTAGCCCTCGTATTCACTACCATTTACATTGTAAATTTTACTTTCGCCTGCCAACGCATTGACGCTCATCAGCGCGCTACTGAGTAGCGTTAACCCTAACCCGATTCTCTTTTTCATTGTTCACCTCCGTTGTTTCAACAAGCTTAGTACGTATTGAGTCAAAATACGTTATCGCTTGTCTTACGTAAGCGGCGCACAAAGAGCGCAAATCGAAGCCATGTTTTTATAGGGGAGGATTAGGACGGCGTCGACACCTCATCCACCAAGTACAGAATCGATTGATACGGGATGCCACTGTGATGGGACAATCCGATTTCACAGGTGCGACTGTTACTAAATCCGCGGCGACACCCTTCGGGAACTTGCGCTTTGAGCGATTCGAGCGCTGCTTGGTTGAGCTCCGGTGTGGTGAAGCCTTTGTCGCCCGCCCAGCCACAACAGGCGATGTGCTCAGGTAGCACGACGTCGGTGGCGCACGCCTTGGCGAGCGCGAGCATGTCGGCTTCCAATCCCATGCGTCTTGCGCTACAGGTGACATGCAACATCACGGTTTCTTGTTTGGGCGTCAACGTTAAGTGTGGCAGCAAGTAACGATGAACGAAGCCCGTCGGCTCGACAATGGTCAGCGGCTGGGTAAAGTGCTCAATACTTCGCTTCGCGCACGGGCTGGTGTCCATCAAAATAGGATACTCCCCTTGGTAACTGGCGGCGTAGAGCATTTTTTCCAGTTGTAGGGATTTTTGCTTGGCGAGATCCGCCATTCCTTTGCTGTCATAGGGCATGCCACAGCAGAGGCTGTCGAGCTGGTCTGGGATGATCACTTCAAAGCCTGCTTTTTTGATCAGCGAGAGTGTGACTTGAGTCAAGCTGCGTGAGTCTGGGTTGTCCGCTTGCTGGCCCATAGTTCTTGAAGCGCATGAGGGCAGATAGACCACTTTTTTATCGGATTTGACCAAGAGTTCCATCGCCTTATTGACGCGGTGGCGGTTTGCGGTGGGAATTTCTGCTAACCATTGTGGCGTTTTGCCTTTGGTGATTCGGCGAATTTGGCTCATGACCGCCGCCATATTGTTAGGGCGTAGTAGGGCAGAGGCGATACGGTTTGCGCCCAGCGCGGCGCGGGTTAACGTGGTCGTAGTGGCGAAGTGATCCGCTGTCCAACGTGCAATCCGCGTGAAGGACTGATACTTGGCACTGCGCAGTTGCTTGACCAGATCACCCGTGTTGATGCCCACCGGGCAGCGATCGGCGCACAGTCCGGTGGCGGCGCACGTATCCAAACCTTGATGTTCAAACACTTGCTCTAGCTCATGCGCGCTAGGCAGTTGATGGCGTTTGCGGTGCTGGATCTCACGATACAACACAATCCGCTGGCGAGGGGAAAGCGTTAAGGTGCGCGATGGGCAGACCGGCTCACAGAAGCCGCATTCAATGCAACGATCGACAATCGGATCCGCCGCAGGCATCGGCTTCAAATCCTCAAGGTGCGCGTTGGGGTTGTCGTTGATGATGACGCCGGGGTTGAGCAGTCCGTCGGGATCAAACAAGCGTTTAATTTGCTGCATTAATTGATAGCCGTCCTGGCCCCATTCGAGCTCGACATAAGGGGCCATATTGCGCCCTGTGCCATGCTCTGCTTTAAGTGAACCTTGGTATTTCACCGCGACCAACTCGGCAACGTCATCCATAAATGCGCCATAGCGGGCGATCTCTTCTTGGCTATCAAACCCTTGGGTAAAAACAAAATGGAGGTTGCCTTCCAGCGCATGGCCGAAAATGATCGCCTCATCGTAGTGGTAGCGATCGAACAGTTGCTGCAAATCGCGCACACCGTGGGCCAAATGCTCAACGGGAAAAGCGACATCCTCGATGATAACGGTGGTGCCCACTTCACGAACGGCGCCGACTGCAGGAAACATGCCTTTTCGAATGCCCCACAGCGTGGCGACGGTGTTCGCATCGCGGGTAAAATCGACCGATTCGATAATCGCGTAATCGGTCAGAGCCGCCATCACACGCGCACATTGCGCCTCGAGCTGATCAGCACTTTCTGCGTGGGTTTCAACCAACAGCGCGGCTGCGTCCGTGGTCAGTGTCGACATAAAGTCGGGCATACCCGGTTTATCGGCGACGGATTTCAGCGCGCGGCCATCCATCAGTTCGACGGCGGCAATGGGCGATTGGGAGAGAGTCGTGACGGCGCGACTGGCGGTCTCGATATCAGCAAACACCAGTAACGACGAGGCTTTGAACGGGTGATCGGCCACGGTGTGGTAAGTGATGTCTGCGATAAAGCCTAAGGTGCCTTCTGAGCCAATCATCAGATGTTCGAGCACTTCAATCGGATCATCAAAATCGACCAGTGCGTTAAGGGCGTAGCCTGTGGTGTTTTTTAGGCGATATTTGTGACGAATGCGTTCGGTGAGTGTGGGGTTAGCGCGCGTTTTTGCCACCAGTTGGGTTAAGCCGTCAATGATGTCAGGGCGCTGGCGTTTAAATGCCTCGACACTGGCTGGGTCAGCACTATTGAGCACGGTGCCATCGCTTAAAACCAGTGTCAGGCTATCGATGGTGCGATAGGAGTTTTGCGCCGTACCACAACACATTCCACTGGCGTTATTCGCTGCGATGCCGCCAATTTTACAGGTGTTGATTGAGGCGGGATCGGGGCCAATTTTACGCTGATAGGGCGCAAGGTAACGGTTGGCGTCAGCGCCAATCACACCGGGTTGCAGGCGGATTTTTTCGCCATTTTCGATAACCTCATGGCCGCGCCAGTGATCGGTCAAGGTGATCAACACCGAATCCGACACCGCTTGGCCTGAAAGGCTGGTGCCTGCGGCGCGAAAGGTAAAGGGCACCGCAAACTCGCGGCAGGTGCGGATCACCCAAATCACTTCATCGAGGTTGGACAACTTGACCACTAGTTTTGGAATCAAGCGATAGAAACTGGCATCGGTGCCATACGCAAGGCGCTTGGCGTCATCGGTGATCAGTCTATCCTTATCAAGGCGCTGGCTCAGCGTCTCAATCAAGGCCGAATAAGGATGAGAGTTTAACGTATTGGGCATATCCGCTTCCTGCTGTGTAGAGTGGGGCTATCATGGCCTAACCACTTGTTTTTATTATGTCGTTTGGTGCCTGTCTTGCTGCACGGTTTGCTGATTATATTTGGCTCAGCGCATCGAGATTGAGATCCGCAAGTGATTTTGCGCCAGTCAGTGTCATCGCGACGCGCATTTCACTTTCATACAGGCTCAGTAAGTGTTCAACCCCGGCTTGACCTTGCGCGGCCAAGGCATAAATAAATGAGCGACCGAGCAGGGTGCAATCGGCGCCAAGGGCGATCATTCTGACGACATCAAGGCCGCTTCGAATGCCCGAATCGACCATGATCTTCACCTCACCTTTGACGGCGTCGGCGATAGCGGGGAGGGCTTTGGCGCTGGAGAGGACGCCGTCGAGTTGGCGTCCTCCGTGGTTTGACACCACAATGCCATCGGCGCCAAATTTCACCGCGTCTTTGGCATCCTCAGGATCTAAAATGCCTTTAATAATCATTGGGCCTTGCCAAAATTCACGAATCCACTCGAGATCTTTCCAACTGATGGAGGGATCGAAATTGGCCCCCAACCAGCCAATGTAGTCCTCTAACTGAGTCGGTTCACCGCGATAAGCTGAAATATTGCCCAGATCATGCGGCTTACCGTTGAGACCCACATCCCATGCCCACTTTGGGTGACACGTCGCTTGCCAGACCCGCTTTAGCGCGGCGTAGTCACCACTCATGCCTGAATGTCGGTCACGGTATCGAGCGCCGGGTACGGGCATATCGACGGTAAAGACTAACGTGGTGACGCCGGCCGCTTTGGCCCTTTCAAGAGCGTGTTTCATAAAGCCGCGATCTTTGAGTACATAGAGTTGAAACCACATCGGGCGCGCCATCACAGGGGCCACTTCCTCAATTGGGCAGACAGACACCGTCGAGAGCGTAAACGGGATGCCTTTGTTGTCAGCGGCGCGCGCCGCTTGCACCTCGCCACGCCGAGCGTACATACCGGTGAGCCCGACGGGGGCTAGAGCAATAGGCATCGAGAGGGTGTCGCCAAACAGATCGCAAGAGAGTGACAGATCTTCCATGTTGCGCAGTACCCGCTGCTTAAGTGCAATGGCCTGTAAATCCTCGCAGTTGCGGCGCAGCGTATGCTCCTGATTTGCGCCGCCATCAATATAGTGAAACAGAAAGGGAGGTAAGGCACGTTGAGCGGCCGCGCGATAGTCGGTAGGGGCGGAAATGATCATGGCGATGTCCTTACGGCGTTACATTGTGATTGAATTGTTTCTTAATTGTGAATTTATCGCTTTCCTTTTTCTCGGTATAGGGAAATAATGAAAATGATTAATTCCAAAAATGACATAATACGATGCGCGCAGACGATCTTATTCTCTTCTCTCAAGTGGTGGAACTGGGCAGTTTCAGCAAGGTGGCAGAGCAAAATAACCTGACAAATTCGGTAGTTAGCAAACGAATCGCAAGATTGGAGCACGATCTCGGCGTGCAGCTTTTATATCGTACAACGCGCAAATTGACCCTGACAGAAGCGGGCAAAGCCCTGACGCAAGGTGCGAAAAGTGTGAAGCAAGCCGCGCAAGAAGCGCTCGATACGGTGTCAGGGTATGGCGAGAGTATATCGGGTCACATTCGCATGTCGGTGCCGACCATCTCGGGCGATTTGATCTTGGCTGATGCGGTGGCGGAGTTTTGCAATCTTCACCCCGGTTTAACGGTCGATATGTCACTGGATAACAAGTTTGTCGATTTGCTGGAAGGGGGTTTTGACTTAGTGATCCGCACCGGTTACCTGGAAGACTCGAGCCTGATCGCGCGTCATATTTTAGACTCGCAGTGGGTGGTGTGCGCGTCCCCTTCCTATATTGCCAAACAAGGCAAGCCGATTGAGCCTCGCGATCTGTTGCAGCACAACTGCCTGCAATACGCCTATCAAACCACGGGCGCCAGTGAGTGGGAGTTCAAGGGCAAGCAGAGCCATTATTTTGTTAAAGTCTCCGGCAGTTTTTCCACCGATAACGCCACTGCTCTGCGCAAAGCGGCGCTCGGTGGTCACGGCATTGCCTATGTACCGCGCTGCTTGGTTTACCATGATTTGCGCAGCGGTCAGCTGGTTGACCTCTTCCCAGAACAAGTCGCTAAGCGGCTAGGCATTTACGCCGTCTATCCTTTTACTCGCCAGCCGCCCAACAAGGTCAAGCTGTTGATTGAACACATCCGCACCCGATATCTGGCGATTTCGCACTATTTTTGAGTCCGCTCTCTATTCGAGCACCGATGCCTGTTTAAGCTGATGAATATCCGATTTCAAATCGCTGATGATCCCTTGGTAACTGCTCATTTGGCTGTCCGTTTGCTTTACCTCAGCATCATAAAAATGGGGGTACTCTTTTTCTAGGCTTTGGAAAGCCATAGTGGTGATCGCGAGCTGCGCCATCAAGTAGGCATCATGCGTCGTCGATTCCGCAATCAAGCTATCGAGTTCATCGCGTGTCAGGGCGAGTTCGTTTTGCAACTGCATGAAGGTGCGTTCACTTTCCGGGGTCAATGTGTGTTGATCATCGTCTAGTTGCGTTAATGTCGCGTTATGGGTGAGCAGAGTGAGTAGTTTCGCGACCGATTGAGAGAACCGTTTGGGCTCGCTAAGCATGCCGGATTGATAGGCTTGGCACAGCGCAAAGGAGGCACCTCGATAGAGCTGAATGCTTTGCGAGCGTTTGTATTGATGAGAAACCCCGGCGGAGTAGGCACGCAGCGCTTCAATCTTCAGTTCATTGGAGTCGGATTCAAAGGCGGTGTTGACCATCAGTGCGAGCGCTTGCTGATTGACAGCGCTGGTATCACCAGCATGGATAATGCAGGTGCGATAACGTTCTTGCTCAGCCATGATCGCGTCTTCGTTTTTCCACAGTGAAGTCAAAATAGAGCTGGTGGCGCTGTTGGAGCTACATCCTGTTAATAGGACGCTGCCAAGTAGCAACAGGGCGGTGCGAACGGAGCGAATCTCTATGATGGAGTCTAGGGTGACAGGCAATGTCGATGTCGTATATTTCACGCTATTTGTTCCTTAATTAAATATCTTCCTCAATTAAAAGAAGTAACCTAACCCGATCCCGTACGTCACTTGTACATCGTCCCCTTGTTGAGCGGTGATAGTGCTGTGTTTGGCATCGTTAGTGAGTTGCTGCAGATAGACGCCTGCACCCAGTGCCCAGTGGCGATTGAGGCGATGGACTACTCCCGTCCAGGCGTAGTATTGACGTAGCCTACCACTGGCTGCAAAAGGCGCAATGCCGGTCAATTGGCTCTCTTGGTCACTGACGGAAAAGTTGTGGCGCATAAACTCGCCGTTGGCCCAAGTCAGACCCGCACCAACGCCGACAAACGTTTCTTGGTTAACCGGCACCCAGACACTGTTGTAGAGGTTAATGTTGGCGCCTTCGGTGTCACCGCTAAAGGCATGGCTTGCGAGTGCGCCAGCGCGATAGCGAAACGGTAACGCGTAGTCGGTGTTCACGACGCTGTAGCCGACAAACAGCCCCAACTCGGTGCCGGACTCTATGGCGTTGAGCTGATCCACCGCCGAATTTTTGACCTCATCTCGACCCAGTTTGTACAGCACGGCGGGACCATATTCAAAGTGTGAGTCAGTGTTGACTTTAATGCCCGCATAAGGCCCATACCACTCCATATACCTTCCCGATTCAAACGCGTAGCGTCCGCCGGGTACTGCGCCTGTCATGCTCTCTTTGGCGCCGTGATATTCCGGTGTTTTGCCAATACCAATGCCGAAAAAATCGGGAAATCGATATGGCGTCGCCGTGACATGGCTCGAATACAGGCTGGTAATAAGCAGCAGATAGAGACATAAGCGAGCAATGGGCGTTGGGGGCGAGCTGAGAGTCATAGTCATCAAGATGTCTTGGTTGCAAGGGGAAGAAAAGCGCCTTGGAGCGCGCGATTGGCGCCATTTTAGTGATCTTGATTCATCACCGTACAGGCATGCTCAGTTATACATTGCATAACAAGTGGAGATGTAATGGTGCGGGATTGCTGAGGAAATGTGATCTTCTTGGCGATGGTGGCGCTTTCAAATCAGAAGAAGGGATTGGGTTGATCGAGAATTCATCAGATTCATAACGATTGAAGATGTTTTGAATAAATTTGGCTTTATGTATTTCACGCTTATCGAAAATTATTATGCACACCGTTCAATTACCAATAATTATTCGAGGGCTTACAAATGAACAGCAACAAAACACTTTTGGCTTTGGCCATCGCATCGCTAACGGCAACCTCTGTGTCGGCTTCAGAAATTTACAATGACGGTAAAAACTCTATCCAAATGGGTGGACGCGCAGAAGCGCGCGCGTCAGTCATGGACGGCGAATTCGAAGATCGCTCACGTATCCGTCTTAACTTCTTAGGTAAAGCGGAATTGGCCAATGGCTTCTACGGCATCGGCTTCTACGAAGGTGAATTCACCACCAATGAGCAAGGTCAAGCGACCGATACTGACGCAGATAACCTCACCAACCGTTACGCATACGCAGGCTTTGGTTCCCTGTTTGGTGAAGTGACTTACGGTAAGAACGAAGGTGCGCTGGGCGTCATCACCGACTTTACCGACATCATGGCTTACCACGGCAACTCGGCGGCGTACAAAATCGCTATCGCTGACCGCACCGACAACATGCTCACCTATACCGGTAAATTTGGTGGCTTGGGCGTGAAAGGTTCGTACCGCTTTGCAGACCGTATTACTGAAGATGCGACAGGCAAACTCGATAAATTCGACAACAATGACGCGGATGGTTATTCACTCTCCACCACCTACGCGTTTGATATCGATGAGTTTGGTATCAACCTTGGCCTAGGTTATGCCGATGGCAACGAGTTTGATGAGCAAGGCTACGTGATTGAACGTGACCAATTTATGCTCGCAGGCTCGGTTGCGTTCCGTGACTTCTACTTCGCCGCTGCGTATGTCGATGGTGAAGACAAAAACCGCACCCTAAGACAAGCGTCGGATCTGTCAGGTTATGAAGTCGCGGCGTCGTACACACTGAATAAAGCGGTCTTTACTGCGACCTACAACTACCTAGAAGAGAAAAACAAATACACCGGTGAGAAGAGCGACGCAGCCGATAACATCGCGATTGATGCGACCTACTACTTCCAGCCGAACTTCCGTGGCTATATCTCATACAACTTCAACAACTTGTCTGACAGCGATGTGCAATACAAGTGGCAAAAAGAAGACGAGCTAGCGCTTGGTATCCGCTACGACTTCTAACGTTATCCCCCGCACCGAAGTGGTTTGGCCGCTTCGGTGCGTTCAATCTCAACCGATTGTCACGAGCCAGTGGCTCACATACCAATAGGACCCTAACCCATGAATACGTTTACGCACAACAGTTTACTGGTGGCGATGGCGCTCGGCTTAACCGCGTGCAGTGAAGGCGAGGTGACCCTGCCGTCGACTGCCGTAGAGCAAACCACCGTACAGGTGGTTGAGCTTAAAAGCCCTTTCTCGCAAACCCTCAAGCACTTTAATGGCATCATCAGCTCGCAAAATAGCGCAGGGCTGTCGTTTCGCGTGGCTGGCACCATAGAGACGCTGCTGGTCGATGAAGGCGACTTCGTTGAAAAAGGCCAACTGCTCGCCACACTGGATAAGCATGACTACCAAGTCGCGCTTGAAGAGCTAGAAGCGAAGATGCTGGAAGCTAAGTCGGCGCACGCTCTTGCCAGCAATGAACTGAAACGCGTTAAGCAAGCGCGCGCCGATGACGCGATCGCCAGTGTCAATCTTGATCGTGCTATGAGTGCGTATGAGCGTTCGGCGGCGATGGTCAAAGTGGTGGAGAAGAACATTCAGCGCGCGCAAGATGCGTTGCGCTACACCGAGTTGCGCGCCCCGTTTTCTGGGCTAGTGGGCCGTATTGCGTATGATGAATTTGAACAAGTGCTGCCGGGCGCGGCGGTGATTGGCTTGCAAACCCCTAACGCGCTGCAAGTGGAAATTGATGTGCCGGAAAACTTGATTGCCTCTATCAACACTGGCCAAGAGGCGACATTAAGCTGGTACGGCAGCGAGGCTCAGCGTGCGGCCAAAGTGACCGAAATAGCACCGTTTCCTCACCTTATTAAACAAACCTACACGGTCAAACTTGCGCTGTCTGAGCCAAGTGACGAACTCTTTATTGGTAAATCTGTTGTTGTGTCGACCACTAACGCTCAGCAGGTACCGGCTTACTGCTTGCCTTACTCGGCCTTGATGGGCGAGCAAGACACACTGCACGTACACCTCATCCGTGATCAGCAGGTTGAGAAGCGCGCTGTCGCCGTTCGTTCACTCAATGCCAATACTGCGTGTGTTGACGGACAACTCTCGGCAGGTGAGCAGGTGGTGGTGAGCGGTACGCACTATTTGTCTGATGGACAAAAAGTGGCGAATGTTTTGGTTCGAGCAGATTAAGGGTGAGATGCAAGCATGATGAATCTAGCCGAATTTGCTATTCGACAGCGCACCTTTGTGCTGTTTTTTACTGCGTTGAGCGTGATTGCCGGTCTGTTTTCCTATTTTGATCTTGGCAAGCTCGAAGATCCCAGTTTTACTGTCAAAACCGCCGTGGTGGTAACGCTTTATCCTGGTGCGAGCGCTGAAGAGGTCGAGCAGCAAGTCACCGACACCATAGAGACCAAGCTGCAAGAAATCGGCGCGTTGGATAAGCTGCGCTCCATTTCTGTTCCGGGGCGTTCGATGGTGTTTGTTGATCTACACGAGTCAACCAATTCCAAAGCGTTACCTCAGCTTTGGGACTTGATGCGTCACAAGATCAATGATGTCAAATTGCTGCTGCCATCCACTGCGCAGATCAGCATAGTGCAAGACGAGTTTTCAGAAGTCTACGGCATGCTGTTCGCCATTCATGGCGACGACGCCAAACCGGAAGAGCTGCGTCGCTACGCCGAGACCTTGCAGCGCCAACTGAAAGCTGTGTCTGGTATCAAAAAGATTGAGCTACACGGCGTGCAAAAGCGCGTGGTGCACATTGATATGCCCGATGAGCGCTTGGCGCAGTATGGCTTGTCAGTGACTCAAGTTTTGAATCAACTCAACGCACAAAACACGACTTTTGATGCTGGCAGTTTTGATGCGGGTTCACAGCGTATTCGCGTCGAGCAGAGCAGTGAGTTTCAATCCATCGATGACATTCAAAACTTGGTGATCAAAGGCGGCGTCAGCGAGCTGAGCACGGGTTTGATTCGCTTGGGCGATGTCGCGGATGTGACGATGGGCTATCTAGAGCCGGCGCTCACTCAAAGCCGTTTTAACGGCGAACAAGCAGTGACCTTGGCGGTAAGTCCGGTTGATGGCATCAACGTTGTCGCGCTTGGAGATACCATCACCGAGATGATCGCGCAATTTAATGCTGAACTGCCTCTGGGTGTGAGTGTATCCACCGTCGCTTATCAGCCAGAAGAGGTACAGAAGTCGATCGATGAGTTCGTTGGCAACTTGGCCGAGAGCGTGGCGATTGTCTTCATCGTGTTGCTGGTCTTTATGGGATTCAAAAGTGCGGCGATTGTCGGCGGTAGCTTGATCCTGACCATTCTGCTGACCTTGATTTACATGAACGTGCGTGAGATTGATTTGCACCGCGTCTCACTTGGCACCTTTATTTTGGCGCTCGGTATGTTGGTGGACAACGCGATTGTGATCACCGATATGATGATTGTCAAAATCAACAAAGGCGTGCATCGCACTGTTGCCGCGATGGAGTCGTTCAAAGAGACCGCCATCCCTCTGCTTGGCGCGACCGTGATTGCCATCATGGGCGCAAGTCCTGTGGTGTTCTCCCAGACGGATGCGGCGGAATTTGCAGAGTCGGTGTTTGACATCATCGCAGCCTCATTGCTGCTCTCTTGGCTAGTCGCCATGGTGTTTACCACCTTGATGTGTTGGTTGTTTATCAAACCCAGTAAAAAAGCGCAGCAGGGCGAGGGCAGCAGTCATCGACTGGCGAAGATCACTGGCTGGATTGTCGATAACCCGAAAAAGGCGTTGTCAACCCTAGTGCCAACTATTCTCGTGACGATTGCGTTAGTGCCGTTTGTTGGATTGAACTTCATCCCGCAATCGGATCGTGAAATCGTGTTCCTGGATTACTGGCTACCGAATGGTGCGAAAGTCGAGCAGACCTCCAGTGATATGCGCCAAATCGAGCAATGGCTGCTCGCTCAGCCTGAAGTCGAAAGCATTTCGACGGCGGTGGGTGCAAGCGTGCCGCGCTTCTCAGTGACGGTGGAACCGGAGCCATTGGATGCGGCTTATGGGCAGATCCTCATTAATACGCACGATTTTCACGGCATTAAAGATCTGGTCGCTCGTGGTGATCGCTACCTTGCGGAGCAGTTCCCGAATGCGCAGCCACGTTTTCGCGCCTTGAAGCTTGCGACGTCTGATAAGTTTGCCGTCGAAGCGCGCTTCTCAGGGCCAGATGCCAATGTGCTGCATGGGTTATCTGAGCAGGCTCAGGTGATTTTTGCTAGCCACCCAGACGCACGTTATGTGCGTGACGACTGGCGCCAGCAGACGCAAGTGATGAAGCCGGTTATCAACCAAGACAAAGCGCGCCGCGCTGGTATTAACCGTGCCGACATTGCGCTGGCGATGAAACGTGCATCCGACGGGTTGACGGTTGGCATGATGAACCTCAACGACGAACTGATCCCCATTCAAGTTCGCGCGACAGAGCGCACTATGGCGTCGCTCGAAACCTTGCCAGTGAAATCGATTCTTGGCTTGCACACTGTGCCGCTTGGTCAGGTGGTGGATGGTTTCGAATTCTACCCAGAGGAGTCGATGATTTGGCGCCGCGACCGAGTGAAAACCATTACAGCGCAAGCGGGTGTCGCTCGCCATGCCACGCCAGCCCAAGTGCGTGACGCGGTGAAAGATCGCATTGAAGCAATTGAACTGCCAGACGGTTACTCCATGGAGTGGGGCGGTGAGTATTACGATGAGCACAAAGCGGTGACCGATATTTTGATGCAACTGCCTAAGGCAATGATCATCATGATCATCATCTTGGTGGCGATGTTTAACGGTTTTAAACAGCCGATCATCATCCTCGCGACCATTCCACTGGCTGCAACAGGGGCGGTGTTCTCGCTGGTGGCATTTGATAAACCGTTTGGCTTTATGGCGCTGATTGGCGCGGTCACTTTGACCGGTATGATCATCAAAAACGGCATTGTCTTGATGGATCAAATTGAGCTTGAGCGCAAAGCGGGGCTTGGCTTGGCCGATGCGGTCAAAACCGCGACGCTTAACCGCACCATGGCGATCTCGATGGGCGCGTTGACTACAGCGCTAGGCATGATTCCGCTGATGAGCGATCTGCTGTTTGACCAAATGGCAGCCACCATTATCGGCGGTCTAGCCGCGGCTACCGTGCTGTCACTGATGGTGATGCCTGCGGTGTACATGCTCACCACCAAAGACGAACCGACGCGCGGCGATGACGCGTTTAACTTCGATACCCAACCAGCAGGGCAATGATCATGATGACACGTTTTACTTTCAAACTGCTGCCTGTTGCGATGGCGTTATCGCTCTCGGCCTGTGCAGTCGGCCCCGATTACCAAGCGCCAAGTATGACCTTGGCCGAGACTTACCTCAACGCCGAGCACAGTGAGCAAGCAACCCAAGATTTGTGGTGGCAATCCCTCGGTGATGAGACGCTCAATCAATTGGTGGCACAGTTGCAGCAGCAAAATATCCACCTGAAAACGGCAGCAGAGCGCATACAAATGGCTAATGCGTACCAAACCATTGTGGAGTCGTTCAAAGTGCCCACCGTCAATGTGGGCGCAGGGTACTACAACTACCAGTTCAGTAAGAACGATTCGGCGCTAGGCCCGATCCTTAACCCGCTTGGTCAAAGCGTGCCGGGGCTTGACAACATTGCTCCGGGGCTCGGTTCGATGACCTTGATGGACAATCAACATGACGGATTCGCTTTAGGCGCGAATCTCTCATGGGAGTTGGATCTGTTTGGCCGCATTGATAAGCAATCGGAAGCGGCGAAAATTCGTGTCGAACAAGCCGAGATCTACCGTGAAGGGTTGAATCTGGCGCTCAGCGCGGATCTGATTCACAACTACTTGCAGTATCGCGGCGCCCATGAGCGCAAGCAATTGGCGCTTGAGAACATTGAGGATCAAAAGAAGACCCTCAAGTTGGTGACGAGTGTGGTGAACAGTGGCTACGGCTCGGCGCTTGACCAATCGCAAGCCGAAGCCATGCTGGCGGCCACGCAGGCGATCATTCCGCAGTTAGAGATTGCGGAGCAGGTACATAAGCATCGCATGGCGATTTTGCTCGGTGTGCCGCTGACTCAAATCGATACCCAGTTAGCGACGCATCAGGATGTGCCTGAGCTGCAAGGTTTGATTCCGGTTGGTTTACCGTCGGAACTGCTGACCCGCCGCCCGGACATTCGTATCGCGGAGCGTGATATGGCCGCCATCAATGAGGAGCTCGGCGCAGCGATGGCCAATCGCTATCCGAAGTTCTTTATTACGGGCACCCCAGGTGTCTCTGCTGGCAGCTTTGATGATCTGTTTAAAAGTGATTCCTTTGGTTGGGCGGGCAGTGCCGGCGTGAGCTGGAACGTATTTGATGGCGGACGCGGCAAAGCGAATGTAGAGATTCAGGAATCTCGGTTGAACAACGCCGCGCTTCGCTACGAGCACACGGTCAACAGTGCGATTGCTGAAGTGGACTCGACGCTATTTGCCTATGGCCGCAGCCAACAAAACCGCGATCAAATTGACATTGCGATGCAGGCGACCGATCGGGCGCTGGATAAAGCCAAGTCACTCTATCGCGCGGGGCTGATTGACTACATTGCGCTGCTGGACGCCCAGCGTCAGCACCGCGTGATGCAAGATCGTCAAGTAGCCGCCAAGCTACAAGCGGCGCAAGCGACCGTGGCGGTGTACAAATCGCTCGGTGGTGATTGGTCGGTGCAATAACGCGGGTAAACCTAACCATTAATCAAAGTCTTACTGCTCGATGAGTACTGGTCCTCCTCATGGGCAGTGAGGCTTTCTTCTCCAAGGAATTGACATGAAACCCAACGCTTGGGTAGTGTGTAGCGCCATTGCTTTGGCTGGCTGCTCATCGATCCCCGAAAAAACCAACCAACCACTGACGAGTTCGGCTGAACCGCGTTATACGGTGAGCGAAAAAATGGCCACGCTGCCAGACAATACGGTGGTGTTGTTGAGCTTTTCTGGCGGTGGCACTCGTGCAGCGGCGTTTTCCTACGGTGTCATGAAAGGACTGCGTGACTACCGCTATGAGTACCAAGGGCAAACCCATCGCTTGCTCGATCAGGTTAACGCCATCAGCTCTGTCTCTGGCGGCAGTTTTACCTCT
Organism: Vibrio sp. R15-SG3-ISO1B; assembly: GCF_059833835.1. Classification (NCBI taxonomy): domain Bacteria; kingdom Pseudomonadati; phylum Pseudomonadota; class Gammaproteobacteria; order Vibrionales; family Vibrionaceae; genus Vibrio; species Vibrio sp. R15-SG3-ISO1B. Next base: position 8,270 of record NZ_JCBDGG010000013.1, on the reverse strand, counting down.
GCCTATTACGGCTTGTACGGTGAGGCCATTTTTGACGATTTTGAACAGGCGTTTTTGTACAAAGATGTGACGACCAGTTTGAAAGACATCGTCATGAGCCCCGAGTACTGGTTCTCCAAACATGCGCGCTCGGCCGCGGCGGCGGACTATTACAACACGCATATTTTCCAAGATACCACCTTCTCGGCGCTACGCGATGAAGGGCCGATGATCATTATCAATGCCACCGATCTCTCGACCGGCGCGCGTTTTTCATTTACCCAGGAGTATTTTGACCTCATTTGCTCCGACTTAAATAGCTACTCAATTAGTGACGCTGTCACAGCGTCCAGTGCTGTTCCTCTGCTGTTCTCACCTGTCCTGCTCGAGAATTATCCCGGCTGTGAGAGAGCGCTCTACAGCGCGCAGAGTCGGCACCGTACCTTACACAGCGCCACCAATCGTTCGCTGAAAAAATTTGAGGACAGAGAGCGTTATCAATATCTGCATTTGGTCGATGGTGGCATCAGTGACAACCTCGGGCTGCACGCCCTGTATGACTTAGTGACGACCCAAGATTTTGGCTTAGTTGCTGAGAAAGATCGCCTGCAAACCGTGGTGGTGATTTCGGTCGATGCTGCGGTGCGTCCAGATTGGGAAATCGGCCATCAAAAGCAAGAGCCGACAATGGCGAATCTATTGGGTTCGGCCAGTGACGTGCAGATCCACCGTTACAACGATTTGTCCAAAACCTACCTCAGTATGATTTTGGATGAATGGCAAGCGCAGCAGCCTGATAGGCGCTATCTGTTTGTCGATATCAATCTCTCAACGGCGGAGGACCAGGCATTTGTTCAGTCCATCCCGACCGATTTTCATCTCAAAGAAGCGCAGGTCACGCGGCTGATTGAACACGGTTACCAACAAGTAATGACACACCCAGAGCTGGCGCATTTCATCTATCAAGGCACTCACCCACAAGAGGCAAACAGAGAGTAATATGGCCCTATCGGAGACATCGGTGATCGACACCATCGAAGTGGTGGATTTTGTATCCTTCACTATCGCTATCATCCTACTTTTTATCGGTAAGTTCGTCTTATCGCGCAGTCGTGTGCTGCAGAAATACAGTTTACCTGAGCCGGTGATTGGCGGCTTTATCTGTACTTTGGTGGTCGCCTTGGTCTACTACCTGTTTGGGAAAGAGATCCAGTTCAACTTGCAGGTGCGTGACATTTTGCTGCTCTACTTTTTTGCCGGAATTGGCCTTAAAGCAGACATCGACAGTTTGCTCAATGGCGGTAAGCCCTTGATGGTATTGTTGCTGCTGGCGAGCGTCTACATCGTACTGCAAAACGTACTCGGTATCAGCGTGGCGACCTTGTTTGGTTTTGACCCGAAAGCAGGGTTAATGACAGGTTCGATTTCGCTGATTGGTGGCGTAGGCACTACCGTTGCGTGGGCGCCCACCTTTATTGACGATCTCGGTATTGCTAATGCGATGGAACTCGGCATTGCTGCCAACACGCTAGGCTTGATTTCGGCGTGTGTCATCGGCGGCCCGATTGCGGCGTACTTGATGAAGCGACACGCCATCAGCGCCAACACCACTCACGACTTGGACATCGGTATGGCGCACACCAGCAGCAAAAAAGACATCTCGGTGGATTATTTTGGTGTGCTGCGCGCTTGGCTATGGCTGAATGTCTCTTTGATTATTGGCTACTTTTTGGATTTGTCGCTAGAGGCGGCGGGGCTCAAGCTACCCATGTTTGTGGCGTGTTTGATAGGCGGTATTGTACTGGGTAACTTAGGTCGCTGGATTTTGACCAAGCTGCGCAGCGAGGAGTTTAACACTTACGCCGAAGACGCCGAAAAAGGGCTCTCACTTATCCAAGATATCTGCTTGGGGATGTTTTTAACCATGGCGCTGATGAGCCTCAAATTGTGGGAGCTGCAAGGCAGCGTGGGTTACCTTGCGGTGGTCATGAGTGCTCAAGTCTTGTTGTCGATTGTGTTTACCGTCTGGGTGGTATTCCGCGCGATGGGCAAAGATTATGAAGCAGCTGTCATGTGCGCCGGTTTTGGTGGGGTGACCTTAGGCTCGACCGCCACCGCGATTGTCAATATGACCGCGGTGACGCAGCAATACGGAGCCGCGCATAAGGCGTTTATCATTCTGCCTTTGGTGTGCGGATTTTTCATCGATGTGGTCAACGCCTTGGTAATTAACTATTTTGTGACTTGGTAACGGGTGTTATTGGGTTGAGAACAATCCAAAATCAAACGCGGCGCCTGAGGCGCCGCGTTGCTTTGTAAGAACGTTGACCCAAACTCAGTGTTTGGCGCTCGCGATGTATTGCTTAATTTTTTCGCGCAGCCAAATACCGGCATCGGAGTTGCTGTCTCGGCGGTGCCAGATCATCGTATGGTTGATAGAGATGCTGTCGAGTGGGTAAGGGAGCAGTTTGATGCCTAAACGGTGTTCGACTTGTTGGCCCAGTAGGTAACTGGACGTGCACAAGCAATCCGACATACTAGCGAGATGCAAAGCGCCAAGCAGAGAGTCACTGACGGAGCTAATGTCGCGGGTTGGGATGTAAGATTTAGTGAATCGCTGAGCAAGCGACATACTGCCGCGCTCCATCATCATAATGATGTGCTTCTCAGCGTAAAACTGCGCTTCGTTGATGTGATCATGAATACGTGGATGATCTTGGCGACACGCTACCACGCAGTGATCCTCAATTAACAATTCACTCATAAACGCTTTATTCTGCGGCACATAAATATCGATAGCTAAATCGAATTGACTTAAGCTCAATTGTTCTTCTAATAATTCTTCGGAAATAGGAATAGGATGCAGTTCGATTGTAATATTTTTGAGTTCGTTATCTCGCTCTATCGCTGGATGTAAAATATTTAGCATTGCTTCGTTAACTAATACTTTAAATGTGCGATGTTGTGCGGGAGTAAATTCAGAAAGAGAGTCAACCGCATCATCTAATAAGTAAATGGATTGTTTCAGTTGTTCCGCAAAGTTAATGCCTTTTTGCGTAGGAGTGATAGAGCGCCCTTGGCGAACAAACAAGGCGGCCCCGATCTGGTTTTGCAAGCGTTTTATGGCAGTACTGACACCCGGTTGGGTCATATCCAGTTTATCCGCGGCGGCGGTAATTGAACCAGTACGATAGACTTCCAAAAATATTCGAAGCGCGCTTAAATCAAGTTTACTTTTATCACAACTCATCGGTTGACTCCCAAATATGATAGCTATGATTTTCATCAAATCAAGTAAGAAGTCAATATATTTTATTTCGATAAGAACTATTAATGATATTGGCAATTGTAACACTGAATTAATTATGAGGAATGAGTCGAATTTTTTGGATAAAAACGCAGGTTAAATAATAATTTGATTTCAGTTTTAATATTTATTTTCCCGTATCAAGGTGTAGATATTTAATTTAATGAACTTCGATGGCTGCATTTAGGGTTTTGTCAAATACTCTTCTCTTCAACGTGGCAAAGTGGTGATGGGCTTTTTGTATCTCTTGTAGTTCTAGCATCCATTGTGCACTGCGCTGAGCACTGCAAAATGCGGTCATATGGTGGAGCAGATCCTCGCACTGGTGGTGCAGGATATGACTGATGGCCTCAACCAATGGGTTGGACTCAATCGACATAAACTGAAGTTGGGCGTAGGTTTGGTTGAGCAGTTCAAAGGCACGTTGATGTTGCCCCATTTTGTTGAGGATTTCTGATTGTGTGATGGCGGCATTTCGTAATGCTGTCGTCAAACAGCGAAACTGGCATGGCTTGGTGTTGTCATCCTCCATCGCCTGTTGGACATGGCTGGGTAGGTAGGCCAACACTTGATCGTACAGGTAATAGGCTTCAGGCCAATGTCCTTGCTCCAGCAATTGTTCGGCTTTGAGATAGTGTGTCCAGCATTGCTGTAAATCCATTGATATCACTCCACATTAAACGGCACACTGCGTATTTAAATGCAATTGATTATTATATGCAAATGGTTATCATTTGTTATTTTGTTGGGGCGATTTGATGGTTATTTGAGCAGTTGAACGTGAATACTGTGTAAGTCACTAAAAACTAAATAAAACTGACCTAAACTAAGGAAACAGAACAATAACAATGAAGGACCGAACTATGGCTATTCAAAGACTTGAGGCGAGCCAGTTGTATCATTTTGCGGAGCTAGAAAAGCTCGACAGCAAATCAACCAAAGAGTTGGCCCCTATTGATGAGATTGTCGGTCAAGAGCGCGCGCAGAAAGCGGTAGAGTTTGCGATGTCGATCAAGGAGAAGGGATACAACATTTATGCGATTGGCCAGAATGGACTGGGCAAGCGCACCATGATTTTACGTTACCTCAACCGCCACAAACACGATGAGAGTGCGTTGTACGATTGGTGCTATGTGGCGAATTTCGAGGATATCCGTACGCCAAGAGTGTTGAAGCTCCCTTGTGGTGTCGGCAGCCGATTAAAGCAAGACATTGAAAAGTTGATGGGCAAGTTAGTCAATGCGATGCCTCTCGCGTTTGATAACGAACTCTACTACAGCCGTGCGGACAAATTGAAAAACCAATTGGCCGCCAAGCAAGAAGCTGAGCTTGCCAGTATTACTAAAGAAGCGAAAGCCAAAGGCATCAGTCTTACCATCACGACGCAAGGCGATTATCAGTTTGTTGCGATGAACGGCGAAGAGATGCACACCGAAGAGTCGTTTGATGCACTGAGCAAAAAAGAGCAGGAGTACTTCGGCGCGACCATTGATGAGCTTGAAGTCAACTTGAGAAACATGGTGCGTCAGCTCACCGAGTGGGAAGAAGCCTACAGCGAAAAAATCAAAAAACTCAATGATGACGTGACACTCGATGTGATTACGCACTTTATCAAACAGTTGAAAAAGGATTACTCAGGATACCCAGAGATCAAATCCTACCTGAGTGAACTTTCACAAGACATCGTCGAGAATGCCGACATCTTTCTTGAGCAGAGCGCTGAGCAAGGAGAGGTGGCCGCGGCTTCACTGGACAAAAAATTGCCTCGCCGTTACAAGGTTAACGTTTTGGTAAGCCGTAAAGAGAGTAAGTTCCCCATTGTGGTGGAAGAGAATCCGAACTACCACACTTTGTTCGGTTACATCGAAACCGCTACCTTTAAAGGCACAGTCTTCACCGACTTCTCGTTGATACGCGCGGGGAGTTTGCACAAAGCCAACGGCGGTGTATTGCTGATGGATGCGCAAAAGGTGTTAGAACAGCCCTATGTGTGGGATGGGCTTAAGCGGGCGTTAAGGGCGCGTCAGCTCAGTTTAACGGCGCTAGAGAAAGAGGTGACACTCACCGGCGCCGTCTCACTCGATCCTGAGCCGATTCCTTTGGATGTAAAAATTATCCTGTTTGGTGACTATCGCACCTATCAGTTGCTGCAACACTACGATCCTGAGTTCAGCGAACTGTTCCGTGTCACCGCCGATTTTGAAGATGAGATGACGCGCACGCCTGAATCGGAATTGCACTATGCGCGCTTTATTTCAAGTGTCGTGAACGACAACAGTATGCTGCATTGTGACCGCAAAGCGATTGCGCGCATCATCGAACACAGTTCACGATTGGCGGGCGATCAAACCAAGTTATCACTCCATTCGGCCAATATCGCCAATTTGTTGCGTGAATCGAACTACGTCGCGCGTCAAGCCAACTCCAATATGATACGCGTCAGCCACGTCGAAGAGGCACTGGCTAATCAAGAGATGCGAGTGAGCCGTTTGAAAGACACCGTGATGGAAGGGTTCACCAACGGCACAACTCTGATTCGAGTGGAAGGCGAGGCGGTCGGTCAGGTCAATGCGTTGTCGGTGCTCAGTACCAGCGAGTACATGTTTGGCGCGCCGAATCGCATCACCGCCACCACCTGTTATGGTGATGGTGATGTGATTGATATTGAGCGCAGTGTCGACCTTGGTGGCAGCATTCACTCCAAAGGCGTGATGATTTTAACCGCCTATCTCTCATCGGTGTTTGGTAAAACCGCGAAAGTGCCGCTCAGCACCACGATTACGTTTGAGCAGTCCTACGGCGGGGTAGATGGCGACAGCGCCAGCATGGCGGAGTTCTGCGCGGTGGTGTCGGCGTTTTCTAAGCAGCCCAATCGTCAGGATATTGCGATCACCGGTTCGATGAACCAATTTGGCGAGTCTCAACCGATTGGTGGCGTGAACGAGAAGATTGAAGGCTTCTTTGATGTGTGTACCATCAAAGGTCGCTCGCCAAATCAAGGGGTGATCATTCCTCGCTCAAATATGCACAATCTGATGCTGCGTCCTGACATTGTCAAAGCGGTGGAGAAAGGCGAGTTCAACATTTGGGCGATTGATCATGTGACGGAGGCGATTGAGTTGTTTACCGGCAAAGCTGCTGGTCAGCCGAGCGATGAGGGCAGCTACCCGATTGACACCATCTTTGGTATTGCGCAGGCCAAACTTAACGCTCTGCGCAAGTAGTTCGATTGCTTATCTAGGCTTGTCACCCTTGGGTATGACAAGAAAAAAAAGAAGTAAAAAAGAGAAGAGAAACAAAAGAGAGACCTCGCCTTAGCGAGGTATCCTTATTTGAGCGGTTCTGTACTGAAGTGGCGATGTTCAACGTGCGATGTTCATGGAGAGCTGTAAATCCAACGACAGCGAGGCGAGTTTGGTTTTCAGCACTTGACGCATGGTGTCCAACTCCGAGACTTTTAGCTGTTTCTGGTCGGTGGTAACATCGAGGCGGACACGCAGTTCTCGACCCACTTTCGTCACGCCAGCGACTTCAAGTTGCGAGCTAAGTTGCGCGTCAAGGGCGCTCACTTCTTTGTCCACGCGGCGCAGAATTTCATTGCTTGGTGCCATCATCAGTAGTTCTCGCATCGCATCGCGAATCATATCAAACGGTACTTTGATAAAGTAAAACGACATGGCAATCATCATCATCGGGTCTGCGTATACTGCGTAGTGCGCGAACGGCGAATAAGTTAGCGCCAAAGCGAGTAAGAAACCGAGCGTAACCGCGACACTAAGCAGTGTATCCATTTGCCACTGCTTGGCTTCCGCCTCAATCAGGCCAGAGGAAAAACGCTGAGATTTTTTCGCGATCATCCACCATGCATAACCACAGCCAATGACGTTCACGATGCCAAACAGAGTCGCAATCGAAGGATCAACCTCGCGGCCGCCATTCGCAACAGCGATGAGTGCGGAGTACAGCGAATACCCAACAATCGATAAGATAACCGCTCCTTTGATGGCGATGACCACCGGCTCTAACACCGCTTTACCAAAAGGAAAATGACTTTTCTGTGGGCTCTGAATGTAACGTGATACCGCGAGCGACAATAAAGTTAACAGTAAACTAACAAGTGAGTAGACGCCGTCAAAGACGATAACCAGTGATCCAACCAATGAACCGAGTACCAAACCACCCACAGCAAAGCCAGACGCAATAAGGGCTGAAAAGGTCAGTATTCGTTTTTCATTCAAGCTGGTTTGAGCACACATAACATCATCTCTGTCGTAAACACGCTTATAGTTTTTACTCAAGTGGACATTTAAACAACTGAGAAATGTGCATGGTCGAAGGGTGAAAGGAAGTGTTGGTAAATATTTTATTATAAATCAGCTGGTTAACAAGAAAATTATGTGTCAATAAATTTGACGCTGGCTGTCGGTCGATTTAGAAATCAAACAAATATTCATTGAGGCGATCCGCAAGCCAAGTCATCCCTGGGTGCTCCGCCATGCCCGCAGACGTAAACATGCAGTAATCTTCCTGAGTAAGTCCGTAGGTATGTTTGATGACCGAGAGCTTTTGCTGACGCAACAAATGGCGAATCAAGGGTTCAGGTAACACGCCCCATGCGTCCTCTTCCATAATGGTTTTGAGCATATAATCGAAGCTTGAAAAACCGATGTGTCGCAATGAAAAAGGCTGAAGTTCTGGGTTGTCTTTCTCATTAAGATACACCATGACCGCTTGCATGGCATTGCGCAGCTCATCGTCGGATACTCGGCGCAACTGACTGAGCTTATGATCCGCACTGCATACTGACATCATGCGGATTTTGCCTAAGGGTTGGTAGGCGATGTGTGGGTCGTCGATGCGTTCGTAATCCACACCAAAGGCAAAATCGACTTGCCCGGTGGCGACCAAGTTTGCCAAGTCGCCACTGGATGCCAAGACGAGGTTGAATGAGGTGGCAGGGAACTGGTTGTTGAGTTTGTGGGAA